>DAOPZG010000062.1:0-14413 GCA_035353235.1 Candidatus Limiplasma sp.
AGGTCGTTTCCCGTGTGTCGATAACTGCGGTAACAAAGCGGCCCTCGTATGATATTTGCAGGTGCAGGCCGCCAAGCCCAACCGTGACGCCGATGTAACCGTCGCAATCAGTACTTAACGTGGAGATGGGTACAAGCTCGCCTTCGTTGAACAGCTCCAACGCTACGCGCGCGCCAGCCAGCGGCGTTCCGGCGCTGTGAACCCGTATCCGTATCGACGCGCATTCCGCATAGGCTTTCGTGCGGTTGAGAAGGCAGCGGTGGTGATCCTCCGAAAGCATTTCTTCACCGGCAGGGCATACGCCGTAAGCGACCGTATGGATAATCATGGCGCGCGACGCGGCGGATGTAAACCAGCCGCTGTCCAGCTCGGTTTCCGGCTCGCACGCGCCCATATAGTGCCACGCGCCGTCCACATAGGCTTCCACCCAGGCGTGGTTATCGTCGCAATGGGCCCAACGGGGAACATAAATCTGCCTCGCGGGGATGCCAACAGCGCGCAGAGCGCAAACCAGCAGGGTGGATTCCTCACCGCAGCGACCGCAGGCCCGTTTGATCACCGTTTTCGCGCTGGCTGTTCTGTTGTCTGTTGTGCAGTACGTCGCTTTTTCAAAACACCAGAAGTTGACTTCCAGCGCGGCCTGCCGCATGTTCATATCCCGTATGCGGGGGAACAGCTCCCGATAAATTTCTTCGCGATGAATTTCCAGATGTTCGTTGTTCACGCGGGGAAATAATACGTAAGCAAGAAAGAGATCTTCCGGCAAATTTCTGCACCATTCCACATCGTTTCGCAGCATCACTGCATGGGCGGCGAACGAATCAATCACATCGTCCGTAATGCTGATCTGATCCGATGCGGGTAAAGCCCGTTGGATAAATTCTCTTGCCTGGCTGATCTTCATTGTCACACTTCCACTCTGTTTTGTTAAATGCCTCAGGAAAACGCTGAACCTAAGTAGTTGTTAATCGGGGGAATCAGCGCTTGCCTGAATCATTTTTTATATTGATGGACACGACGTTGCGGGCGCATCGCTGCCGGTATCCTGGCAGAAAGCCGCCGCTTCAACGGCTGTAAACTCGCCGAAGCGGCGGCTTTCCCGTTACAGGGTGCGAAGACTATTTAAACTGCGCGTTGTACTCGTTCTGATAGATTTCCGTAAGGCGGCTTAAGCCTTTGCTGTTCAGGTCCTGCAGCCAGGAGTCAAACTCGGTGTCGACATCCTTGGAGCCGGTGAAGAAACCCAGCATGCCTTCTTTAATGGCGGTAGACAGGTCTGCCATCAGCACGGAAAGCTCGGCGTTCTCATCTTCCGTAAACTTAATGGTGGGGAGCGCTTTGGTGTCGTCCGCATAGGGTTTGTAATCCTTGGTTACCTGATACAGCAGGGTTTCCAGGCCGGCGGCGCTGTAAAGGTCCACATTGGGATCGGAAGGCTCGCCGAGGCGGAACTTGGAATCGCGCCTGGAAGTGGTCATCTGCAAAACACAGTCGTTCTGGGGTTCGGTTTCCTGCCACGGTTTCAGCAGTTTGTAGAGGGCGGGTTCGCCGTTAATGCCCACAGCGTCGGCATCCGCATCGGTCCAGGCGTTGTTGTACACGCCGTAGTAACCGCGCATGCTGGCGGCATAGGAGTACAGCATATCGCCGATCTTAAATGCGGCTTCGGGGTTCTTGCAATCGGCGGAGATGGTAAACATGTTGCCGGAAACGGAGTCATACGGGAAGGAAATGATCCCCTGATACCCTTCCGGACCCGTTACGGGCATCACGGCGCGATACTGCTTGTATACGTCGCCGCCCAGGTCGGCAAACAGGATGTAACCGCCGTTGGCAGAGCCCAAACGGCCGGATTCGGCCAGCTGGGTAAGCCCGGCCAGGTCCTGTGTGAAGGAGCCTTCGTAGATCAGGCCCTCTTTGATCATCTTGGCCACATAGGCAACGCCCTTTTTAAACTCGGGATCCGCAAACGGAGTGGTTACGGTATCGCCGTTCATATACAGGCCGAAAGCTTCGTAGGTCGAGGTGTCGTTCTTATCAAGGTCCAGGTTATAGTAGGTGAAAGCGTTCATGATGAAACGCTCGGGGTTGGTGTACCAGCCATCGAAATAGTCGCCCGCCAGCGGGATTTCATCACTCGGGTCGCCGTTTCCGTTCGCATCCTGATCGCGGAAGGCTACCAGTACATTGTACAGCTCATCCAGCGTGGTGGGTTGTTTGAGGCCCAGGTTGTCCAGCCAGGTCTGGTTCATCCAGAACTTGGTGGGTACGGTGGCGTGATAGCACTCGTTCACGACGGGGAGCGAATAGATTTTCCCGTCCAATTGGGTAATTGCGTTTTCGGAACCCGGATACTCCTCGAAGATTTGTTTGGTGAACGTGCCGTACTGATTAATCAGGTCGTTCAGCGGCAGGAACATCTGCTCGTCAACGCCATAGCGGCTGATCATCTGGTTGGTCATGCCGACGGAGAGGAATACGTCCGGGTAATCGCCGGAAGCCAGAAGAAGGCCCAGTTTTTCCGCGCGGCCATCGTAAGGAATAAGCTCAAAGGAAAGATCGACGTTGGTCACGTCTTCAATCCACTTGACATACTCATTGGTTTCCCAGTCGATAATCGCGGGTACGCTGGTGACGGCAAAACGAAGTTTAATGTCGCCAAAGTTGTCGCACAGTTTGTAGCTGGAAAGATCCTCGTCGTGTTTCCATTGCGGTTCCCAGGCGGATGCGCTGCTGACGCAGCCCATGGCCAGAGCGATGGTCAGAACCATTGCAACCAGAGTCCTCATCATCTTTTTGCCCATTTTTTTACCCTCCCCAATTGAATTCTATATTTTTACACAACGATGTAAAAATATTGATGGTTCAGCCTTTTACGGCGCCGATCATGATGCCTTTTACAAAGTACTTCTGTACAAACGGATACAGCAACAGCAGCGGAACACTGGAGACGACGATGACCGCGTATTTCAGCAGATTGCTCATGCCCTGTCGGGAAGCCATGTCCCGTAAATCCGCTACGGTCGTCATATCCACCTGGTTTAAAATCAGGATGTTACGCAAAACCACCTGTAACGGAAAGAGTTCCTTTTTGGAAATGTAAATGAAAGCGTCAAAATAGCTGTTCCAGATGCCCACGGCGCAATACAGCGAGATAACGGCGATAATCGGTCCGGAAAGCGGAAGAACGATCGACCACAGTTGCCGGTAAACCGAACAGCCATCCAGCGAACTGGCCTCAAACAGCTCCCGGGAGATGGAACTGGAAAAATAGGAGCGCATCAGGATGACGTACCATGCGCTCATGGCGTTTGGAATAATCAGCGACCAGATGGTGTTCAGCCATCCGAGGTTCTTAATCAGCAGGTAGTTGGGGATAAGACCGGCATTGAACAGCATGGTGAAGATCACCATCACCGATACGACCTTGCGCCCATAAAAATCCTTGCTGGACAGGCAGAACGCACAGAGAATCGTAAGCAGAAGGTTAATGGCCGTGCCGCATACGGTGTAAATCGCGGAGTTCAGATAACCGGTCATGATGGATTGGTAGGTGAACACAGCCTGATAGGCGACCAGCGTCGGGTCCACCGGAAACAGCCAGACTTTGCCGGCCATGACCGCATTGGTGGAAGAAAAGGACGCGCTGACCACATAGAGTAAAGGATACGCCACAACCAGCACGGATAACGCCAGAAAGATGGTGGATATCACATCGAACAGATTATCGTCCCAGCGTTGCCGGATCCGGTTCTTGCGCTTCGCTTGTGCCAGAATCATGTTTGCCCCGCCTTCTTTCTATATTACCTGCACGTCGCTGAATTTTTTGGAGAGCGAGTTTACAAGCAGCAACAGCACCAGATTGACCACGGAGTTGAACAATCCGACCGCGGTGGAAAAGCTGAAGTTTGAGTTGATCAAACCAACTTTGTACACATAGGTGGAGATGACCTCGGAAACGGGTGTGTTGATGGAGTTCTGCATCAGATAAATTTTCTCAAAACCGATGGATAAGATGGAGCCGGTGTTGAGGATGAACAGGGTGATAATCGTCGGCATGATGTGCGGCAAATCGATGTGTAAAATCCGTTTGAACTTGCTGGCGCCGTCCACACGGGCCGCCTCATACAGTTCCAGCGGGACGCCGGTAAGCGCGGCCAGATAAATAATGGAGGAATAGCCCGTGCTCTGCCATATGCCTGTCCAAACGTAAATTGAACGGAAATACTCAACTTTTCCCATGAAATTGACGCTGTTTCCGCCAAACGCCTGAATCAGCTGATTCACAATGCTGGAGGATACGTCGGTAAACTGGAGGATCATGGACACCAGAACCACTGTGGAAATAAAGTACGGCATATAGGTGATCATCTGCGTAAACTTCTTAAACCCCGTACTGCGGCACTCGTTCAGAAAAATCGCCATAATAATGGGAATAGGAAAACTGGCGATCAAGTAATACAGGCTTAAGATGAACGTATTTGCAATGATCGTAAGCGACGACGGAGACTGAAAGAACGTGGTGAAGTTTTCCCATCCCACCCAGGGACTGCCCCAGATGCCCAGCCGCACTTTATAATCCTTAAAGGCGATCTGTGCGCCGAGCATCGGATAATACTTGAAAATCAACAGAAAAATCAGGGGAAGTGCGATCAGCACATAATAAGGGAGACTCTTTTTAACGCGCTTCCTGAAACTGCTGGCGGGCATGGGATATTCGGTGCGTGAAGCCTGCTTGACTGAAAACATCACACAGTCCCCCGTTCATTATTTTCATCTGTGAAAATATAATACAGTGTTTCAATGAAATTTTAATAGCTATCGCAAAATTATCCTCGACTTATTTCACGAGGCACCGTTAGCATCGAAAATACGGTCAAAATTGCGCCATAATAGCCTTGAGTATATCGTGATGATCGATTAAATTTCTTAACAGCAAATATATATTGCAACTTATTTTCCCGTGTGGTAGAATTTACTGGAAAGTGAATTGCAAATCCGCAGGAGGTACTATGCAACCAATTAACACACTGGAGCATATTCGTACCTACAACAAACGATATGTGTATGAATTGATCCAATCCAATCAGCCCATCTCCAGAACGTCCATTGCCCAAATGACGGATATGAGCCCCGCGAGCGTTACGCGTGTGGTTGCGCGGCTGATTGAAAAGGGTCTGGTGGAGGAGAGCGTCGCTACCGCTTCCCTCGGGCGGGGCCGCAAGGCGGTTGGGCTCAACATCAGTAAAACCGGCGCGTATCTCGTGGGCGTATACTGCTCGCGAACCACCGTCTATGCCTGCCTGATTGATGCAACGGATACCGTATTGGCCGAAGTGAAAAAGGAAATCAAACCGGGATATACGCTGAACGATCTGGCTTATACGATTATGGTGCTCACCCTCGAACTGCTGCGGCAGAAACAGATTCCCAAAGAAAAACTGCGCGGCGTCGGCATCGGTATCCCGGGGATTGTCAGCTTCAAAGACGGGATCGTACACCGCAGCGACGTGCTTGGCTGGGTGGATGTGCAGGTCGCTAAACCGATTGCCGATATGCTGAACTGCGAAGTGTCAATTGAAAACGACGTAAACGCGTGCCTGATGGGGGAGCGCGTAAAAAGAGGGCTTGGCGACGATCAGGATGCCGTTTACCTGATGGTGGACAAGGGCCTCGGTATGGCGATGTGCGCCAACGGGCAGCTGGTGCGCGGGCAGGATAACAGCGCAGGCGAGCTGGACCGTATCCCGGTGGAGGCAGGCACGGCGCTGCAGGACCATCTGCTGGAAAAGTATCTGATTGCCCGGGCCAAGAAGGTGGACCTGAACATCTCTTCATTACTGGATTTGAAAGAAGCGTATGCCCTGCGGCTGTATTGGGCGGTATGGCTGATTGACGGGCTGCGTTCCCACCTGCGAACAGTGCTGGGGATGATCCAGGGACTTTGCGCGCCCTATGCGCTGATCCTCGGCGGTTCTGTGATCGAGTGCTTTCAGGAGATGCTTTTGCCGGATATGCCCGCCAACGCGATGATTTCCAGCGATTTTCAAAACAACGCCGCGTACGGGGCGGCTATATGCGCCCAAAAGCATTCGCTGCAGGCTTTGTTTGAAAACGAACTGTAAAGGAGTTTCCTATGGACGCAAAGGAACTGTTGATCGAAATCTGCTGCGGCTCCGCGGAGGACGCGATGGAAGCCGAGAAGGGTGGCGCGGACCGTGTGGAGCTGAACAGCTGTCTGTTTCACGGCGGGCTTACCCCCACGGTGGGCACGTTGAAAACGGTGAAGCGGCATACGCACATTCCGGTCATGGCGATGGCGCGGCCCCGTCAGGGCGGATTTTGTTATACGGACGTTGAGTATGAGACCCTGCTAACAGACGCCGCGCTGTTGCTGGAAAACGGCGCGGACGGGCTGGTGTTCGGCTTTTTAAAGGAGGACGGTTCTCTGGATCAGGCCCGCTGCAAAGAGATGCTGGCGCTCTGCGGCGGGAAACCGGCTGTTTTTCACCGCGCGATCGACGTTGTGCCGGACTGGAAACGCACGCTCGGCGACCTGATCGAGCTGGGCTTCACGCGGGTGCTTACCAGCGGGCAGGCGCCCAACGTGCTGTATGGCATTGATACGCTGCGGGCCATGATGGATTTTGCCGGCGGGGCCATCGAAATTCTGCCCGGCGGCGGGGTAAACCAGTGGACCCTTAAACGGCTGCTGGCGGAAACCGGCGCGACGCAGGTTCACTTCGGTCATACGGTGAACCGTTACGATCATTCCACAGAGCATAATCCGGCAATCATTTTCGGCTCGTCGCTGTCGCCTGATGAAAACCGCTATTCCGTTACGGATGCGGGTTATATCAAACAGATGAGAAATATCTGAGGAGGTACGACTGATGTCCTCGTACAGCACAAAAAAGACCCCCGGCGATACGGCCTGGTTCACCCATGACCGTTTTGGCATGTTTATCCACTGGGGGCTGTACAGCCTGCCTGCGCGCCACGAGTGGATCAAGACCCAGGAAAAGATTCCGGAAGAGCATTACGATCTGTATTTTCGCCACTTCAACCCGGACCTGTTCGACCCGAAGGAATGGGCGCGCCGCGCCAAAGCGACCGGCATGAAATATGTGGTGCTGACCACTAAGCACCACGAAGGTTTCTGCCTTTGGGACAGCGCCTATACGGATTACAAGGCGATCAACACCCCCGCGGGCCGCGACCTGTTGCGGGAATTTGTGGACGCTTTCCGCGCCGAGGGTATTCGGATCGGTTTTTACTACTCGCTGATCGACTGGCACCATCCGGATTTCCCGATTGATATGCTGCACCCCCGCCGCGACGACCCGGACGCGAAAGCCGTCAGCGAAAAACGGGATATGACCAGATACGCGGAATACATGCGCAATCAGGTCACCGAGCTGCTTACCAACTACGGCAAGATTGATATTCTCTGGTTCGATTTTTCCTACAGCAACCCCGCGGAGCATCCCATCCCCAGGGATAAGCCGTGGATGCGCGGCAAGGGCAAGGACGATTGGGAAGCGGAGAAACTGCTTGCGCTGGCGCGCAGCCTGCAACCGCAGATCATCATCGATAACCGTACCGAGATCGATCAGGACCTCTGGACGCCGGAGCAGTACCAGCCACTTACCTGGGTGCGGCATCCCGAAACGGGCGAACTGGTTACCTGGGAGGCCTGCCATACTTTTTCCGGCTCGTGGGGATATTACCGGGATGAAGCCACCTGGAAATCGCCGGAAATGCTGATCAGGATGCTGATAAACACCGTTTCGCTGGGTGGAAACCTGCTGATGAACGTTGGCCCCACCGCGCGCGGTTATTTTGACAGCCGCGCCGTAAGCGCCCTGAAGGTTTATGAGGACTGGATGCACTTTAACGCCCGCTCCATTTACGGCTGCACCATGGCGGAGCCGGAATATCTGGCGGCGCTTCCGCAGGACTGCCGCATGACCCAGTCCGAAGACGGCAAGCGGCTGTACATCCATTTGTTTGCCTATCCCTACGCGCATCTGCAGCTCAGGGGGCTGGCGGGCAAAGTGGAGTGCGCGCAGTTTTTGCACGATGGTAGCGAGCTGAAATACACCGAAGGGAAAGTGGAACATTTCAGCTTCGGCGCGACTGTGTCGGAAGATTTGCTGGTGATTGAGCTTCCGCCGGTGAAACCGGATGTGCTGGTGCCGGTTATTGAACTTTTTCTGCGAGACGGTCATTGATCCGCTTTGCGGATAACAGGGCGGCGCCTCCCGACGGATTTTTCCGCCGGAAGGCGCCGCTTTTATTTTGTATAAAACAACTCACTTCGCTGGCGGACGGTTATTCTTTACATAATCCACTCCATACACTAAAATGTGGTTATTAAGTAAATGAGAGGAGGTTTTTTGACGCGGAAAGCAGGTAAATAAATACCGCTGGTGTTTTGATAACCATTACAGGCAAACCAAAACACCCGATTCTTTTGGGACATTTAAATGTACAATTTTGAGAACCTACATACTGGTGTCCCAGTAAAGGCTGGTAACGGGAATAAGTATCAACGTACATTTTTGGAAGGTTATATATCGATTCATTTTACACAATACGCTGGGTGCTTATCATGAGCTAGGGTCTGTGAATATCGTCCAGTTTGAGATAACTGACATGGATGCTGACAGAATGTTGATCGAGAAATTCCTTGTTACCAACCTAAAAATAAACGAATTTGGAACGGATTTAAAGATCCTATCATCGAATGTCAAGATTTATGGGAAAGTATGATGCATTGTGTCAACCAGAAAATGAGTCATATGAATTGCACTGAAATATTTGTATTACTGTTGGTTTAAACAAACCAGCGATAAAGCGAATATTGATAAGTATTGAATAATCTACCACTTTGGCGAAGACATTAGGGTGATTTGTATTTTCTCTGTATATATTTACCATATATTGATTTATATCACATTTAATGGTATTATTCGAGTAAGAAATGAACATCATCTCCTCATTATGAAGGCGGTAACGATTATGAGTGACAATCTATTCTTTGTTGCACATCATTTTTCAAAGCAGAATAACGACGATTTAAGGAAAGCTATTCATAGAGCCTTTGCTCGGTCTGATTTTGAAGCATATTATGCGGATTCAGAAGCCATGCAAGAACACATCTTAACACGAATTGAAGAAAGAATTGCGACAACGCATTTTGGATTGTACGAAGTCTCATCAGGAAATCCAAATGTCTATATGGAATTAGGTTATGCAAGGGGGTTGGGGAAAAGGCATTATGTACTTATGAAAAGTGGAACAACTGTACCCGCAAATATTGCTGGGTTACAACGTATTGAATATAATTCGTATGAGGAATTAACAGAATTGCTTAAAAATCTAATTGTTAAGATTGAGATGGAGAACTTGCAAAATTATCTAAGAAGTAAAGAAAATTACAAACAGATATCGATTTCTGAAGATGAAATTCGAAAGAACTGCCTAGTTTTCTATAATGCTGAAGAATTGTTCCACAGATTTGGATATACAGAACCGGATGCGACAGCAAATAATGGATACGCTTGGTGTGCCGATCTTTCACAACCATATAATCATTTGGTTTTTGGACCCTATAGAAAACTTCCTTCAGTTGGCGATTACGTTGCATTTTATAAAATCAAAATCGATAACAACGCGATTATAGACCCTTTATTAGAACTTGATGTGATAGGAGGAGCGTTAGCATGTAAACAATTATATGGCAATAGTTTCTTACAAAATAATAGGTACCAGATATTTTCTTTGCCGTTTACATATACAGACATGGGAGAAAACGAATACCGCATCTGTAATATAAAAAGGATTGAGAGAATTGCATGCAAAGCTTGGGTTGATTATATAGCCATAACAAGAAAAGAATGTGTTACATGAGCTGCAACTTCTTGAGAATGACGTGAGTCGTGGCTGGTAATCTCGGACTTTGCCCGTATATGAAGAACCATCGGCTTAGTCGGCGGATGGTTATTGAAATGTAGCTGTCTGCGGCGGTATACCTGTTAACGGGTCTTCTTCGCACCGGATCAACAGGGCAAGTCTTCATTTCTTCGCGCCCTGCCTCCGGGCAGGCGGTTTACGAAAACGAAAGCGGCGCTTTCGCGGCCATTTCGATAAAGGCTTTCACCGCGCGCGTCTGGTAGTTGTTCTGCCGACTGTAGAGATAAATATACCGCTTAGCCAGATCGTGATCGAGTTTGTAGAACAGAATTTCTTTGGTGGCGGGCATGTGCTTAACCAGTGTATCGCTCACAAAAGCGCACCCCACGTTATTACAGGCCAGGTGATAGGTGGTCATCTGCTGATCCAGCAAAAACAGAATTTTCGGTTTGATACGCGCCCGCTTGAATATTTTATCGGCGCGGGCGCGCGTATTATTGCCTTCCTTGAGCAATAGAAAATTCTCGTTCTGAAACGCGTCAAACGGGGCAATTTCCGTATCCTTTAGCAGGTGCCTGCCCTTTTGGATATCGGAAGCGTTCAGGCTGAAACGGCCCGCTGTCTGGTGTGCTGCCGATGCCGCAGGCACGGCCAGCAGCAGCTCCTCGGCGCAGACAATCTCCTGATTGTATATTTTCGTGCTGAGTTCGCAGTTGTCGATTAAAAAATCCAGCGTGCCTTCCGCCAGCTCCTTTTCCAGACGCTGCGTGCTCGCCTCGCAAATCTGGATTGTAACGCCGGGATAACGTTTGGTAAACCCGGCGATCAGTGCCGGTAAAATGAAAGAGGTAAACAGGGTGGTTCCGCCAACCGACAGATGGCCGATCAGTAAATCGTTACTGTCGCTTACGTGGCGGCGGAGCTCTGTTTCCAGCTCCATTATTTTTTCAACATCGGCAATATAGGCTTCTCCGATCTGCGTAAGCGTAACCGGTATGGTGCTGCGGTTGAAAATATCGCTTCCGATCCGCTTTTCCGCCCGCTTCACCATGGCGCTCAGCGAAGGTTGGGATATATACAGCTTCTCGGCTGCTTTGGAAAAGCTCTGTTCCTGATAAACCGCATACACATAACGCATTTCATGAAACATCCGGTACCGCCACCTTATAGTGTGTTGACTATAGTATAAATCATATTATATGTATTTGTAAATAAAGAGAAGCCACATTACAATAAAGGCAGGGAGAGTCGACCTCCCCGCAACAATCCGAAAAGGGGCGTAACATCAATGTTAACGCGCGATGACGGGTGGAGAACCGAAAGCGACAGCATCGGCAGTTTACAGGTTCCGGCTGATGCTTTATACGGAGTACAAACGCTGCGTGCCGTGGAGAATTTTCCGATCACGGGACAGCGCATACCTGATGAGATGATTGTGAGCCTCGCTTATATCAAAAAGGCGGCGGCCGTTACCAACAGGGCTGCGGGCGACCTGCCCGCGTCCATCGCGCAGGCGATTATCACGGCCTGCGACGAGATCATTGCGGGCAAATGGCACGAACAGTTTATCGTTGATGTCATTCAGGGGGGCGCGGGAACCTCCACCAATATGAACGCCAACGAAGTGATCGCCAACCGCGCCATCGAACTGCTGGGCGGTGTAAAAGGGGATTATTCGCTGGTTCATCCCAACGACCATGTGAATATGAGCCAGTCCACCAACGACGTATACCCCACCTGCGGCAGGATGACCGCCATCCGTTTGCTGAGCGGCCTGTACGAGCAGCTTACATTGCTTAAGGATACGCTTTCCCGGCAGTCGTGGGCGTTCCACAATGTGATCAAGATTGGCAGAACGCAGTTACAGGACGCCGTGCCGGTCCGGTTGGGGCAAACCTTCCATGCCTATGCGAGCTGTATCGAACGGGATATTGCGAGAATCAAAACCGCCGAGGCGGAGATGCATCAGGTCAATCTCGGGGGTACTGCCATTGGTACGCACCTCAACGCTGGAAAGACCTATGTGCAAAACATCGTCCGGAACCTGAGCGGAATCAGCGGACTGACGCTAGAACCGGCGGAGGACTGTATTGACGCTACGCAGAACGCGGACGGATATGCCGCGCTGTCCGGTGCGCTGAAAGCCCTTGCGGTCAACCTGTCCAAAATCAGCAACGATCTGCGGCTGATGTCCTCCGGCCCGATCGGGGGCTTTGGTGATATCAGCCTGCCTTCCCGGCAAAACGGTTCCTCCATCATGCCCGGTAAGATTAACCCTGTGATTCCGGAAGTGGTGAACCAGATCGCGTTCCTTGTCGTTGGTAACGACGCTACCATCACCATGGCGGCGGAAGCCGGGCAGCTGGAACTGAACGCGTTTGAGCCCGTCCTCTTCAACCGCCTGTTCGGCTCTATCACTGCCCTGACGCACGGAATACATGTGCTTTCCACCCTGTGCGTTCAGGGGATTACCGCAAACCAGAGCAGATGCAGGGCGCTTGTGGAGAAAAGCTCGGCACTGGCAACCGTACTTTGCCCCGTGGTTGGCTACACTCGCGCGTCCGCCCTTGCCAAACGGGCGATTGCCAGCGGCGACAGCGTGCGGCAACTGGCGGTGCAGGATCATCTGGTAAACGAGGCGAACGCGGACGCATATTTCGATGTTTACTCCATGACCGGCGAGGCGTAAAAACTGTGGACAATTGACATCCATGCATTTATCACAGGGAATCAGGGGCCGCGCTTCTTTTCGGGCATAGGGCCATTAACCTTCAGGCATCCACAAGCAAAGCCGGCGCCATTTGGACGCCGGCTGTTGTGATCTCCCCGTGAGGATATATTCCTTATCCGGTCGGCGAACGAGGTAGCCAACCTCCGCTTCCGTGTACAGGGCCTGTTCGGGGTGTTTACTCCTCCCGGTCTTTATGCCTGCACTTCTTCCGTGAAAGTGCCAGCCCGCCAAAGCCGCTGATGATCGCCATATAATATCCCAGATCATACCAGAAGCCCACATTGTGAACCTCATAGATATTGATGTTCCTGTTAAACAGCGAAATGATCAGCGTAACAGGCGCAATCCAGCCATGCCATACGCCGGAGAAGAATCCCGCCGGATGTTCCACCGAGTTTGTGCCGTCGCCCGGCGCGCAGGAAGTCATCAGCAGTAAGAGAAGAACCATCATCAGTACAAGCAGGATTTTTTTCGTTTTCATATGCCAGCCATCCTTTCTATTATTCGGGACCAGGTCGCTCATCAACGTTACCTCAGGACGCAAGGCCAGGATATACCAGTGCAAAGATACACGGTAACAGTGCGTTTCGTCAACCTGTTTTTACGCATTCCCGGTTGAACCGGTTCGTTTTAAATTCATTATAGTTCTTCTTGTGTTTATCTGGCAAACCGTTCTGCCGCAGGCATGCGTAGCCCTCTCCGCCTTGTTTTTCAGGGCGGATTCTGATATGATAACGGCACAATTTGATGACGGAGGCAATTTCCATGAGAAAGATCGGCGCTTTGGAAGCCGGCGGAACCAAAATGGTGTTGGGCATTTTTACCGAGACGGGCGAGGAACTGGAGCGGCTTACCCTGCCGACCCTGACCCCGGATGAAACGGTGCCGCCCATGCGCGATTTTTTTAAAAAACACGCCATTGACGCGCTGGGGATCGGCTCGTTCGGGCCGTTGGAGCTGGACCCTGCCGCGCCCAATTATGGAAGCATCACCAAAACACCGAAGCTTGCCTGGCGGGATTATCCGCTGCTCAGCGCACTGCTGAACGGACGGAACATTCCCAGTGCGATCGATACCGATGTGAACGCGGCGGTGCTGGCGGAGGCGGAAATGGGCGTTGCCAGAGGCGTGAGCGATGCGGTATATGTAACCATTGGCACCGGCGTAGGTGGCGGCGTGCTGTCCGGCGGTAAGCTGGTGCACGGGCTGATGCACCCGGAACTGGGGCATATGCTGCTTCGTCCCCGCGCGGACGACCCCATCCCGCACGGGGTTTGCCCGTACCACGACGGCTGTCTGGAAGGGCTGGCCGCAGGCCCGGCCATCGGGGCCCGCGTTGGCGGCGACGCCCGCGACCTGCCGGACGATCATCCCGTGTTCTCCATTGAGGCGGATTATCTGGCGCAGATGTGCATGAACCTGATCCTGACCGTAAGCCCCCGCAAGATCATTTTAGGCGGCGGGGTGATGCAGCGCAAGGCGTTGTATTCCATGGTGCGCGCCCGCACGCTGGAACTGCTGAACGGATATGTGCATGTTTCCGCGGTGCTGGAGCATATGGAGGAACTGATTGTTCCGCCGGAACTGTTTCCGGTCAGCGGGCTGATCGGGGCCTTCCTGCTGGGCAGAGATGCAAAGTAAAGGCTTTCGCAACCCTTTAGGATTCTGTTTTGCACCTTGTGGGTGAATAAGTTTCGCACCTGCTGGTGCGCGGGGCAGGGAGCCATGCCTGCGGGTATGGGCAGGGGCTTTCCGCTCGCGCGG
>DAOPZG010000063.1:0-14065 GCA_035353235.1 Candidatus Limiplasma sp.
AGGAATATTGTTTTGTTCAACGAACGTTCAACTTTCCTTCATCCCCGTTTCACGGCTTCATGTGATAATAAATCATCCGGTAACGGAAACACGGAGGTGATCTGTCAATGGATCGTTCCATTCTGCTTCCAACAGTCTTATGGTCGGTGGCAGCTGTGCTTGTTCTGGTTGGGCTTACGCTTTCCAAACAGCTATAGATTTGGTATACTGTATATCACAAGGCGAAAGGGGCGATACGGATGAAGCTTCTCATCGTTGATGACGAACAGAAAATACGCGAATTGATTGCGAAATATGCTGTTTTTGAAGGTTACACCTATGCCGAAGCAGAAAACGGCATGCAGGCGGTCGAAATCGCGCGGGCGACAGCGTTCGACCTGATCGTGATGGATATTATGATGCCGGAGCTGGACGGGTTTTCGGCGTCCCGGGAAATCCGTAAAACCAGCCTCAACGTGCCGATTATCCTGTTATCCGCCCGTGGGGAGGAGTATGATAAAATCCACGGTTTTGAACTGGGGATTGACGATTATGTCGTTAAGCCCTTTTCCCCTAAGGAGCTCATGCTTCGCATCGGCGCGGTGCTCAGGCGGGCCCATGGCGTTATACCCGGCGAAGAAGCCCACCAGACAACGCAGGTCGAAGGCATGACCGTAGATTTCACCGCACGCCGGGTAACGATTGACGACGCGGAAGTGGAACTGTCTCCGAAGGAATACGATCTGCTTTTCTACCTGGTTCGCAATCGGGGGATTGCGCTGACCCGTGACAAGCTGATTTCCGAGGTATGGGGATATGATTTTTTTGGAGACGATCGTACGCTGGATACGCATATCAAACTGCTTCGGCGCCAGCTTGGCAAGTATGCCCATTATATTGTGACCCTCAGAGGGGTAGGTTATCGCTTTGAGAAAGAACAGTAAGGCTGCTCCGCTTACGCAGGGGGCAGCGCGTCGCCGCTTTCCGGCTGTCGGGTCGTTAATCCGGGGCGCCTTTACCCCATTGAACCGACTGGGAATTCGCGGCCGTGTTTTTTTGTATTTCTTAATTTTCACGGCAGCGTTGCTGGCGCTTCTCTGGGTATTTCAGATTGCCTTTCTGCAAGATTTTTATCAGTTGCAAAAGAAGAGTATGCTCACCTCAACCGTAAACACATTGCGGGAGAACATCGATAACGAGGACCTGCAATTGTTGGCCGACCGGCTTGCCGAGGCGAACGACATCAGCATTCTGGTGGTCAACCAGAGCGGCGAAAAGATTGTGTCTGCGGACGCTTCACGAGACGGCGTAATCCAGCGCATGTCACCCAGCGATATTGCCCGCTATGTTGCGCTTGCGGACAATGATCAGGCAACCGTATATCGCAGCTACAATATGGACAGTATCCATAAAACCGGTTATAACGAAAATCGTTTCAGCGGTCCGGTGCCTCCCGCGAATAATAACCTTGCCCGCAGTATGGTCGCCGTTCGTAAGGTTCAGCTTTCCGGTGGGGAATCGCGATATATTCTTTTAGGCGCACAGATTACCCCGGTTGAGGCAACCGTTCAGACGCTGAGCAGCCAGTATGTTTACATCGCCATTATCATGGTGCTGCTTTCCTTCCTGATTTCGCTGGTTCTCTCCCGGCGTATCGCGCAGCCCATCATTGATACCAGCGAAGCCGCCGTCGGATTGGCGGAAGGCAGTTTCCGCCCCGCGCTCACCAGCATCAGCTACCGGGAAATCCATGATCTGAATGCAGCGCTTACGAAGGCAGCCAAAGACCTGCGCAGGGTGGAAGATATGCAGCGGGAACTGCTCGCAAACATCTCCCACGATCTTCGCACACCGCTAACCCTGATCGAAGGCTACGCCGAAGCAATGCGTGATTTGCCGGGGGAGAACACTCCGGAAAACATGCAGGTAATTATTGATGAAACCCGCCGACTTACCAGCCTTGTGAATACCGTACTGGAATACAGCGCCGGAAAAAACGGCTGTATCGTTATCGAACAGGAACCGTTTGTCCTGACCGACAGCATCCAGTGCATCCTGAAACGGTATCAAAAACTGACCGAGCAGGATGGATACCATCTCCGCTTTCTTTTTGACCGAAATGTAACCGTCTGCGCCGATGAAATGAAGATCGGTCAGGTGGTGTATAATTTGATCAATAACGCCCTGACCTATACAGGCGAGGATAAAACCGTTACCGTGCGCCAAATCATCTTGGATGGCGTGGTGCGTCTGGAGGTAAGCGACACAGGCGAAGGGATTGCCCCGGAGGAACTCCCCCACATCTGGGATCGGTATTATCGGGGGCAGAAGCCCCACAAGCGGTCAGCCGCCGGGACGGGCCTTGGTTTGAGCATTGTCAAGGGGATTTTAGACGCTCACAAGCTGCAATACGGCGTGGAGAGTGCTGCAAACGAAGGCAGCACCTTCTGGTTCACCATTCCTGTTGCAGCAGATCGTTGATTCATTCCTCACCATGCATATAACCCTGCTTTCGGGTCAGTTCAGCCCAAAATAGAGTTTCATTGTTTGCGTCTTTACGCAACCTGCCTTCTTTACTATTTTCATGAAATGCACTGCTAATACTATTTCAAATCCTTAATGCATCATAGATCGCGAACGGTTTTGTTCTCTGGCGAGGAGCGGAAGCGAAGGCGTAGCGGTGACTACGTCGAGCCTTCGCGACAAAGCCAGAGGGCAAAAACGCCGCGAGATAGAAGCGTTAAGGTTTTGAAATAGTATATAGTTTACAGGCGGACTTCATGGTTGGAAAACGCCCCGTCTGCCAAACACCGCAGACGGGGCGTTACTTGTTTTGTTCAGTAGATAAAATTACTCAGTGCGGCAGCCAGCAGAATACTTCCCAACAGCATCACCGCCAGAATCAGCGCGATCAGGCGCGTCAGGTTGGCTTTATGGTTTACTTTCTTTTTTGTCTGTCCGGCCAAATTGCGTTTCTCCCTTCAGCGTGTATCATGGAACGTTGGGATTATACCATGAATGATTTCTCCTCGTAAACTGGTACTGTTCTCTTTTTACAACAGGCCTTGTTGTTGCATGGTTTCCAGCGTGCGTATCAATGCCAGCTTTCCGTGGCTGTACGTAAGCCCTCCCTGTAAATAGACCGTGTAAGGTTCCCGCATAGGCGCGTCGGCGCTCAGCTCGATACTCGCTCCGGAGACGAACGTACCCGCCGCCATGATCACCTGCTCCTGATAGCCCGGCATATCCCAGGGTTCCGGTACAGCCATGCTGTCCACCGGCGAAGCGGCCTGTATGCCCTGGCAGAAGGCCACCAGCCGTTCCGGCGTACCCATTTCCAGCGCCTGAATAATATCTGTGCGCTGGGCGTTCACATCCGGCGTCGTTTTCATCCCAAAGTCGGCGAATACGGCAGCCGCCAGTATGGCGGTTTTTACCGCCTGCGACACAACATGCGGGGCCATGAACAGGCCCTGATAAAACGGCTGATAGCCCGCCGCATAACTTCCGATTTCCAGTCCTACGGACGGGGCAGTCAGCCGATAGCTGATCCGTTCGATCAGGTCTTTCCGACCCGCCATATATCCGCCCGTCGGGGCCAGCCCGCCGCCGGGATTTTTAATCAGGCTGCCCACGCACACATCCGCGCCGTATTGCGTCGGTTCCTGAAGGCACACAAATTCGCCGTAACAATTGTCCACCATCAGGCAGGCATAGGGAAACTCCGTATGCAGCATTTGCGCCAGAGGTTCCATTTCTTCCGGCGTAAGCGAACGGCGTGCGGAATACCCGCGGCTGCGCTGCACGGCAACCACTCTGGTAGTGGGTTTCATCGCTGCGCGAATGGCGGGTAAATCCAACCCGCCGTTTGCATCCGGCTCTACCTGCGCATAGGTAACGCCCATCTCCCGAAGCGAGCCGATCTCCGGCCCATGGATGCCAATTACGCCTTCCAGTGTATCATATGGCGCGCCGGAAGCATACAGCAGTTCGTCTCCCGGCAGCAGCAGCCCAAACAGGCACATCGACAGCGCATGCGTGCCTGATGCGATCTGTGGTCGCACAATAGCGGCTTCCGTGCCAAACAGGTCAGCGAAAATCGCTTCTAATGTATCGCGGCCCGTATCCCCGTACCCATACCCGGTCGTTGGCGCAAAGTGCCTTACCGCCACCTCGTGTTTCTGAAATGCGTCCAATACACGCGCAGTGTTTTCCAGCGCGATGTTATCGATTCGTTTAAACGCCTCGCCGCAGCGTTCTTCAGCGGCTTCCACCCGTTCCCGAATGTTCATTCTTTAGCTTCCTTCCAAAACGCTTCGCCGATGCGCAGCGCCTGATCCGTACTGTTTTCCTGCGCCATATCCAGCCATTGAAAGCGCTTTTCGGCGTTAAACCATGTCCACTGACGCTTAGCGTAATGTCGCGTGTTTTGTTTAAGCAGCGCAACCGCCTCCTCAAGCGGCGTGTGATACAGCATAACTGGCGCCAGTTCTTTATAACCAATTCCCTGCATCGCCTGCGCCTCCGGCGGTACGCCCGAAGTGAGCAGTGCGCGGACTTCATTCAATAACCCCAGCGTCATCATCGCGTCTACCCGCTTTTCGATCCGCCGGTACAGCTCCGGGCGCTCCAGTGTGGTCCCGATCAGGCAAAACGTAAACGGTCTTTCCTGCGTGGGGTTTTGTTGTTGGGACAGGGGCTTGCCTGTAAGCAGGTACACCTCCACCGCACGGGAAACGCGCGCAACGTCATTGGGGTATAGCCTTGTGGCCGTATCCGGGTCCACCGCTGCCAGTCGCTGAAACAGCGCCTGTTTGCCGTTTTCGTCCACAGCGGAAGCTTTCAGCCGTTCCCGCAGTTCAGGGTCGCTGGGTACGCTGCCAAGGTGTAACCCGTCGGTCAGCGCGCGAAGATAGAACCCGGTTCCGCCCACCAAAATCGGCAGTTTCCTGCGCCCGTGTATTTCACAGAGACACGTTTCCGCTCGCTGCGCATACTCCGCCACGGAAAAAGATTCCGTCGGTTCCACAATGTCCAGCAGGTGATGCGGGATGCCTTCGCGTTCCTCCGGGGTCGGCTTTGCGGTGCCGATGTCCATCCGGCGATAAATCTGCATGCTGTCCATGCTCACAATCTCGCCGTTCAGGCAGTGGGCCAGCCGCACCGCCAAAGCGGTTTTACCGCTTGCTGTGGGACCTGCCACACAAAGCACCGGAGTTTTCTCCATTCATGCCGCTCCCTTACTGTATCCGTTTGAAACGCTTTTCCAGTTCCCGACGCGTCCACTCGCTCACAATCGGCCGCCCGTGCGGGCAGGTGGGCTGTACGTTAGTTGCAAGCATCTGGGCGATCAGCGCCTTCACATCTTCCACCGACAACGCATCCCCGCCTTTGATAGCGTGTTTGCAGGCCAGTTGAGCCACCCTGCGGCGGATTCGGTCGTGCGTCACCTTTCCCCGGTGGTTCAGGGTTTCGTCCAGCATGTCCAGCAGCAGTTCCCGGATGGGTTCGTTTTGCCCCAGAATTACTGGAATGGCGCGTACCGCGACCGTGGTCGCGTCGAAAGCATCAATCTCGAAGCCCGCTTCGGTCAGCTCGGGTTCCATCTCAGTCAGCAATCCCACATCCCGCGCGGTTAGCCGTACCATCTGGGGCGTAAGCAACCGCTGGGACTGTTTCGGACCCTGGTAACGTGCCATAAACCGGTCATACAGCACCCGCTCGTGCGCCGCATGCTGGTCAATCATCAGCAGGCGCTCCCCCACCTCAAACAACAGATAGGTTTTAAACGCCGCGCCAATATAGCGCATCTGCGCCGGTTCCGCGTCCGGTACCATCCGTTGTTGCTCCATCGAAACCAACGTTTCGGCGTGGCCCGCACTTTCCGCCCAGGTGTTTCCTACAGGCGGCGCGGAAGGTTCCGGAATCATCGTTTGAATCTCCGTGATCCGTTCCTGCCCTTCGTCGTTTACCCCTTTGCCTGTCGTTTGCAGTTCCGCTGTTGGATAGGCCTGCGTTTTCTCCGTAAGCCACAGGCCGGACGGCGGTTTGATGAGCGTTTCGGAATCATCGCGCGTCATGGCAATCGGTTCGTTCAGTGCGGGGGTCAGCCTTTCGCCGTCGTCTTCAGCCTGCGGTTGCAGCGGTGGGTTAACCTCCTCCGCCGTTTCCGGTACAGGGTGGATCGGGGTTCCGTCCTCCTGCCGCAGGGAAATCACTTGTATTGGTTCATCCAGCACAGGCAATTCCTGCTGCCCTTCCCTGCCGGAAAGCGCATCCTGTATGGTTACGGTGCGCAGCGCCCGGCGGGTCAGGTCCTCCACAGCCAGCGCGACCGCGTCCGGGTTTTGAAAGCGAACTTCAAGTTTGTTCGGATGTACGTTCACGTCCACCTGCCGGTAGGGCATCGTAAGCGCCAGCACGCAGATCGGGTAGCGTCCGATCATCACGTAGCCCTCGCAGCCGCTTTCCAGCGCTTTGCTCAGGGTTTCATCCCGGAAATACCGCCCATTGATAAAAAAGCTCTGTTGCAGCCGATTCCCCCGGGCCAACTCTCCCACGCCCACATACCCTTCTGCCAGCACGCCCGCTTCCGCACCCTTCACCGGGCGCATGGCGCGCAGCGCATCCTTACCGTATACACAGTATACGGCGGATTCCAGCGTGCCGTCTCCGGCACTGCGGTAAATCGTCTTGCCCTGGTTGACAAACCGGAAGGCCACATCCGGGCGGCTCAGGATCAGCCGCATGATAAAATCCGACACAAACGCCGCTTCAGTACTTGGCTTCTTTAGAAATTTCAACCGGACCGGAGCGTTATAGAAGAGGTCTTTGACTGTTACGCTGGTCCCCACCGGGCTGGCCGCTTCGACCACTTCCAGAAACTCTCCGGCTTCCACCCTTGCTTTCACACCGTACTCCGCAGTCGCGGTACGGCTTACGCAGGTTACTCTGGCAACTGCCGCGATGCTTGCCAGCGCTTCGCCGCGGAATCCCAGCGTATGGATATCGTACAGCTCCTCCGCCTTTGTAAGCTTGCTGGTCGCGTGGCGTTCAAACGCCATTTTCACCTGCGACGCGGGAATGCCGCGGCCATTATCACTGACGCGAATCGACGTAAGCCCGCCGTCCGCAAGCTCCACCGTTACGGCGGTCGCGCCCGCGTCGATGCTGTTTTCCACCAGTTCCTTTACGGCGGCGGCAGGGCGTTCCACAACTTCGCCCGCGGCGATCTGTCCGATCACTTCGTCGGAAAGTCTTTGGATGGGTTGGTTTTCCATGGCGCCCTCCTTTGGGTTTTCGGTTACAACCTCCTGGCTTTCTCACGCAGGCGGAATAAAGCGTTCAGCGCGTCCATCGGGGTAATGGACAACACGTCCAGATTTTTCAGCTCTTCCACCAGTTTGTCTTCTTCCAGATGAAACAGGTCGGTCTGCCGGTTCGCTTTCTTTTTTCCTTCGAGGATGTTCTGGCTGATCGTTTCCTGGTTGATGTCGCTTACTTCCAGCCGTGCCTGAATCTCATGCGCGCGGGCGACCACCGACGCGGGAATGCCCGCCAGCCGCGCCACGTGAACCCCGTAGCTCTTGTCCGCGCCGCCCGGCTGAATTTTACGCAGGAAAATGACATCTTCGCCGCGTTCCAGCACAGTGATGCAGTAGTTTTTCACGCCCTCAAAGCGGCCTTCCAGCTCGCTCAGTTCATGGTAATGGGTAGCGAACAGGGTTTTGGCGCCGCACTTTTTCCTGTCCAGCATATACTCCACAACGGCCCACGCGATGCTTAAGCCGTCAAACGTGCTGGTGCCCCGGCCGATTTCATCCAGAATCACCAGCGACTTTGTCGTCGCGTTGCGCAGGATGTTGGCGGTTTCGCTCATTTCCACCATAAAGGTGCTCTGCCCGCCCGCCAGATCGTCGCTTGCGCCGATCCGAGTAAAGACCCGGTCGCACAGGCTGATGTGCGCGCTCTGGGCGGGCACAAAACTGCCGATGTGTGCCATCACCACAATCTGTGCCACCTGCCGCATATAGGTGCTTTTTCCGGCCATATTCGGCCCCGTGATGATCAGCATCCGGTTCTGATCCCCGTCCAGCAGCACATCGTTGGGCACGAAGGGAACGTCCGTCTGCATCCTTTCCACCAGCGGGTGACGGCCCGCGCGGATGTCGATCACGCCGTCATCGGCAATCTCCGGCCTGACATAATCGAAATCCCGGGCCACTTTCGCCAGCGAAAGCAACGCATCCAGCGTTTTCAGCGCCAGCGCGTTTTGCTGAATGGCTGGTATCTCTCTGGCAATCGCGTCGCGGATTTCCGCGAATAACTGGGCTTCCAGCGCCAACGCCGATTGCTGCGCGCCGGTAATTTTCCGTTCGATCTCCGCCAGTTCCGGCGTTACAAAACGCTCGCAGTTGGCCAGCGTCTGTTTGCGGGTATACCGCAGCGGCGCGTTGGCCAGATTGCTTTTCGTTACCTCGATGTAAAAACCGAACACGCGGTTATACTGAATCTTCAGGTTCTTGATGCCGGTTTCCTGCCGTTCTGCCGTTTCCAAATCCAGCACCCATTGTTTTCCGTTGGTGGAAGCTTCGCGGTACCCGTCCAGCTCTGTGTTGTAACCATCCGCGATGATGCCGCCGTCCGTCAGCGTCGGCGGAGCGTCCGGATGGATCGCCTTTTGCAGCAGCGCGCACAACGAATCCAGCGGAGCCAGCGTGTGCCCCAGCGCGGCTATTGCGGGTACGCTGAATTTCCCGATCAGCGTTTTAATCGGCAGGATCGCCGAGAGCGATTTTTGCAGGGCCAGACAGTCCCGCGCGTTCAGGCTGTTATAGCTGATTTTACCAAGCAATCTTTCCAGATCGGCGATATCTTTCAACGCCTCGGTCAGTTCGTCGGCGGTTATATAATCGTTTTTCAGCGCTTCCACAGCCGAAAGACGGGCTTCAATCCGTTCCGCGTCGGTCAGGGGTTCTTCCACCCAACTCTTCAATGTCCGCGCGCCCATAGCGGTGGAGGTTTCGTCCAGCAACCATAAAAGCGAACCCCGGCGTTCGCCACTTCGCATACTCTCGGTCAGTTCCAGATTCCGGCGTGTCATACGATCCAGATACATCGTCTGCCCGCTCTGGTACGGGGTAATCTGCGTGATATGGGCCAGCGAGTTCTTCTGCGTATCGTTGAGATAGGCAAGCAACGCCCCCGCCGCGATGATCCGCTTATCCCGCGATTCCAGCCCGAGCGCCTCCACCGTCGCCGCTTGAAAATGGGTAAGTATCTGCCGCACCGCGTTCTTCCGCTCAAAGGCGGACGCGGGAAGCTGTGCCAGCGCGACCGTTTCATCCAGCGAAACGGACAACGCATCCTCGTCGTTGGTTACAATCTCGTGCGGGGCAATCCGGGTCAGTTCGTCGCGCAAATGCGCCGCGGCGTCCGCAAGCAGGTGTACGGTAAACTCCCCCGTGCTTACGTCCGTGTAGGCCAGCGCCGCCTCCCTGCCAAGGAAGGCGACGCACAGGATATAGCTGTTGCTTTTTTCATCAAGCATTCCGGGTTCCACCACCGTACCGGGGGTGATAATCCGGATCACTTCCCGCTCCACTAGCCCTTTGCTCAGCGCCGGATCGGTCATCTGCTCGCAGATGGCCACCTTATACCCCTTCTCGATTAAGCGGGACACATAGGTCGTCGCGGCGTGGTAGGGTATTCCGCACATCGGCGCGCGTTCGCTGAGGCCGCAATCCTTACCGGTCAGCGTCAGCTCCAGCTCCCGTGACGCCAGCTGTGCGTCCTCGTAAAACATCTCATAAAAATCACCGATCCGGAAAAACACAATGCAATCCGGGTGTTTCTGTTTCACGTCCAGATACTGCTGCATCATCGGGGTTACGGGCATGGGCGGTCTGTCCTTTCTGACGGTTTACGGGCGGCGGATCAGTGGCAACCGCCGCAGCTTTCGCAGGAGCCGGAGCAACTTGAGCAACCTTCTTCTTCCTCGTCGGATTCGCCGGTCACCACAAGCTTGATGATTTTATTCACCTGCTGCATCATCTGGTTAAAAACATCGTTCGCTTCACGCATGGCTTTGATTTTTTCATTCTCTTCCATGGCTTTCTGAGCCGCGTCCAGCTTTTTCCCCGCTTCCGCCAGCGCGCTGTGGTCCATATCGCTGGCAGCCAGTAAATTTTCCACATCCTTGCGGCATTCGGAATAATCCGTAATCAGCTGGGTTGCCGCTTCGTCCCGCATGGCGGCCTGCTCCGCCAGCCTCATCTTAATAAACTCCTCGCTGTCCAGAATGGATTCGGCCAGCTGTTCCGCATGATTTAAAACGTTTTCCATAAATGAGTATCTCCTTTACTTTCTGACCGCGCGCAGGGTGTTTACTGCCGCGGAAGTGATGGTTACCGGGATAATTTTCCCAATGTCCGCCTCCGAACCCTCGAAGGTGATCGTAATGCCGCGCGTTCCCTTTCCGGAAACCATGCGCCCGTCCCGCTTACTAAGGCTTTCCACCAGCACGGCTTCGTTTTGCCCAATCAGGCTCTGGTGGATGGCGGCGGTACCCGCTTCCACGGTATCAATCAGGCGCTGAATACGGCGGCCGGATACGTCTTCCGCAATCTGCCCAGGCAGCTCGGCGGCTTTCGTGCCCTTCCGGGGGCTGTAGATAAAGGTGAACGCAGAATCATACCCCACTGTTTGCACCAGCGAAACCGTGTCTTCAAACTGCGCGTCTGTTTCCCCCGGGAAGCCGACGATCAGGTCGGTGGTTAGCCCGATATTCGGCACCGCTTTGCGCAGGGCCTGCACGCGTTCCAGATACTTTTCCCGCGTGTAGCGGCGGTTCATGGCGGCAAGGATTTCGTCGCTGCCGCTTTGCACCGGCAGGTGGAGATGGTTGCAGATGTGCGCGCTGCCCGCCATGGTTTCAATCAGGCTGTCGGACAGGTCTTTGGGGTGCGAGGTCATAAACCTTATCCGGGGAACACCCAGCCGTTCAAGCGCCTGCAGCAGCCGTGGGAAATCCTCGTTCCCGCCGTCGCCATAGCTGTTCACATTCTGCCCCAGCAGCATGATCTCCTGCACGCCGCTTTTCAGCAGCGCCTCCGCCTCGGCAAGCACATCCGCCGTCCGGCGGCTGCGCTCTCGCCCGCGCACATAGGGCACAATGCAGTAAGAGCAGTAGTTGTTGCAACCGTACATAATGGTAATATAGGCTTTGTAATCGGTAAGCCTCCGTACCGGCACCCCTTCGGCGATCAGATCGTCCCGTTCGCTTACGCTCACCACGCGCTTATGCTGCGTAAGCAGAGCGTACAGAAGCGAAGGCAGAGTGTGCAGGTTGTGGGTGCCAAACGCCAAGTCGATGAACGGATACTGCTTTAAAATCCGCTCCGCCATGCCGGGCTGCTGCACCATGCACCCGCACACACCGATAATCAGCCCCGGTTTTTCTTTTTTCAGTTCCTTTAGCCATATCACATTGCCCAGCGCCCGGCGCTCCGCGTTATCACGTACACAGCAGGTATTAAAAATCACCAGGTCCGCGTGGGTGCGGTCGTCTGCTTCCGTAAGCCCCATCCGATCGAGCATCCCGGCCAGTTTCTCGCTGTCGTGCGCGTTCATCTGGCAGCCGTAGGTAACGATATGGTAGGTTTCCGGGCGGTTGGGCATGGCGGCAATGGCTTCTTCCGCTTCTTCCTGTTTCAACCTTTCCGCTTCGGTTACAAATTCGGGTTCGTTTCGCAAGGTGTTGTTTCCCTTTCTGGTTGGATACGGTACCCTGTTCCGCCGCAGGCGCCGCATGGGGTGGCCAGCGCGTCCCGCAGGGACACGCCGGTGCGTTTGCGTGTCATCTCCAGCAAACCAAGGCTGGTAAATCCGTGAATCACCGTTTTATCGCGTTCACGGGAGAGGGCGTCCTTCAGCTTCCCCTTCACGGCATCGCGGGCTTCGTCGTTTTTCATATCGATAAAGTCGATCAGCAGGATACCGCTGAGGTTTCGGAGCCGAATCTGCCGGGCAATCTCGTCGCAGGCCGCAAGGTTCAGCTGCAACGCAAGTTCGCTGTCCCGGTCGCCGATATATCGGCCGGAATTTACGTCAATGGTGGAAAGCGCTTCCCGCTCGTCGATCACCAGCGAACCGCCGTTTTTCAGCGTCACTCTACGGGACAGGGCTTCGGCAAGCTGTTCCGGGATCCGGGCCGCCCGCCAGGCGGCTTCCATTTCCGTTTCGCTTACCTGCTCCCATAACAGGCCTGTAGGGGGCGCGGGCATCCGGTTTACCGCGTCGTTACAGGTAATGGTCAGTTGGTAGCGGGCCGCATAATCCCGCACCAGCGAAGTAAGCGCCGACGGGTCACGGTACAGGGTCGCAGGGGCTTTTTGATACTTCGCCTTCGTCTGGATTTCCGTCCAGCGCGCACGAAGCTCCGTAAGCTCTGCCAGCAACTCGTCCCGGCCGGCGAAAAGAGCGGCGTATCGCATAATCAGGCCAAACTCTGTTTCTGCGCCCAGTTCCCGACCCATCGCAAGCAGGGTTTCACGTTCCTGGGGTTCCGTTACACGTTTGCTGACCCCCACATAATGGTTTAACGGCATATAGATCAGGTTTTGCCCCGGCAGCGCGATATCACGGGTTAAGAAAGCGCCCTTTTGATCCTTCGGGTCCTTCTTCACCTGCACGATCATTTCCGCGCCGGACGCGGGTGCTCTGTCGCCTTCCGCCTGCCGAAAGCTCGGCATCTCATTCAGCGGCAAAAAGCCGTTCAGCGGCTGACCAATCTGCACGAACGCGGCCTTGATCCCCGGCACCACATTTTCGACACGACCCAGCAGCACCGCGTTCACCAGCGTGCCTTCCGCGGCGTCCTCCGTGTAGTACTCGGTCAGTTTTCCTTCCTGGATCAGCGCGATATCACGGTGGGTACCGCAGGCTTTTACCAGAACGCGAAGCGTATCAGCCATGGTTGTATTCCTCCAGAGAGATCACCGTTCCGTTCTTCCCGCTTGCCAGTATCCTGTCCCGATAGGCAATATACGGTACTGCCTCAATCCCGGCCATCTCACAGAGCGCCTGCATCAGCACAACTGGTTTCAGCGAGCCTTCCCGTTTGTTGATCACCGTGCAGCGCAGGGTATAGCCGTTCTCCGTCTGCTCGATTGACCCATCCCGGATGAACGGGCGGATGTTGGTCTGGTTCTCGCCGCTTTTCGTGCGGCGCAAAGTAACGCATTCGTCCGTTGCCATAAAGCTCTGGAACGCTTCGGCCACCTTGTCCGCTTCCACGCCGGGATCAATTTCCACACGCAATTCCGACCCGGCTACCAACGCCATCAGTGTGGGAAAATCGTCCGGGATAATACGGGCCGACAGCACTTTCAACGCCGTCGGCAGGGTCTTACGAAGCACCGCCGCAAAATTTTCCGGGTCCGGCTCGCCCTCCACAGGCACATCCATGATCTCCCGCATCCCCACCACGCCCACGGAAAGGGGCGCGGCGAAGCTTAGTTGGATATGGGGGTTAAAACCATTGCTGTAACGGATCGGCAGACCGCTGCGCCTGAGCGCGCGCTGCACCGAACGCATCAAGTCCAGATGACCAATATAACGTACGGGCAGGCTTTTTTCAAACACAACCATCATCCGCATAGGCTGCACAACCCCTTTATCCGCTCAATGCCGCACCCATTGCAACCCTGGCGGCAATCCTTCGTCGTCTGCGCCTTCAGGGCGCGCTCATACTCCAGACGAAGGTAGCGCTTGGTAACGCCAATGTCGATGAAGTCCCACGGAAGCAGTTCTTCCAGTCCCCTTGGGCGGTTTGCGTAAAAAGCCGGGTCTATGCCACAATCCCGGAACGCCTGCATCCACAGGTCATAGCGGAACTGATCATTCCAGCCGTCCAGTTTGCAACCCAGTTCCCACGCGCGGTACAGCACATCTGCCATGTGACGGTCGCCCACCGCGAAACACGCCTCCAGAGAACTGATGGAGGGATCGTGCCAATGGAACGTTACCCCCTGAATGTTGAGCAGTCGGCGCAACTCCTGTTGTTTCTGCCTGACAACCTCCATGG
>DAOPZG010000064.1:0-13921 GCA_035353235.1 Candidatus Limiplasma sp.
GTATGATTACTCCACAGTGACGCTCTTGGCCAGATTGCGTGGCTTATCCACATCGCAACCGCGCGCTACGGCCATACAATAGGCAAACAGCTGCAAGGGGATGACTGCCAGCAGGGGGGCCAGCAAATCGTCCGCGGCAGGCACCAGTACCAGTTCGTCGGCTTCCCCGATCACCTTTTCACGCAAGTCCTCACGGCTGATGGCCAGCACATAGGCGCCGCGCGCCTTCACTTCGCGCAGATTGCTGAGGGTTTTGTCCAGCAGATTGGGTTGCGTGATGGTAGCGACGACCAGCCGGCCTTCCTGCAAAAGCGCGATCGGACCATGCTTCAGTTCCCCTGCCGCGTAAGCTTCGCTGAATACGTAGCTGACCTCTTTTAACTTCAGCGCGGCTTCCATCGAAAGCGCGTAGTCCAGCCCACGACCGACAAAGAAAACATGCTTCTTGTTTACGGCGGTGGAGGCAAACCATTGCAGCTTCTCTTCCGACAGCAACGCTTTTTCGGCCTTGGCGGGCAGGGCGCTCAGCTCTCTGCGCAGACGTTCCGCTTCTTCGGGGGAGAGGGTGCCACGCATATCACCCAGCGCTATGGCGATCAGAAGCATCATTTCCACCTGTGTCATATAGGCTTTGGTGCTGGCTACGGCGATTTCCGGCCCGGCATAGGTGAAAAGGGTATTCGCGTCGCCCACTTCGCGCGCAATGCTGGAACCGACGACGTTACAAATGGCGAGCACTTTGGCCCCGCGGCGTTTGGCTTCGCGAAGCGCCGCCAGGGTATCTGCGGTTTCGCCGCTCTGGGAAACCGCGATAAACAGTTCGTGTTCTCCAATAATGGGGTCGCGATAGCGGTATTCGCTGGCAACGTCGGCCAGCACCGGCACACGCGCGAGTTTCTCAATCACATATTTACCAAATACCCCCGCATGGTAGGCGGTACCGCAGGCGACAATGTTAATACGCCGCAATTCCCGTGCATCCTCCGGCGTTACGGGCAGCCAGGGATAAAGGTGGGGGTCGCCGCTGTTGCGGGGGGTAAAGGTGTTTTGCAGGGCGGTAGGCTGCTCGTGGATTTCTTTGAGCATATAGTGGGCGTAACCACCTTTTTCCGCGCTGCTGAGGTCCCAGGTCACATGATAGATTTCCGGCACCTGCGGCACGCCGAACTGATTATAAATCGAAATGCCATCTTCCGAGAGAACAGCCAGTTCCTTGTCTTTCAGGAAGATGACGTCCCGTGTGTGGCTCAGCAGGGCGGGAATATCGCTTGCGATAAAGGCTTCACCCTGCTTAGAGCCTACGACAAGCGGGCTTTCGTGACGCACACAGAATAATTTGCGGGGTTCGGCATCGCAAAGAACGCCCAGAGCGTAGCTGCCTTCCAGCATTTGCATGGCTTTCAGAAGCGTAGCTTTCATATCGCCGTCATATAAACTGCTCAGCAGGTGGGCGACTACCTCGGTATCAGTCTGGGACACAAATACGCATCCCTGACTTTGCAGATGTTTGCGGAGAACTTCGTGGTTTTCAATAATCCCATTGTGAACAACCGCGATGCCGCCTGAAACATCGGTGTGCGGATGCGCGTTCAGGTCACTGGGCTCGCCATGGGTTGCCCAGCGGGTATGTCCGATACCGGCACTGCCGCACAACGGTTGGCTTTCCAGAATCGACGCCAGATTTTCCAGGCGGCCCTTTGCCTTGTGAATATTTATTTTTCCTTCAGTATCCAGAATGGCGACACCAGCACTGTCGTATCCACGGTAACTGAGGCGGGAAAGACCTTCCATTAAAATGGGACAGGCCTCCTGAGGACCGATATATCCAACGATTCCGCACATAACATTCCCTCCGATGAAACGTATTCGAACGTCATAAATTGTATCATAATGTATTATATAATGCAAGCGGTCCAATCAATTTCACATGAATATTACACGAAAGCGCACAATGGCTTGCGCAGCCGAATAAAACTTGTTATGATACGGACATACGCAGGAAAGGGATGAAAACATGGCGACAATCCTGATCACCCACGGGGTGCCCGCGGAGCGGTTCGCGCTGCTCAAACCGAATACCTTACTGATTCCCAAACCCGGCAAGGCTTTCGGACACGGAAAATTGCTGGACCTTGTGCCGGAATGCGACGCGATTGTTGCATGTGGCCCGATGGACCAGCAAATACTGAAAGAATGCCGCCGGTGCCGGTTGATCGCCGTATATGGAGCGGGGTATGACGCTGTGGACGTTGTCGCTGCAACCCGCTACGGAATCCCTGTTTGCAATATCCCGGACACAGTTACGGAAACAACGGCACAGCTCGCCATGGCACAGCTGTTAACTTTGCTGCGCCGCGTGAGTGAGATGGACCGTAAACTGCGAAATAAGGAAACGGATCACAGCCTGTTTACCATGGGTGGAAGCATGGGCGTTTCACCCGAGGGGATGACGCTTGGCATTGTGGGAATGGGACGCATCGGCGCCAGAGTGGCAGAGTTCGGCCGGTTCTTGCAGATGCGCGTGGTATATACCAACCCATCAATTAAACCTTACTCCGTAACCGGAAATGCCAGAAGGCTTCCACTTGCCGAGTTATTGCGCGTTGCCGATGTGGTTTCACTCCATTGCCCGTTAAGAACCGGAAACTATCATCTGATTGGTGCGGAAGAATTGCGCCTGATGAAGCCGACTGCCTTCCTGCTTAACTCCGCAAGAGGTAAGCTGATCGATGAGGCGGCATTGGCAGACGCGCTGGAGAACGGACAGATTTCAGGCGCCGCGCTGGATGTGTTTGAAAACGAACCGGACATTACGGAACGATTGAAACGGATGGATAATGTAGTTCTGACACCCCATATCGGGAGCAATACCCTCCGTACGCGCAACCGGATGGCTGAACAGTGTGCCGAAGAGATCAGGAACGCGTTGGCGGGACGGAAACCTGACAATCTTATAAATCCGCAGGTTTGGGTTAACCCTGACACGGATATATAGCCGACTCGATTCGCTCTGTCGGATCTAATCTGTAAACTGAAACGCCGCGCAGTATGGTATACTGCGCGGCGTCTTTTATGCCTGGCAAACCAGCAGGGGAATGTCAGATAAAGAACGGATGGAAAAATCGACCTTCAGTCCGGGATAAAAACCGTCGGGATCAAATAATACTCCCGCTGCACCCGCAGCCTGGCCGGACTGAATGTCAATGTCCCGATCGCCGATCATCAGCGTATCCCGGGCGCGAAAACCGTGAACGCGAATCAGATGCTCGATTGCTTCCGATGAAGGTTTGTCAGCAAAGCCGCTTTCTCTGGTGACGGCATCCTCAAAAAACGGAACCAGCCCATCGTCGGCCAACTGTTCAATCGCTTTCCGGTCTCTGTGTGTAAACAGATAGTGGCGACAGCCCATCCGCTTTGTTTCCGCAAGGCATTCGCGCAGACCGGGCATCATGGGGAAATGCGTTTCCTTGGCGTGATGCGCCTGAAACGCGGCAAGCAATTCTGCCGAAGACAACCCAAAACGTTCCGCATAAACCGTTATGGCATGAAAGACTGTAACTTTTACCAGCCGGTAGGCTTCGGCTGAATCAATCGGATGGCCAAAATCGGCGAGCGCCGCGACCATCGCGGCCGCGACCTGCGGATAAGTGTTATACAAAGTACCATCGAAATCCCAGATCAGGTTGCGATAAATCGGCATCAGCGGTTCTCCTCGGGCAACTCCGGCTCCGGAGAGGGGAGGATCTTGCTGACGAGCGCCGTTTCAATACGGTGCTCGTCAATCTTTTCTACCTGAATGTGCAGGCCGTTGACATCTACAACCGGCTTGGAGCCATCTTCCGGGATAGTGGAAAAGCAACTTAGAACCATACCCCCGAGCGTGTCGTATTCCTCGTCCAGCGACAGTTCCACATCCAGCGTTTCCGCGAGGGTTTCAAGATCGACCGAGCCTTCACAGCGCCACAGGTTCTCGCTGATCTGTACGATTTCGCTTTCCTCGGCAGGGTCAAATTCGTCGTAGATATTGCCTACGATCTCTTCCAGCAGGTCTTCCATGGTGACGATACCGCTCATACCGCCGTATTCGTCCACCACGATAGCCATATGCACTTTTCGCTTCTGCATATCGCGGAAAAGCGTATCCGCCTGAACCGTTTCAGGAACCAGATAAGCGGGGCGCAACAAGTCCCGCATCGGTTTGGGAGAATCATTCTGCGCGTTCAGCAGAAAATCGCGTGTATTCAACACGCCGACAATATCGTCTACATCCTCGTCGTATACGGGGAAGCGGCTAAGACCCGATTCCCGGATGGTCGTAAGGATTTCGTCGAACGTTTCGTCCACCTGAATGCTCACCACATCCATACGGTGAATCATGACCGATTCAGCGGTTGTGTTGTTAAACTCAAAAATATTTTCGATCATCGTGCGTTCATCCTGTTGGATGGTACCGCTTTCGCCGCCGATGTCAACCATCATGCGAATTTCTTCCTCGGTTACCTTATCGTTATTGGTGCCGGGATGAATATGGAAAAGGCGCAGCATCAGGTTGGTGCTGCCAGACAGCAACCGGACCACAGGCCGAAAAAACTTCTGCGCAAAAACGATCACGCCACAGCTGAACCTCGCGACCTTTTCGGGATTCTGCATGGCAATCCGTTTGGGGGTAAGCTCGCCCAGCACCAGTGTGAAATAGCTGAGCACCAGCGTGATAAAGATCAGACACAGAGTATTGAGCGTTTCATGAGAAAAAAACGTCCAGCCGGCGGCGTACAGAGCCTGGGAAAGACGGGATGCGAAACTGTCCGCTGCCAGGGCACTGGCCAAGAAACCGCTCAGGGTGATGCAAACCTGAATGGTGGAGAGAAAGTCGTTGGGGGACTCGGCAAGCTTCAGCATGACGGCAGCCTTTTTATCGCCGTCCTCGGCAAGCTTACGAACTTTGTTGTCGTTTAGCGATATGACGGCAATCTCCGTCGCGGCGAAAAACGCATTGATAAGAATCAGGATAAACTGAACCAGTAATTGACCGCCTATCGGGTCGTCCAAAGAAAAACCCTCCTCGTATACGTTCCATCGGTACTGAAAACCGACACTCTTTATTATAACATATCCTCAAACATTTTGCATCCTTAAACCGTATCTCGTCTTTTCCGATGAAAGATGTAACGTTTCACCGCGGAGAAGATGGTGTATTGAGATGAAGGAGCCGTTTGGAAAGGCACAAAGCAGACACCCAAAGGAGAAACGCATGAAAAAGTACTTAATCGCGCTTGTACTGGCTGGCATCCTCTGCCTTACAGCGTTCGGCGCATTTGCCGAGCCGGAACCTACGCCCGGGGAGCCAGCTATTGTAATAGCGGAGAACACTTTTGTATTCCAACTGACGCAGATGGAGAAACATCCCGAAGAATATGTCGGCAAGACAGTTCAATTGGAAGGGCTTTTCAGTACGTTCCACGACGGAGCGGAGGTGGGCGGAACCGACGAGTACAAGGTATTCCGTTACTACCCGGGCGATTGCTGCGCAGCCTACGATATCGGGCTGGAAGTGCGCTGGCCGACGGAAACGAAAGAACCGTATCCTTCAGATGGCGCATGGGTACGGGCAGAAGGCGTGCTGGCTGATTATATAATTGGGGATACGACATACCTGTATGTAACCTTATCCTCGCTGGAAACGATTGATCAACCGGGAGAGACCTTTGTAACGGAATGATGCGGTGAAAACGGGGGATGCTGGTTATCGGCCAACATCCCCCGTTTATCATCAAGCATTTTCTTTTTGTACCGGGAAAAGCAGGGTGATAACGGTTCCCTGATCCGGCTTGCTTTCCAGCGTGATTTCCGCCCCGTGCAGCTGTGCCCCGTGTTTTACGATGCTCAACCCCAGACCGGTACCTCCGGTTTCCTTGCTACGGCTTTTATCTACCCGGTAAAACCGCTCAAACACATGGGACTGGTGTTCTTCCGGAATGCCTACGCCTGTATCCCGTACGGTAAATTTCGGTTTGTTATCTTGCATCTCAACGGTAACGAATACGCGGCCGTTTCGTTTGTTATACTTAATCGCGTTGTCAATCAGGTTAACCACGATCTCCTCCAGCAGAGTGCGATCCCCCTGAACAACGGCGCTTTCACCTTCCACCGAAACGGTAACGCCCAGCTTATCGGCGACATCGCTCATTTTGGCCGCACAGGACTGTGCCAGAAGCAGCAGGTCAATGGGTTGTTTCTCGCCTGCGGCGCCTTCATCCAGCTTGGAGAGACGGATAATATCTTCGATCAGCGATAGCATCCGTTTGCTTTCCTGCTGGATTTTCCCTGCCAGTACGGAAGTATCCTCCGGCTTGGCCAGCCCGGTTGCCAACAGTTCGGCATATCCGCTGATGGTAGTGAGTGGCGTTCGCAGCTCGTGGCTTACGTTCGCGCTGAACTGGCGGCGGTTTTGCTCTGCCGTACGTTCTTCGGTTACATCCTGTAGAAGGAGCACCATTCCCAGATCCTCGCCCGCTAGGCTGGCGGATACGCGATAAATCCGGCCCAGAGCATTCAGCTCGCCGATGCCGCCGTTTTCTTTAAGCAACCGCATCAGCGTTTCGTGCCGATTGATTTCCGGCAGGGATTTACCCGAGAGGTCCTCGTTCTCCGGAGCGCCGAGGATACGGGCGGCGGCGGGGTTGACCGCCAGAACGCGATGTTGTTCGTCCAACACCACCAACCCCTCCCGAAGGCTGTTCAGAATGGTGTTCAACTCCGCCTGCTGGCGTTGCAGATTGTGCATTTGCGAGGCGATCCTGCGGTTTTGCGCATCCATCCGGCGCAACATTGGCGCAAGTTCTTCATATACGTCGCTTTGCAGGGGGTGATCCAGATCAATCGCGTTAAAAGGCTTAATTAACGATTTGGTTAATGGTCTGGCCAACTGCGAAGCAATCAGCGCGCTGATCAGCAACCCGAGCGCCAGCCAGCCAATCGTGCCCTGCAGCAGGGAAAGCACGTTTTTCTGCGTGCCCGCCACGCGAAGAATTTGCCCGTTTTGCAGCTTTCGGGCCAGATAAACGCTGGTTTCGTCCATCGTTGCGCTGTTGCGGCTGGACCAGCCCGTTCCGGTACGGATTGCATCCGCAACCTCAGTACGGGTGAGGTGATTCTCCATCTGCGAGGCGTTAGCTTCGTTATCATAGAGCACGGTTCCGTCTGTGTCGATCAGCGTAACCCGGTCCATAAAAACACCGTTTTGCAGAAAAACCACCTTGTCCGCCTGATCGTCCAACAGCGATGCAAGTGTATCGGATGCTTCGATCAGCTGGCTGTGAAGCTGCTGGTTAAAAAATACGTACATACCCCCTGTGAACAACACGCACAGTAACAGCGCGATAGATACCGCGAAACCGACTAAACTCCAGAATACTTTACTGCGCATGCGCGTCCTCCAGTTTATAGCCCACGCCCCGAACCGTGAGGATCATATCGCCGCAGACGCCCAATTTTTGACGGAGAGAACGGATATGCACATCCACGGTGCGGGTATCTCCGGCAAAACCGAGGCCCCATACGTCGTCCAGCAACACTTCGCGCGTGACCGCTTTTCCGGTATGCACCATCAGAAAGGACAACAGCTCAAATTCCATATGCGTCAAAATGATATTATCATCCGCGGCAAGCACCAGATGGCGCTCACGATCCAACGTAAGCCGACCCACGGTAAGTATCTGCGGGGGTTTGGCCTCCTGACTGCGGCGCAGCAATGCGCGTACCCGGGCCAGCAGTTCCATTATGCCGAAGGGCTTGGTGAGATAATCGTCCGCGCCGGCGTCCAGACCGCGAACCTTATCCATCTCCGCCCCTTTGGCCGTAACCAGAATCACGGGAAGACGCTTGGTGCGCGGATCGCGCCGCAAGCCCTGCAGAAGGCTGACGCCATCCTCGCCGGGCAGCATCACATCCAGCAGGACCAGTGCGGGCACCGTCTTGACCAGCGCGGCGCGAAAAGCGGCCGTGGTTGGAAATCCCTCCGCTTCCAGCCCGGCCTGCCGGAGTGCGTACAGCTCCAGCTCGCGAACGCCGTCGTCGTCTTCCACAACGTGAATCATTGAAGCACTTCCCCTTTATAGATTCCCGTAACGGAGTATTCCACCCATTCGGCAATGTTGGTGGCGTGGTCGCCGATCCGCTCGAAATATTTCGCGATCATCAGCAGGTCCAGCGCTTCGCTGCCGCGGGAAGAATCGGCTTTGAGCAGTTCGATCAACTCCCGTTTCACATCCACAAACAGCTCGTCTACCGTATCGTCGCTGGCGATGACCGCGCGGGCCAATTGCACGTCCTGACGTACGTACGCGTCAATCGCGCGGTGAACCATTTCAATCGCCGCGCGGGACATGGCGCCGAAATGTTCCGGTTGCATGGCTGCGGAATAATCCATAAAAGTAACGATTTCACTGATATCGGCGGCATGGTCGCCGATCCGCTCCATATCTGTTATCATTTTAAGCGCGGAGGAAACAACCCGCAGGTCATGTGCCACGGGCTGCCGCGTTAACAGCATCCGAAGACACAGACTTTCGATTTCGCGCTCCTTGCGGTCAACAATGCTATCTGCTTCCATGATTTCTCGCGCTTTGGGCAGGTTGGCAGTCTGGAGTGCGTCGCACGCGTTTTCGATGGTTGTTTCGATCATGGCTCCCATTTCGATCATCTGCGCGTTGAGGATATCCACCTGCTCGTCGAAACGGTTTTTCATCAACCAAACCTCCCCGTGATATAATCCTCGGTGCGCTTATCCACCGGCATGGAGAACAGTTTTTCCGTATCCCCGTATTCCACCACTTCACCTAACAAAAAGAACGCGGTGCAGTCGCTTACGCGTACGGCCTGCTGCATATTATGGGTGACCATCACCAGCGTGTAATCTTTCTTCAGTTGCAGGGCCAGCTCCTCAATTTTAGCGGTGGAGATGGGGTCCAGCGCGCTGGTGGGTTCATCCATCAGAAGCACTTCGGGCTGTACGGCCAGTGCGCGGGCGATACACAGCCGCTGCTGTTGCCCGCCGGATAAACCAAGAGCGCTTTTATGCAACCGATCTTTTAACTCGTCCCAGATCGCCGCGTCCACCAGTGATTTTTCCACGATTTCGTCCAGCATGGCCTTTCGGCGCATTCCGTGCGTGCGGGGGCCGTAGGCGACGTTGTCGTAAACGCTCATGGGAAAGGGATTCGGCTTTTGAAACACCATGCCGACGCGCTTACGCAGCAGGTTAACGTCCATGTTGCTATAAATATCTTCGCCATCCAAAGCGACGCTTCCTTTTATATGGCAGCCGGGAACTAAATCATTCATGCGGTTCAGGGTTTTGAGCAGCGTGGATTTTCCGCAGCCAGAGGGGCCGATGAATGCTGTAATCCTGTTTTCACCGATCGACAGGTTTACGTTCTTCAATGCGTGAAAATCGTCGTAGTACAGGTTAAGCTCCTTGATTTCAATCTTGCTCATGAGTGCTCCTTCATCACGCCGCTAAAAATCATGCCGCGTTCCCGTTTGCCGTATGAGCAGGTCAAGTGCGATCAGCCCCGGTTTCGGCCCTTGCGCCGCGCTCATCCCCTCATACAAGAACAGGATATAAAAAGCGTGTAACGGGCGCGTATGCGGCATGTTAAATCCACGTAAAATTGCGCAGAAGCCGCAAACCGCGTGGAAGGGCGCAAACTGTCGTTTTACAATAAATTAACAGGCTTACAACTCCCGGTACTGACGTGGCGTATAACCCATAAACTGCTTAAACACCGCCGTAAAATGCCCTTGTGAGGAGAACTGGTAAAATGCAGCGATATCCGGGATGGAATCGTTTCCGTACCGCATAAAGTGCGAGGCTTCCTCCACCCGACGGCGCAGGATAAAGCGATGCAGGGCCTCTCCGGTTTCCTGCTTAAAACGGCGGGAGAGGTAATCCGGGTGCACGTATACGGCGGCGGCGATGGAGGCGGTATCCATCGGCTCGGAAAGGTGTTCGTCGATATAGGCGGAGGTCTGGCGGACCAGACGGGAGTAGCGCTGTTTACGCGTGCGTTCCACCCGGTCGATAAATCGGAGGATAATCGCTTCCTCAATGGTGGACAGAAAGCGCAGGTCGTTTTGTTTTTCGATGGTCTGGATAAAGCTGTCGCTCATGGTGAAGGCTTCGTCGCTGGGCACCCCGCCTGTGATGGCGGCGCGGGTAAACAACGTAACGGAAGCGATCAGCGAGTTTTTTAGCGATCGCAGCGGCGTATCCGCAAGGATAGCGCGCGTCAGCTTATTTAGTTCCGCCAGCAACTCCATGGCGTGTTCCCGGTTGCCGTGGATAATCTGGCGGGTAATTTCCTGTTCAAAAAAGTAAGGAGGATGCTGGAACATTGACATCCGGTTGCGGTAAGCGTTCTGATAAAACCGCTGGGCAAGGTCTTCGTCGGTGGGCAAATCCGCCTGTGGCAGGACTGGTGGTGTTTCACCCAGAAAGGTACGCCGAAAGAACAGGCCGGTGTAATACACATTCATCTCGGAAAAACGGGGCAGCGCCGAATAATGCGCGGTCAGCTGCTCCTGTTTGTCCAGCGGCAGGCGCAGGGAGCGAACCAGTTGCAGCAGGTCGCTGTGGATAAACGTATCGGCACAGAAGGGACCGCAAAGCAGCACCTCGTCCGTTTCACAGGGTAAATATAAGAAACGTTCCGCGTAAGCGTTTTCCGCAACGGTTGGCTCGCTCACAGCCGAATCAAGCTTTAGCCCGGATAGCGGCAGGTTCTCCTCGCCAAGCATGGAGCCGGTCAATTCGGGCTGCGCGGGCAGGGCGGAAACCAGATGCCCCATACGGTACCAGAAAACCGGCAGGCGGGTGGTATAATGAAAATAACGCGCCCGCTGCGCCAGCTCGTTTTCGTCCATTCAGACCGCTCCTTTCCCGAAGCTACGGTTCCACAGGATAACTATCCTGATAAAAGACTCCAAAAAGCAGAATCAGTATATCAGAATAATAACATAAACAGCAAAAATATAGAATACGGTTTTACGAAAACAGCCTATGATACTCATAGATACCGGAGAGAAGAAACGATCTGCCGGAACAGAATGATTGAGGAGGGAATATCATGAAAAAGATGTTGGCGATTCTGTTAAGCTTCGCGCTGGTACTGAGCGTGACCGCGGCGCTTGGCGAACCCGTAACGATCAAGTTTGCCGCACAGGCAGACCCGACCCCGGCCACGCAGGCGGTTGTGGACGCTTTTAACGCTTCCCAGAGTGACTACAAAGTGGAATGGGTGGACATGACCAACGACTCCGGCGCGATGCGCGAGCAGCTGACGACCTCGTTGAAGGCGGGCAGCAGCGATTACGACATCATCTCGATGGACGTGGTATGGGCCGGTGAATTCGCGGCCTCCGGCTATATCCAGCCGCTGGACATGATGCTGGAAGACGCTGGCCTGAACGTTGCGGATTACAACGCGGGTTCCATGGCGTCCGGCAACTACAACGGCAAACAGTATGTACTGCCGTTCTTCCCGGACCTAGGCCTGCTCTACTTCCGCACCGATATCGTAAGCAAAGAAGATGCGGAGAAACTCGTAGCCGGTACCTATACCTGGGACGATCTGCTGGCGATGGCGGAGAAATACGCCGGACAGGGCGGCACCACCACAGGGATCGTATTCCAGTCGTCGCTGTACGAAGGCCTCGTCTGCAACGCCAATGAGTTTACCTCGAACTGGAAGGACATCAAGGGCGGTCTGGAAACGATGAAGAAATTCACCACCTCCAAGGCCGTACCGGAAAACATCCTCAACTACACCGAAGGCGAAACCGCCAACAGCTTCATCAAGGGCGAAAGCGTGTTTGCCCGCAACTGGCCGTATATGTGGGGCTCCATCAAGAGCGACGGCACCATCAAGAACGATCAGGTCGCGGTTGCGCCCCTGCCGGGCGGCTCCACCGTGGGCGGCTGGATTCTGGGCATCAACAAGAACAGCAAAAGCCCCGAGGGTGCCTTTGCCTTTATGAAGTTCCTCAACAGTGAAGACGGTCAGGTCATCATGAGCGAAAAGGGCGGCTATCTGCCGGGCCTGAACAAGATGCTGACCGACGAGCGGATCCTGAAGGCTGACGAACGACTCGGCATGGTCGGCTTCCAGAACGCGCTGAAAACCACCATCGCGCGGCCTGTGAGCGCGGAATACTCCAAGGTTTCCGATGCTCTGCAGCAGGCGATCTACCCGTACCTCAGCGGCAGCGCCGAACTGGATGCGACCGTGGCGGCCGTACAGGCTGCACTGGCGCAGTAAGCAGAACGCGACCGGGCCGTCGGGCGCAGGCAAGCGCCCGGCGGCCCTTCCCGTATCGGAACGACGGAGGGACAGGCTTATGCAGCGAAGGATGACGTGGAAGGAATTCTTATTTGTACTGCCCTTGCTTTTGCTGGTGTCGGTGTTTTCGTTATACCCGATCGTTTCGTCGTTCGTGTATACGCTTTTTGACTACCAGACGAATAAGCAGGATAAAAACGCGCTCTATACCGGGGCAATGCTGAACGCTTCGCTGTATACGGAGGATTGCGATTACCTTACGTATTATCTGGGCAAGGACGAGGCTGCCGTGGACGCGACAGATCAGCAGACCCTGACCGACCTCAAACAGACCTTCACCGACCAGAAAACGCTCTACGGAAGCACGGAAAAAACGATCACGCTTTCAGCCGACACCGGAAACAATATTACCGCCCTGCTGGCGCAGACGCGGCAAACCATTAACACGCTGGCGCAAAAGTATCCGGATCTGCGCATCGTAAACAAAGGGCCGCAATTGCTGGACGAGATGCAGACCTGCCTGATTACCAGTAATTATATCGGCTTCAGTAATTATACGCGCCTGTTTCAGGATACCCGTTTCGGGCAGGCAACAGGCAATACTTTTATATTCACCCTGATTTCCGTTTCGGTGGAGCTGGTACTGGGCATGGCGCTGGCGCTGGTGATGAACAAGGCGATGCGCGGCATTGGGCTGGTGCGCACCACCGCGCTGATTCCGTGGGCGATTCCTACGGCGGTATCGGCCCTGATCTGGTGCTACCTGTACGATGGCACCAGCGGCGTGGTCGCCATGATCTTTACCAGACTGGGCATTATCGCTTCGCCGCAACTGCTGCTGACGACCGCCGGGGGCACCATGTTCAGCGCAATCCTGGCGGATGTGTGGAAGACAACCCCTTATATGGCTTTGCTTCTGCTGGCGGGGTTGCAGGTGATCGATCAGGGGTTGTATGAGTCTTCCGCCATTGACGGCGCAAGCGCGGTAAAAACGTTCACCAGGATTACCCTGCCGCTGTTGAAACCAAGCATGTTGGTAGCGTTGCTGTTCCGCACGCTGGACGCTTTCCGCGTATACGACCTGATCGCGGTGTTAACGAAAGGAACGCCGGAAACCCTGTCCATCTACGCCTATAAAATGATGATCGGGCAAAGCAACTACGGATACGGATCGGTGATTGTCGTAGCGATGTTTGCGCTGGTGGCGCTGATCGCGTTTGTGTATGTGAAAATCCTCGGCGCCGAACTGATTCACGAATAAGGAAGGGGGAGAGCCATATGACCGCGATACCTGCCAACAGGCGCGATAACCAGACAGTTATGGAAAGACGGAGAATCGGCCGTACGTTAATGTGGGTACTGATCGCCTGCTTCATCTTTGTCAATCTCTTTCCCTTTTTATGGGTGCTGGTAACGTCCTTTAAGCCGGGCAGTGAGATTTACGGGGCGGATACGGCCTTTCGGATCGTGGCGGTTCATCCGACGGGCGGTAACTATGTTACGGTTGTGCAAAAGGGGATACTGCACTCGGTGCTCAACAGCTTGATCGTAAGCGGAATTACCACCTTCTATGTGGTGCTGGT
>DAOPZG010000065.1:0-13799 GCA_035353235.1 Candidatus Limiplasma sp.
AGAGCTGCACGGCGATTTCAGGATACTGGCAGTCAGCGGATACCACGCCGCAGCAGTTGTTGTAATAGGTATTCAGGCCGGTGTAGGCATACTGCACGCCGTCGGGTCCCTTCAGAGGAGGCAGCAGGGTCCAATCCTGCCAGTCGCCCTCTTTGCGAACCCACATGTTCTTGTTTTCGGGCATCGCGCCGCCGCCCATGAGCGCCACCAGATGCGGGTCGTTCTCAAGGGTTGCGTTGCACTGGTCGCTGGTCTGCGTGTAAGTCTGGGAATCCAGCAGGCCTTCCGAGTAGAGCTTGTTCATGTAACGGAGCGCTTCGCGGTACTGGTCGCTCAGCAGGTTATACTTGATCTTGCCGTTGTCCACAACGAAACCGCCCGCCACGACCGGGTTGGTGTTGGAGATAAAATTGTTGTTCTGCACGAACGCGTTGGAAAGGAATACGAACGGGTCGGTCGCCCAACCGTCCAGGTAACCGCTGACGGGGATTTCATCCGCCTTGCCGTTGGCGTTGGGGTCCATGGTTTTTACTTTGTTCAGGAAGGCATACAGCTCGTCGGTCGTGGTCGGCAGCACGCCGCCGTTGAGGGAATCCACCCACGGCTGATAGATCCACATACGCGCCTGATGCGTGCAGTGGAAGCATTCGCCAACGTTGCCGTAGCTGTAGATATTGCCGTCGGTCATGGTGAGGTCACCCTGACGGGCGGGGCATTCCACGTTCAGGTCATTCCATACTTTTGCGTCCTTCAGGTAATCGTTCAGCGGCAGGATGAGGCCCTGCTTGCCATAGCTCTGGCATTCCGCTTTCGACCAGCCGGTGGAGATGAAGATGTCCGGCAGTTTTTCGCCGCTGTACAGCATCATGTTGAGCTTTGTTTTGCCGTCGTCGCCGCTTACAGCCGCTACGAACTGAAGGTTGATGTTGGTCTTTTCCTTGATCCACTGGGTAACGTAGTTGTTGGTGTAATCCACGCCGCCGGGCATGCCCAGCACGAAAGCGGTGAGCGTGATCTCATCCTTAAGCGGGAAAATGCTGTCGGTTTGCGTCGCTGTGTCGGTCGAAGCAGCTTCCGCGGTGGCCAGCACGCTTCCGCCCATCGTGAGCATCAGCACCAGGAGAAGAGCCACGAGCTTTTTAGCCATCTGAAATACCTCCATTTTGTGTGTTCTATTTGCAAACCGGCCGGCGGTGGAGCTCTCACCCCGGGCGGTTTCAGCAACGGGATCAGCCTTTGACGGAACCGATCATTACGCCTTTTACGAAATACTTTTGCACGAAGGGGTACAGTATCATCAGCGGCAGACTGCTGATGATGATCGTGCCGTAACGCAGAATGGCGCTTAACTGCTGGTTGCGGATGAACATATCGGGGTTGGTAGCCGCCTTGGTAAAGTCCACGTTCGCCATCAGCAGGATTTCGCGCAGTACGAGCTGAAGGGGATATTTCGATTTGTTGTTCAGGTAAATCATCGGGTTAAAATAGCTGTTCCACTGCCACATCGCAAGCCAGAGAACCAGCACCGCGATAATGGCTTTGGACAGGGGAATCACGATGGAGAACAGAAAGCGGAATTCGCCGCACCCGTCCAGCTCCGCCGATTCGTGCAGTTCGCGCGGGATGGAGGTCATGAAATACGTTCTGGCGACAATCATATTATATGCGCTGATCGCGCCTGGCAGAACAAGCGCCCAGAGGGAGTCGAGAATCCCCAGTTTCACCACCAGCAGGTAGTTGGGGATCAGGCCGCCGTTGAACAGCATGGTGAACAGAAACAGAAACATCAGCGGTTTCTTCCCAATCAGGCCCGGTTGTGACAGCGGATAGGCGGCCAGGATGGTGAGCACCAGACCGATGCCCGTATAGGCAAGCGTGTACAGGAACGAGTTGGCAAACCCAGTCCAGATATCCCTGTACTGGAAGATGGCAACATAGCCCTCGGTGGTAAACTCTACGGGGAAAAGAACCACCCGGCCCGCGTTCAGCGCTGTGCCGGAGCTGAACGAGCAGCTGAGAATATACAGGAACGGGTAGAATACGACGATCAGGAACAGCACGAGCAGCACGTCATTAACAATATAAACAATTCGGTCTGTTCTGCTGGGTTTTACGGCCATTGCGTTGCTTTTCATGCGGACTCCTCCTTCTACCAAAATCCGACGCCTGTCAGTTTGTTGGCGGTTTTATTGGCGACCAGCACTAGGATGAACCCGACCACGGATTGGAACAGGCCGATGGCGGTGCCGTAGGAGAAATCCGGGATGGATGCGGCAAGAGAAACCTTGTACGCGTAGGTCGAGATCACCTCGGACATATTAATGTTGTTCTGGTTTTGCATGGCCAGCACTTTTTCGTATCCCACGTTCAAAACACTGCCCATGTTCAGGATCAGCAGAATCGTTACCATCGGGATGATCGCGGGGAGATCGATATGCCAGATGCGGTGCAGCACATTGGCGCCGTCGATGATGGCAGCCTCGTGCAGCTGCGGATCCACGCTGGAAAGAGCCGCCAGATAGATGATTGCGCCGAAACCGACGCCCTGCCATACGCCCGACCAGACGTAGAGGTTTGCGAACTGACCCGCGTCGGCCAGAATGTTGGATTGGGTCAGGGTGAAGTAGAGCTGACCCAGCGCGCCGGTGCGGGTGTTAAACAGCATGTTGATCATGCTGGCCAGTACGATGGTGGAGATGAAGTAGGGGAAATAGGATACCATCTGCACCGTTTTTTTGAACGCTTCTTTACGAACATAATTGAGACCAAGCGCCAGTAAAATCGCGCTCGGCATGTTCACCAGAATCGAATAGATGGAGAGAACCAGCGTGTTGCGGAGCGTTGAGATGAAATTGTAATTTGAAAAGAAACGGATAAAGTTGCCCATGCCGTATTCGTCCGCCCAGGGGCTTCCGAAAATCCCCTTTCGCAGCGCGAAGTTTTTAAAGGCTAATATCACGCCGCCCATCGGGATATAATTGAAGATGATAATGAATGTCACGGGAAACAGCAGCATGAGATACAGTTCCCAGTGAGTGGTGAAGTATTTTCGCTTGGAATGTTTTTGAATAGCATTGCCTTGCGACATTTTACAACCTCCTCCTGTTTTATTTTTGCCGAGTATAGCATGTTTAAAATGGTAAGTAAATCGCCAAATATTCAACGTGTGCACTTTTTCACCGGGATGGCGCAGAAGGTGGGAAACATATGGTTTACCGACATTTCTGTACTTTATATTCAAAATTTCGCCTATTTACAAGTCGAAAATTTTAGTTTATCGTGAATCTAAATGTATGCACAAACAAACTCAGAAGAGCGCTATTCTCCAAACCTGACGGGGGGGCCTGTATGGGGAAAAAACTGATGAATTTTACTGCTCATCGGGAGGCATGGCAACACCAGAGATTGTATTTATCCAATTTGCGAACCTATATTATCGTTCTGCTAACTCCTTTGATCGTAAGCTTCGTATTTTATACTATTTCGATTAATGAAACGCAAAATTACGCCCTTCAGATCAATAACGGCGTTCTGCAATCCGCTTCGGAAACGATCAACCTTCGCCTGCAGGAAGTGGACAACATCGCAAACGAAATTATCAACAACACGGCTGTCCGTTATTTTCAGGCCAACACGCACGGCTTTCAATATCCGTATTCCTACCGGATTAACGAGGCGCGGAACGCGCTGAGCAACTACAGCCTGACGCAGCATTTTATTTCGGATTACTTTCTGTTTTTCAACAACTCACGGATCGTCCTGAACGGGAAAATGATCTATCAATATGAAGACTTTTTTAAGAACTATTTTACTCTTTCTCAGGAGTCAACCCCTACCCTGATGGATCAGATCACCGGATGTACGATGAAAAACGGTCTTCTGCCCGTGCAGGAAATCACGCTGAATAAAGCAACGACGACGAAAACGACCACCGGTTGGTATTTGATGCGGGTACAGCCGATGCAGGGCCACAATGACGGTTACCTGCTGATTTTGATAAATCAGGATTCACTGCTTTCCATGTTTGAAAGCATCAACCTCGGCAACAACGGAGCGATTTTCATCCTGAACAGCGAAAACCAGCTGCTCTGCAACACGGAGCTGGAGGATGGCAGCGGCGATCTGTTTGCCTCCCTCTCCGCGCGGATGGCGGAGGAACCCGACGCTTCCGCGTTTTATCTGAACAGCCCAAACGGAAAAATGCTTGTGAACCGTTTTCATTCCGACGCGCTTACCTATATTTCCGTTCAGCCGCTTGAAATCATCCTGGCGCGCGTAAATATCTACCGCAATCTGATGATCGGCTGCCTAATCTTCGCCATTCTTGTAGGTTCAGCACTGAGCGTGTGGCAGGCGAAGCGGATTTCGTCCCCGATTTCCGCGATTCTGCACGAACTGGGCATAGACCCGGATGATTCCAGCGAAGCGTTCCGGTCCATCCGTGAGATGATCGTTCAATTGCAGGATAACAACAAAAGCCTGTTTCGAATCGCAACGGAGCATAAGGCTCTGCTGCGTTCTTCTTTTGCCAGCCGACTGCTGCAGGGCGGTTTCTCCAACGAAGCGGAAGCGGCGCGCGTGTGCGAATACGTGCTTCCGGGCTATGCCGATTTTCAATCCTCCCGCGTGGTGCTGCTGCGGCTGGAAGCGGAGGACGACGGGGATTCCGACGACGTGAATTTAAAGATGCTCGCCTCCATGAAAATCGCTTTGAAAAACGAGATTGATAACTATTCAGGCAAATCCCTCTATTATGACGTTGATGAAAAAACGCTGGCCTGGATTCTCTTCAATCTGGAAAAAGAGGAGATCAACGATCTGTACAGGCGTTTCTGCCATGCCTTGCCGACGAACCTGCAGCAGAGACTGTTTGCCTTCGGCGGCGGCGCCATTACCCAATCGCTCAGCAAAATCACCCGTTCTTACGAGCAGGCACGCACCGCGATGCTGGTGCAGCCGGAGACGACAGCGGAAACGTATCCGGGAATTTATTGGATGGATAACATTCCAGGCAAATTGCAATACTTCCTGCCCAACGACATTCATAACAGCCTGATTGAGGCGCTTCATCAGGGGGATGGCGAAGCCGTGACCCAGATCCTGGACGAACTGTTCCGCGTGAACTTCCGTGAACGGCCCATACCGTATCAGCTGCACGGCATCTTCATATCCGAGCTGCTCAGCGTGGCGATGAGTTGCCTGCCGATGCTGACATCAAAGGCGCGCCTTTCGGATGAAGCCATGATGGAGCGCATCGAAAAGATTAGCGCGGCACAGCCGCAGGAACAGCAAACCCTGATCTATAAGCTCTTTAACGATCTGGCTAAATCCGCGAAGGATGGAACCAACGAGGCCGGTAAACAGTTGATCCAGCAGGTGACGCAATACCTGAAGACGCATTTTCAGGAATGCGATCTGTCGCTGACCAGCATATCCGACAATTTCGGGGTGAACATCTCCTCACTGTCTACCGCTTTTAAGCAGCAGACGGGGAAAAACCTGTCCAGTTATCTGGAGGATCTGCGGATTCTGGAAGCGCAGCACTTGCTTCGCACTACAAACCTGACCATCAACCAGATCGCCGAAAAGGTAGGGTACCCTTCCGCGAACACGTTCTGCCGCGCTTTCCGCCGCAACACCGGGTATAATACCTCCACCTACAAAGCCATGCTGCAGCGGCAGAACCCGTAACGGGCGCTGGCACCGCCGTTTTCGCAGGCAGACGGCTGCCTGACGCATCCATACAACAGGAGGATTTTTTCGACATGAGGGAGTTATGGTATCGGAAACCCGCGGCTAACTGGAATGAGGCGCTTCCTTTGGGAAACGGCTTTATGGGGGCGATGTGCTATGGTGGAACCCTTGCGGACCGGATGCAGCTGAATAACGACTCCGTATGGTCGGGCGGGTTTACGGACCGTGTGAACGCTGACGCGCGGCAAGGCGTGGAGCGCGTACGTAATCTGCTGGCCGAACAAAAGCTGGCACAGGCTGAAGAACTTGCCGAGGAAACCATAGTGGCTACGCCGGATGGCGAGCGGAGCTACGAGCCGTTGTGCGATTTGATTTTTTCCGTTCGCACGCCCGGGCATCCGCGTTTTCTGATGCCGTTATTTTTTGCCAATATGCAAGGGGCGAACACGGGTGCCTTTGAGCCGAAAGAAGGCGTGGCAGGGTACCGGCGTTCGCTGGACCTGCGAACCGGCATTCACCGCGTAAGCTACTCGCTGGATGGGGTAGCCTTTGACCGGGAATGCTTTTTCTCCTACCCGGCGCTGGTGATGGCGTTGCGGGTATCGGGCGGCGAAACACGGGTGATGCTTCGCCGGGCCAGCCATGTAACATCGCAGCGCGCGATTGACGCGCGAACAATCCTGCTGGAAGGCGCGACCAGCGATAATGGCATCGCCTACTGCTGCGTGCTGCGCGCTGCCGGGGGAGAGGCGTACGCATCCGGTGATATGCTGCGCCTGAAGGGGGACTGCACCCTGTACCTCGCGTCCGCAACCTCCTTCCGAGAAGGGGAACAACGCCTCCCGATTGCGCTTGCGCGGCTGGAGAAAGCGGAAAAGCGGGGCTACGAGACGCTGAAACGGGAGCACATCGAGGATTTTGAGCCGCTGATGAATGCCTGCCGCTTGTCGATCCGGGCAGAAGATGCGACGCTGAACGATCTGCCGACGGACGAGCGCCTTATGCGGGTAAAAAACGGTGAAAACGATCTGGACCTGATCAACGGCCTGTTTGCCTACGGCCGGTATCTGCTCGCGTCGTCCAGCCGCCCCGGCAGCCTGCCCGCCAACCTGCAGGGCATCTGGAACGAGCGCTTTCTGCCGCCGTGGGACAGTAAATACACGATTAACATCAATACGGAGATGAACTACTGGCCCGCGGAAAACTGTGCGCTATCAGAGGAGCACATCCCTCTGTTTGACCTGATCGATCGCATGGTTCCGCACGGGCGAGACGTAGCCAAACGCATGTACGGCGCGCAGGGGTGGATGGCGCACCACAACACCGATCTGTGGGGCGACTGCGCCCCGCAGGACAACTGTATTTCGTCCACGTACTGGCAGATGGGGGCCGGTTGGCTTTCCCTGCACCTTTGGGAGCATTACCTGTATACGCTGGACCGGGCGTTTCTGGAGGAGAAATACCCGATCATGGAGGAGGCGGCACTGTTTTTCAAACAGACGCTGCGGCAGGATGAGGCGGGGGGCCTGACCGTTTCGCCTTCGCTTTCGCCGGAAAATACCTACCGCCTTCCGGACGGGCAAACCGGGTGCCTGTGCTGCGACGCGGCGATGGATCAGCAGATATTGTACGAATTGTTCACCGCGATTGTGGAGGCGGCCCGGATTCTGGGCAGGGACGCCGCCGAATACGCGGCGCTCCGCGAGCGGCTGAAACCCGTTCGGGTTGCGCAGGACGGACGGATTTGCGAGTGGATGGAGGAGAATAAGGCGGAAACCGAGCCGGGCCATCGCCATATCTCCCACCTGTTCGCCCTGTTTCCCGGCAAGCAGATTACTCAGGAAAAAACGGAAGCCTTTGCCGCAGCCCGCAAAACGCTGGAGGCACGCCTGCAAAACGGCGGCGGGCATACGGGCTGGAGCCGGGCCTGGATCATCCATTTTTGGGCGCGGCTGCTGGACGGGGCGCAAGCCGGGGAAAATATCCGCCTGCTTCTGGCAAACTCCACACTGCCCAACCTGCTGGACAATCATCCGCCGTTCCAGATAGACGGAAATTTTGGCGCAACCTCCGGCATCGCGGAAATGCTGCTGCAAAGCCACGAAGGTTTCCTTCGCCTGCTGCCCGCGCTGCCGCCCGCTTGGAAAAGCGGAAACGTTCAGGGCCTGCGCGCCCGCGGGGGATATACGGTGGATCTAGAATGGGAGAATGGAGCGCTGAAACATGCCACTGCGCTGGCGGCATGGGACGGCGTATTAAAGCTGTGCGATGGACGAAACTATCCCCACAGGGCGGGAGAAAGCATAACAATCGCATAAATATCCGGGAACGACTGATAAGGCAGACAAACGATCCCCACTGACGCGAACCCTTCCGGGTTCGATAGGGGGAGGACTTGTCTGCTTTTAATGTGTGTGGATCGTGATGAGCGTGGTGCCGGACAGAAAAACAATCCCCTCTTGTAACAGGGAAAAAACGAGGTATAATGATAACGGTAAACGTTTGCCAGCGAGGAGAAGTAGCTTTGATTACCATCAAACAAATTGCGGAACAGGCGGGAGTGTCCGTCGCCACCGTTTCCCGGGCACTCACGGGCAGCCGATCCGTTCAGCCCGAGCACCGCGAACGTGTGCTGCGAGTGGCTCAACAGCTGGGATATGCCCCCAACACGGCGGCCCGCTCACTGGTGAAAAAAGGCACCGGGGCCATCGGGGTGATTGTGAACAACCTCCATGACCCCTTTTTTCACGATCTGCTTCTGGGGTTCGAATCCGGCGCGGAGGAAACCGATTACCGCGTGGTATTCTGCAGCGTAATGGCGGATGATTCCGAACGGAAACGGGAGTATGTGCGCTACCTCAGCAACGGGGTGGTGGACGGCGTTATCCTGTATGGCACCTGTTACCTGGACGAGCCGTTTATCCGGGAGCTCCACGCGACCAACTTTCCGCTGTTCCTGATCGAGAACGACATCCGGGGGCTGGAAACCCACCGCCTCCTGATTGATAACCGCCATGGGGTTTTTAACGCCGTGCGTTATCTGTATGGCAGAGGGCACCGCCGCATCGCGTACATTGCGGGCAAGCAGGACCGGAGCGTGTGCGTGGAACGTCTGGCCGGGTACGAGGAAGCGCTGCGCAGCCTGGGGCTGCGCGGGGGTCTTTCGCTGGTGCGCTATCTGGAAACCGGCTGGGAGGACGGGGGCAGGATCATGGCCGGGTTCCTCGCCATGCCGGAGGAGGAGCGCCCTACCGCTGTGCTCTGTTACGACGACGTTACGGCGGCGGCGGCCATCCAGTGTGCGGTGCGGCAGGGCGTGGACGTGCCCGGTGATATTTCTGTAATGGGGTTTGATAACCAGACAATCCTCGCCGGGTATGCCGGTCCGCCGATCACCAGCGTGGCCCAGCCGCTGTATGAAATCGGCTACGACAGCATTACACTGCTGTCCCGATTTTTGCAGGGTGACCGAAAGGATCGAATCACGCGGGTGTATACGACGAACCTCGTGGAAAAAAGCACAGTGGCGAGTATTTAAGAAAGAGGCGGACGCATGGGCGAGAAACGGTATGTGATCGGTATAGACGGCGGAGGAACTAAAACGGATTGTGTCGTTGCGGAACTGGGAGGGCGAATCGTCGGCTTCAGCAGAATGGGAGGCTCCAACCACCAGATCGACGGCATCGAAACCGCGATGGAAAACGTATCCCGGGCGGTGGACGAGGCCTGCGGCCATGCGGGAATCCGGCGCGAGGAGGTGGCGTTCGCCTTTCTGGGCATGGCAGGCGCCGACCTGCCGGAGGATTTCGCCCTTCTGCGCGCGCATCTGCCGCTGACGCCGATCCCTTTTGAATTTGTTAATGACAGCTGGATTGCCTTTTTCGCGGAAGCTCAGCAGGACTGGGGCGCGGTTTCCATCTGCGGTACCGGCGCCAACCTGGGGGTGCTGAAACCGGACGGGTCACTCCTTTCGGTTCGCGCGCTGGGCTATATGCTGGGCAACTTCGGCGGCGGGCAGCAGCTGGCGGAAACCGCTCTGCATTTTGCTTTTCGGGACAGTGAGGGAACGGGCGAACCCACCCTGCTTTCGTTGCGTCTGCCGGAAATCTGCGGGTGTGAAACGATGGATGAGCTGGCGCTGCGTATTTATCGGAGCGATTACCGTTACCCCCGGGAGTTTCCGGTTCCGAAGCTCGTTTTTGATCTGGCGAACGAGGGGGATGCGGTTTGTCTGCGCATTTTGCAGCGGCATGGGGAGGAGCTGGGCGAAATGCTGGGGCGGCTGATGACCCGCGCGGGGCTGGCGGAGCAGGCTGTTCCGGTCGTACTATCCGGCTCGCTGTACACCCGGGATACGAACCGGCGGATGCTGAAACCGCTGCAAACCCGGCTGTCGGCCTTTGTGCCGCGGGCAACCTGTACGCTGATTCGCAGCCAGCCCGTTTTAGGTGCGTTGTTCCGCTCTTTTTCCGCAGTTGGAAAACGTTTGCCAGCCGAACAGAAACAGGCGCTCAAAGAGCAGCTGGCGGCAATACCCGGTTTGTAACACGCCGGAACGCCGGGGAAAGCATATGAACGGGAGGCGCAGCCACGTTTTATTTCAGCACTCTGCCCAAAGGCCGACCCGGGGGAAATAAGTCGGTGGATTCAATACTTTTATCGGGAGGCAGTCAGATATGAAGATCGCGATTATTGGGGCTGGCAGCAGCTATACGCCGGAAATTATTCAGGGGTTATTACATTCCAAAACCTTCGCGCCGCTTGAGGTTGCGTTTTACGACCTGCCGGAAGGACGCGGCCGGGTGGAAACCATTTGCGGACTGGCCGGACGGATGGCAAACAAGGAAGGCGTTACGGCGAAGTTCACGATTGCCGATACCCTGCCGGAAGCACTGGCAGGTTGCCGGTTCGTCGTAAGCCAGTTCCGCGTGGGGCTGATGCAAGCGCGCATTCACGACGAGCGGATGCCGCTGGCGCTGGGCTTGCTTGGGCAGGAAACCACGGGGGCGGGCGGCTTTTGCAAAGCCATGCGAACGATTCCCGCAACGTTGAATCTGGCCCGCCAGATGGAACAGACCTGCCCGGACGCTTGGCTGATCAACTTCACCAATCCTTCGGGGATCATCACCGAAGCGGTGCTGCGGCATTCGTCTGTCCGTTGCGTGGGCCTGTGCAACGTGCCTTATAATATGCGTATCGACGCGGCGCATGCGCTGGATGTGCCTGTGGAACGGGTAGCGATAAAAATGACGGGCCTGAACCACCTGAGCTACATCACGGAAGTACTGCTGGACGGAGAACCCATGCTGCAAACGATGATTGACCGCGGCCTTTTTACCAGCCAGCTGGTCAAGAACATTCCCAGCGTGGAAGGCGTGCAGGATTTAATCGCTCTGCTGCGGCTGGTACCCTCGCCCTATCTGCAGTATTACTATTTTGAACAGGAGATGCTCCGCCGGGAGCGGGAGGACGCGGAAGGCCCGGGCACGCGCGGCGAGCAGATCGAGGCGATGCAGGATGAGCTGTTTTCGCTGTATGCCGACCCCACCCTGTGCGAAAAACCCAAACAGCTGGAAATGCGCGGCGGCGCGTATTACTCCACCGTTGCCACGTTGCTGATGGAGGCGCTGTGCAGCCCGCAGGGGCTGGAGATGCCGCTTTGCTGCCGCAACGGCAGCGTTATCCCCGACCTGGAGCCGGACGCGGTGGTGGAGATCAACGCGCTGGTGAACCGTAACGGCGTGCAGCCGCTGGCGGCCGGGCCGCTTCCGGCGGCGGTTCGCGGGCTGATCCAAAGCGTGAAGGCGTATGAAAGCCGCACGGTGGAAGCGTCGGTGAACCATTCGCGAACGATGGCAGTCGAAGCGCTTATGCACCATCCCCTGATCCATGGCTATGGAAACGCGGTGGCGATCGTGGACGACCTGTGTAAAACCTTTCCGCAATTCGTGGGAGAACTGCGATAAACCCACGTTTCCGTTCCCGATCCCGGATGGTTTGAAAAAGCACAAAAGGGACAAGCTGAAAAGAAAAACCGACAAAGCCATACGAAGCATACTTCACTATACTGCAAATGGAGGCGAGAGATATGCCTCAGAACCGCGCGAGGTACCACTTCAACAAAGAATACAACCTGATGTTAATGCAACTGGGCAACTACCTGCTCGCGCAGGTGGGGGACCTGAAGTGCGAACCCGGTTATCAGGTGGAACCGCATCAGCAATGGGTGGATGAAATTTCCCTGATCGTTTCGGGGGATGCGGTTTTTGAAGCGGACGGAAAGGCGTACGAGGTTCACAAAGGGGACTTGTTTCTCAACGGTCGGCACGAAATCCACGCGATCCGTTCCTCCAAAATCGACCCGATGCGCATGCTGTACCTCGGCTTCGATTTTGCCAGCCCGTTACCCAACACGTATGCCGAGCTGAAGGCATTCTTTGACCGGCCTACGGTGAGGATTGTGCAGGGCACGCTGGAGATACAGCAGACGTACATGAACCTGCTGGACGAGATTGTGCGCCGCGACGGCTTCTCCCAGATTTTGATGGAAGGATACCTGAACGAGATTCTCTGCTCCACATACCGGCTGGCGCATACTGAGCCAAAGAACTGCTACCCGGTGAACGACGCGGGCGGTGAGAACGCCAAGTTGGTTCATGATGTGATCCTCTACATGGAGACGCAGCAGGGAAATCTGGATCGCCTGCAGGATTTGAGCCGGGAGTTCGGCTACAGCTACGCGCATATCGCCCGGGAGTTTTCCGCCGTGACCGGCGAAAGCCTGAAAGCGTATCAAACCCGGCTGAGGTTTGCGCAGGCACGTGCGGATATGATGCGTGGCATGAGCGTGACCGAAACCGCGGAACGTGCGGGATACGAATCCATCCATGCCTTCAGCAAAGCGTTTAAGAAGTTTGAAGGCGTGACCGCGTCCGAGTTTCTGCAGAGTGTCCGGGATCAGAAGGAATAGGGCGAAGAAACGACACTGCAAGGATGATGCCTCTTCACCCGGATGCGTTTCGGAGCGATCGGGGATCGGCGCGGGGAAAGGAGAGGCGCGATGAAGCTGGGTTTATTGGCCGGATGCCTGAACCCGCGGGAAGCGGAGCATTATCAGGAACGAATCTGGGAGGCCTCCGGTGGCGAGGAAAGCATTACGCATGCCTGCGCGACCAGAGAGGTGCCAAACCACAGAATCGGTCGGCCGAGGTGTATGCACCCGGGTATGGTTCGCGTGGAGACGCCGGAGCAGGTGATCAGGGAGTGCGATGGGCTGATCGTATTCCCGTCGGAGGACGGCCAGGAAAACCGGACGCTTTGCGAGATATCGCTGCAAAGTGGAAAACCAACTTACATCCGCGGCTTTTTTACCCCGGGTGGGGAAACGGCGGAGTCGTATTTCACGATGGCTGAAAAATGCGGAACACCCTGCTGGGCGGCGTCTCCGTTGCGGTTTGCGCGCGAGTTTGAGAATCTGCCACCGGCAGATACGGTCAGTTCCTGGGGGCCGGGCAGTTTCCGATCGGCGGGGATGGATCAACTGGAACCGCTTATGATGCTGATGCGGCAAACGCCGGAACGGGTGATGGCGTTGAAGGACGAAGCTTGCGAGCGTTTGTCGGTTGCTTTCGAGGGCGGCCGATTTGCCGGGATTGCCTGCTTTATACAGGGGAGCCCGTTCCAGATGAATCTGGGGATGGGCGGGATAATCCTGACGGTGCAATCCGATTATTTCAATGCCTTTATCCACCAGCTGGTTCGCTTTTTTCGCACCGCGGAGGCGCCGGTACCTCGCGGGGATACGCTTAGAACCCTGCATGTAATGGAAACCGGAGTTCGCGCGCTGGCTTGCCCGGGCGAGTGGATCGCAATCTGATCTTTCGGCAGCCAGTTTGCCGAATATGGAGGAAGCTTACAACATGCCCAAGATACTTTTTCTTCCTTTGGACGAGCGCCCCTGCAACTACGCTTTTCCGGCGCAGATGTGTGAAGGTGGCGACGTGGAGTTGTGCCTGCCGCCCCGGGATATGCTCGGCTGCAAGAAGAGCCCGGCAAATACTGTTGCGCTGGATGAATGGATGTTTTCGAATGTACGCGGCTGTGAG
>DAOPZG010000066.1:0-13632 GCA_035353235.1 Candidatus Limiplasma sp.
GATGACCAGCTACCTGCTGGATCCTGCGTCGCAGACGGAAGCAGGCCTGTACCCGGTAAGCCTGGTAAACGACCAGACTATGATCCGGAATGCCACCCGCCCGGGGAACCAGATTAGCAACTACGATGTTAGCATCAGCAACGCAGCAATGCTGATCGTAGACTTCGGTCTGACCGGGTATACGGGAACTTACGATGGTCAACCGCACAGCGTAACGACCGATTTCCCGGGGTATCTGACCGGCCTGTATGACGTATCGTATACCTATAACGGACTGACAACGCCGGATAACCCGCAGTTTATCAACGCGGGCACCTATCCCGTCAGTGTAACGCTTACTTCCAAGCTGACCTCCGGCCCTGTGCTGCCGTCGCTTACCAAGAACGCGACGGTGGAAATCAGCAAGAAGCAGATTGCACTGCAGGTATCCGAGATCAACAAGACCTACGACGCAGTGGCCAGTTCACTGATCGTAAGCCTGCCTGTCGGGGCGGCGGCAACCGCAGCTGATGAAGCGGCTATCCTGGGCGGTGTTGAGTTCCGGTGGAACAACCAGGTGATTGCCAACAGCTTTACCAATGCGGGTACCACCAACGTAACGGTTTCTGCCTCGAATGACAACTACGAAATCGCCTCCGCGCAGACAACCGTGAGGATCGCAAAACGACCGATCACCCTTACGGCGGATACGATTGATGTATTCTACGACGAGCAGCCGCACACCGCGGGTTATACCTACACGGTGGCCCAGTACGACGGTGCCGGTGCGCTTACCAGCAACAGCGGTCTGCTCAACCTGCATACGCTCACCGCCAACCTGAACGATAACGTGCGCACCAACGTATGCAACGAAGCGCCCGTAACGTTTGCGCAAGGCCTGACTACCATCCTGCAGGGTGCAATCTCCGTGCTGGATAACTACGACATCACTTACGAAAAGGGTTCCATTACCATCCGCAGGGCGAGAGTACTTACGCTGAGCCTGCAGGATTACACCGGTATCTATGATGCGCAGGCGCATGGCGTGACTCTCCAGAGCGTAAAGGAAGGCCAGCGCAATATTGACCTGAACAAGTTCACCTGGTACTATGGCACGGCGGCCGATGCGGTGAACCAGACCAGCCTTACGTTTACCAACGTTGTGGATCAGCTGGTCTATGTGAAGGGCGTCAGTATTGACGGCAACTACCCCGATGTGACCGGCACGGCGCGTGTAACGATTACAGCACGGCCTGTAACGATCACGCCAAGCGATGCGACCTTCACATATGATGGTACGGAAAAAACTGCGACCGAGTACACGACCGAAAAGGCGGCAACCGATAACGCTGGGAACCTGACCGGAACCCGCGGGTTGATTGGTACGGACGATGTAACGGTAACGCTCACCAACGCGACGCATACCGCGCCCGGTCACTACGCGCTGGGCTGGTCCAACCCCGTGATGACCACGGGTCTGGCAACCAACTACAGCTTCGTGCCCGGTGACGGGATGATGACCATCAATCCGGCAGAGTCGGGCCTGACCATCAGCCTCGCCGATGATACGCTGACCTACGACGCGCTGGCGCATCGGCTGTCGTATCAGGTAACCGCTCCCAATGGAACGCCTTATGTGGTGGAATACTCCACTGACAGCGGCGCGACCTATACCGCCGTCGGCACGGACGGACTGCTGCCCGAACATACCAACGCGGGCGCTTATCCTATCCGGGTGCGCGTTACCAGCGACTACTTCGTGGAAGGGTATGAGAGCACCGCGGATGCGACCCTGACCATTGAGCAACGCGCGCTTACGATTACCAGCGAAACAGATGACACCTTCGTATATGACGGCACAGAACACAGTGTGGACGGTCTGTGGCAGGTACAGGGTCTGGTGGATGACAGCATAAACGACATTCACCATCAGATCACCGGCTACAGCTTCGTATCCGGCAAGACAAACACGCAGACGGCGGTTGGCGCACACGGCGTGCTGATTGACAATACGAGCGTGGTTGTGGAGGATGGCATCAACGCGGATGTGACCGCCAACTATGCGATCAGCGCCAACGAAGGCCACATCGCGGTCAGCGCACAGAACACCAGCATGGCGCCTACCGACAGAACCGTGACCTATAACGCGGAAGCGCAGAGCTTCACATTGCCCACGCTGCTGGATGCCGCGGGCCTGCCTGTGACTGAACCCGTTACTTATGAGTACAGCCTGGACGGGCTCATCTGGCAGACAACGCCGATTACTTACACCGATGTGCAAACCGGCGCCTACCAGATCCAGATCCGCGCCTCCAGTACAAACTACGTATCGCAGAAGGCTGCGGCAACCTTAACCATCCAGCCTGCGCCGGTCACCCTGACCGCCGGGACGAACGTGGACTTCGTGTACACGGTGGACGGAAACGGTGACCCGATTGAGTGGTCCGTTACCGACGCGTCTGTAACGGATGGAACGCTCTACGGCGGCGCGCTGTTCAGCTACACGCTCGTAAACAACACGCAGAGCGAGGTTGGCGAACATGCCCTGCAGATCGCGACCTACGCAATCAAGATTGGCGACGTGGACGTGACCGCGAACTACAATGTAACTACGGAAGAAGGACGAATCGGCGTTAAGCAGGGTACCGCGGACGCGACCATGATCGCGGTTCCCAGCTATGGCATCTACAAAGCGCAGGATTACACGCTGACCAAACCGACCATCTCGGTTAAGAGCAGCACGGGCGCTTACGTGGATCAGACCGCGAAATACTCCTTCCGGTATGATGTAACGCTTCGGGGCACGACGCAAACCTGGACGTTTACCAACGAATTACCGCACTTTACGGATGTGGGCGTTTACGACGTGGCGATTACCGCGACCAGCACACGGCTTAAGTCTCCGGTAACCGGCGCCACGACGATGACCATTGTACAGCGCCCGATCACCGTAACCAGCGGTGACAACCGTGCAACCCCGTATACCTATAACGGTGCGGAGCAGACGGTGCAGCCCTTCGCGGTGAGCATGGGTACGCTAGCGGGCAGCGATGCGATTACCGCCTACACATTCGCGGCGGGCAAGAGCAACGCCAACACCGACGTGGTTGACCGTGATGTGCTCTTAAGCACTGTAACCCTTACCAGCGGAGCGAAAGACGTTACCGCGAACTACGCGATTACCCTGCGCCCCGGCCATATCGTCATCCGGCCGCTTACCGTTAACGGTGGGCTGACCCTGACGGGCGACAACCACGTATACGACGGCGGAACACACTCGGCGACGCTTAATGACACGCTGGTGACGAGCATCGGTAACTTCAGCCTCAGCAACACCAAGCTGGGTGATGATTCCAACCGCTTCGTCGTGGAGTACACCTCCAGGCCGAACTACGGTGCTGAAAGCCCGCGGAGTGCTACCAGCCCGGCGTTTACGGATGTGACCACACAAACCATCAAAGTCTACGTAACCGACCGCACCGGTAACCTGATCATTACGCCGGACACGGCCAATGTCGTGATCACCCGCCGCTCCGTAACTCTCGTGGCGGACAGCGATACGGTGACATATGACGGTCTGGGACACAGCATTACGACGCACAGCCACCCCAAAGCGGAGATGAGCGGCGGCGTGGCGCTGGGCACCACGGGCTTTGTGGGCACGGACGACGCGAATACGAACCTGTGGCATAACGGTCCGTTCGTCGCACCGGATACCTACACAGTCTACGCCGGCCTCCCGACCACAATGATTTCCGGCAATGCTTCCAACTATAGTTTCCATTATGGCAACGGAACGCTGACGATCCTGAAGGCGACGGGGATTGACCTGACGCTTACGGCGGACAACAGCGTATACGACGGACTGTCGCACGGCTATACCGCTACGCCTGTGGTACCGATCGGTACGCCGGTGAAACTGGAATACCGGATCGGCGCAGGCAGCTGGCGCACCGTATCGCTAGCCAACCCGTTACCGAGCTATGTTAACCAGGGCGCTTACCCGATCACGGTTCGTCTGTCCAGCCCGTATTACACGGATACGGTGGAAAAGACCGTGACCCTGACGATCACCAGACGGCCCATTACCATTACCAGCGGCAACAACAGCATGATGCCTTACGTGTATAACGGAACGATGCAATACGTGATTCCGGGCTACATCAGCGATGGCACGACGCTGGGCGCGTTCGACTGGCTGGATATCAACAGCTTCGTCTTCACGGCGGGCCTCAGCAATGGCAACATTGACGCCTGTGATCGCGATGTGCTGCTGAGCAGTGTAAGGATCGGCAGAATGGTGACCGAAAACGCGACGGATAACTACGCGATCACCTTCAAGCCTGGCCGGATTATCATCCGCAAGGCTGCGTCCACAGCGGTGGCCGCTACCCGCACCGAAACCTACGCGGGTACGCCGTACGCCTTCAACGCACCGACACTCAGGACATCCGGCGGACAGACGCTCAGCGGCGTAAGCTACGCTTACAGCCTGACTCAGCTGGCGCCCGACTCCGACGGATGGACGCCCATCACGAACTTCCCGACGAGGGAGGACGTGCTTCGCGGCACTTCCGGCGAGGTATCGTCGTACGTGATCTACGTGCGTATCACTCACCCGAACTACGAGACCAAAGTAACGACCTCCACCCTGACCATCAACCCCGCGGCGATCTCCGTAACGGCCGATACGAAGGATGACTTCGTTTACACGCTGGACGGCGCCGGACAGCCCGTGGTATGGAGCATCCGTACCGCGCAGCTGACCGCAGGGTCGCTCTACCGCAACGCGACGCTTGAGTACACGCTGGCCAACAACACGCAGGCTGTACTCGGCGGGCATAACGTGGATGTGGATACCTGCAGGGTGGTGCTGGGCGCGACCGACTATACCCCGAACTACACGATTACTAAACTTCCGGGCCATATCCAGGTGATCAAGGGCACCGAGCCCAGCCTGATTACGGCGCAGGGCGACACCGTTACCTACGACGGCCAGACCCACGGCATCCCGCAGCCGGTCATCTCGGTGATGAACAGCGAAGGTGACTACATGGATCGCACCAGCGAGTTCAACATCACCTACAACGTGGCGCTGGCGGGCACCGCCCAGACCTGGACGTATACCTCGGCGGCGGACATCGCCTTTACGGACGCGGGTGAATACGACATCACCATCAGCGCCGTGAGCGACCTGCACGCCACGCCTGCGAATGTAATGGTGAAACTGATCATCAACCGCCGGAACCTGACCATTACCAGCGAGGACAACAGCGCGACGCCGTATACGTATAACGGCCAGCCGCAATCCGTACAGGGCGACGCAAGCGTTGTGAACCTCGTAACCGGCCAGACGCTGGATTCGCTCACCTACGTGCCCGGCAAGGAGAACGTGAATACCGACGCGGTAGACCGCGAGGTGCTCCTGTCCGGTGTGCGGGTGCTCAGCGCTTCCACGGATGTGACCGCAAACTACAATATCCAGTATAACCCGGGCCGCCTGGTGATTGAACCGTACGAAATCCCGGCGGAGAACTTCACGCTGGCTGATGTGGTGAAGGAATACGACGGCAACGCCTATTCGCTCGATATCCCCACTACGATTGAAACCGGCCTGCCCGGCGTGGCGCCGATCAATATCGCCACTGAGTTCACCACAAGCTACCTCAACCAGGATACGGGCGTAACCGGCGACACGAACCCCTCCTTCATCGACGTGGGTGAGCACGGCGTGACCGTATCGCTTGGCAGCTCCGTAAGCGGCAACTACAAAGACCTCAGCGCAACGGCCGCTGTGAGGATTACCACGAAAGCGCTCACGATTACCTATGGTACGCTGAGTGCGACTTACGACGGAACGCTGCATACAGTGGATCGCAACGTGGATGGCCTGGTCGCGCGTGACGCAATCGCCATTACGGATCTGAACCGCGAATCGGTCGATGCGACGCGCACCACGGGCGGTGCCTTCGGACCGTTGACCGCTACGGCGGACAGATGGACCATTACCGACGCAAACGACCCAACCATCGACCGTTCCGGCAACTACCGTGTGAGCGTGAACGACGGTTCTCTGGAAGTACGGCCTATCGCGCTGACCGTAGCCGTGAACAGCGAAACCCATACCTATAGCGCGACGACGTACACCGTGACCGGCTTCACCGTGACCGGCACGCCGCTGAACGGACATGAGGTTGCGGCAGTGCTGAATAACAACAGCGCCAGACATGTGGTACGTAACCAGCCGGTTGGCATCAGCACCGTGAACGTGACGGATACGGCGACTTCCGAGGACATGACCCGCAACTACTCGATTACGGAAACGCCGGGCACGCTGACCATCAACCCCGCGCCGCTCTCACTGCTTGCTACGACGCTTACTGTACTGTATGACGGTCAGGGCCACCAGCCCGCCGCATATGTCGGCAGCGGCCTGCAGGCAGGCGACAGCCTGACCGATTACGGGTTTGTGAACATGCCGCAATACGCGGCCGGACGGTACGCTACCGTACGGTTCAACCCCGATCTGGTCACGCTGACCGATGCGGACGGCTACGACGTAACCAGCGATTACACCATCACCTACGGTACCGGCAGCTTGACGATCTATCTGGCGACTACAACTTACACCGTCCAGTATTACTACGACGGCGTGCTTGACCCGACGCAGACCATTACCCGCGCCGGAACCCAGAACGATACCATTACGACCTATACACCGAGACAGCGCGACGGGTACGAACTGGACCATACCGAGAACTTCCCGCTCACGTTGAGCGCAAACGGAAACCAGAACATCATCCGCGTATTCTACCGTACCGCCGCGAACCTGATTGATATCACGGATCTGGGCATCCCGCTGGCCGGCGCCGGCTTCGGAAGCCTGGAGAATGGCTTCACAATCGAGTAAACGGAAGCCATTGCATCAACGCCTGCTCTGCGCGCACGGTCTGCGTTGCGCGCAGAGCGCGTCTATGAATGCTGGGGGGAGTGACCGGGATGAAAAAGCTGTTATCGCTTCTGTTATCGCTGGTAATCGTACTCTTTGGCACCGTCGCCTTCGCACAGGATACGGGCAACACGGCGGATGCGCCGGTTGTGGCGGCCACCTCAACACAGATCAGCGGAAACCTGTATTCCAACATGTGGGGGAACAACAGCGTGGACGCAAGTCTGCGCGCGTTGCTGCATGGCTACGCGACGGTTGCGTGGCAGGGGGATCTGGGGTACGCCATTGACGCAACGGTGGTAACCGAATCAGCCACCGCGGATGACGCCAAGGGCAACCGCACTTATACCATGACCCTGGCGGACGGATTGTGCTACAACGACGGCACACCGATCACCGCTGCGGATTACGTATTCACCATCCTGCTGCAGAGCAACCCCGCGATTGCGGAACTTGGCGGATCGAATACGAATTTCTCCTACCTGACCGGATACGACGACTATACGACGGGTAAATCCGGCGCATTCAGCGGCGTACAGCTGTTGGGGGATCATCAATTCTCCATCACCCTGTCTAAAAAGATGCTGCCGTATTATTACGAGCTGGCACTGGTCGAGGTAGAACCGACCCCAATCGCAGTGATCGCCCCGGATTATATGGTGAAAGATGACGGCGACGGTGCGTATTTGGCAAAAGCTGACGACAAAGGCACGTACGCCGCGGCAACGCTGCCCAAAGAATTGCTCGAAACGACCCTGACGGGCGATGCAGGATATCTCCATCAGCCCAAAGTAACCTGCGGGCCCTACCAACTGGTGGAGTATAACGCCGCAGACAGCACGATTGCGCTGGAAATTAACCCGAAGTATCAGGGCAACTTCGAGGGCCGCAAACCGGAAGTGAAGCAGGTAAAGCTGATCCAGCTTTCGGACGCGGACGCTCTGACGGCTTATGATAAGGGCGAAGTACAAATCGTTCATAAAATTTCTACGGTGGATGTAATCACCAAAGCACAGGAAATGAGCGGCGTGGGATCGGCGAACATCCAGCGTTACCTGAACTCCGGCTATTCCTACCTGGGCTTTGCCTGCGAGCTTGCGCCCACAAACGACGTTGACGTGCGTAAAGCATTGTCCATGTGTATTGATCGCAACACCCTCTGCACCGAGTTGTTCCAGAACAACGCGCTGCCGGTGTATGCCGATTACGGCTACGGCCAGTGGATGGTATCGCAGAAACCGGATCTGGTAGCTGAGTTGAATATCAACTACGATCTGGACGCGGCCAAGAACCTGCTGGTGACCGCCGGTTATACCTACAACGAGAATGGCAAGCCTTACAAAGAGGGAGCCGGACAAACCCGCTGCAAGGTGGAAAACGGCGAGATGACCAAGCTGGAACTGCGCTGGGCCAAGACCGAGAGCGCCTCTGCGGACTATCTGGAAACACAGCTGACTGCCGCCTGTGATGCACTGGGGATTAAGCTGGAAGTAACGAAGATGAGCTTCGCGGATATGATGAAGCAGTATCTGCGCGCCGATGGGAAACGGGATTACAACCTGTATTACATGGGCGTCAACATCCCCTATGTATACGACCCGTACGACTCGTATAATACCGACGAGGCCGCACAGGGCGCCGTGAACACAACCGGACTTCAGGACGAACGGTTGATGAAAGCGGCCGATACGCTGAGACATGTGACAAGCGGCGATGTGGAGCAATACGATGCCAAGTGGCTGTCGTTCCAGCAACGCTGGATGGAGCTGATGCCCAACGCGCCTATCTATTGCAACGTATACTGCGACGTTTGCCCCGCAACCCTGTATGAGTACAATACGCATGCGCAGTATGGTTTTGCTTCGGCACTTCTGTATGCCACGTATACGGAGCCGGAACCGACCGCGACGCTGGTGCCGCTGGACACGGTTGCTCCCACGGACGAAGTGGCTCCGTTGGATACGCTGGCCCCAGCTGATACCGGAAAATAAGGCGTGATCGCTTTCCCCCAAACCCGTCGGTAGAAAACATGCCGACGGGTTTTTCGTGATCTTCATTGCGCGTTCTTATAAATGGGGGCGTAACGATTGTATCATCCCTGCCGAAAGGCTTGACAGCCCATACAGATACCGCCTATACTGCACCCGGATCGCACCGGCCCGAATCGACGGAGGAGGATGGAGATGCGGAACAGCAGAATCCCTGTTTATGTGGTTTGCGGCGCGCAGGCGGAAATGCGGCGGAATTTTTTTCGTGAGTTCTGCAAGCATCAAAAACCGCTCTGGCTGGAATGCCCCGCGAACGTTACGGATACGGAGGGAACGCCTGCCTGGAGGTTGCCAGCGGAGCTGCCCCCTCTGGAAGCGGGGGAACGGATTGCGGCGCTGGTACAGGCAGGCGCTTACGATGCTGTCTGGCTGGATTGGGACGACGCTTTGCCGATTGACCGACTGCTTACCATGCTGCAGACCCGGTCGCTTTATGAGCATTGCCGCCTGCGCAAGGTGGTGCGCTGCGCCGCCGAAGCCACGAGTGATACACTGATGGCACAGAATGTGCGAAGGCAGCTGGAACAATGCGACCTGTATGTACTGCGGGACGGTGACCGCCGCGCAGCTGCAAAGGCGAGGCATCTGGTACAGCCGCTTCAACCGGATATGGAAGCTGTCGCTTGGGCGGACAGCCGGGAGGTTGCAGCGGTTCTGGAAGGACGCAATGTACTGCAAGGCGTGCGTTTCACCTTTGTTCTGGTCGCGGTGGGTGCACTGCTTGCGGCGTTGAGCCGCCTCAACTTTTCCCTGTCCAATACGATGGCGGTTTTTCTGGGCACATATCTGCAGGCTTTGCCGTTTCTGTTGCTGGGGATATTGCTGTCTTCGGCTATACAGGTGTTTGTGCCGGCAGGGTTTTTACAGCGGGTCTTCCCGAAAAAACTGCTGGGGGGCATGCTGTTCGGCGTGCTGGGCGGGTTCATCCTGCCGATTTGCGACTGTGCTTCCATCCCTGTATTCCGAAGCCTTCTGCGTAAGGGGGTGCCCCTCCCCGCAGCGGTTACGTTCATGATCGCCGCGCCGATTATCAACCCCGTGGTGATGCTTTCCACTTATTACGCGTTTGGCTGTAACCCTCGAGTGATGCTGACGCGCATGGGCTTTGGGGTTCTTTGCTCGGTACTGGTCGGCTTATGCTTTGCGTGGAATCCGAAAAGCGTGCTTCTGAACGGGGATGACGCGCCCACCTGTGGTTGTGCGCACGGGCACGCAGAGGAAGGCGAACCCGACGCAACCTGTGCCTGCGGTTATACAGACGAGCATGACCCCATTCACACGCACGAACAAGAGCATTCACACAAGCACGTGCATCCGCATGAACATGATGAGGACACACAGGCCTGTGGGTGTGAGCACACGCACGCTTCCGTAACGGCGGAGGGCCCCTCCCTGCGCCATAAAACAGGGCGAAATATTACAGACAGGCTCACGGAACTGCTGGAACACTTCCGCGATGAGTTTTTTGAGGTGGCTCGTTTCCTGCTGATTGGCATTGGCGTATCCACGGTGCTTCAGCTGATCATGGGGAGCAACCTGACCTCGATGCGGTTTGACAATCTGGTTGTCGCGATGCTTGTGATGATGGCAATGGCGTTTCTGCTGTCGCTCTGCTCCTCCTCCGACGCTGTGGTAGGTAAAAACATGGGCGCGTCTCTGCCGATGGGCGCCGTGATGAGCTTTATGGTGTTTGGCCCGATGATTGACGTGAAAAACGTGATCCTGATGAGCGGAAGTTTCACAAAACGATTTATGCTGAAGCTGATGCTGGTTACGTTCACGGTCAGCTTTGTAACGGTGTACGTGGCCTTTTCGCTGGGTTTGGGGGCGTTGATCGGATGATGAAAAGAACAGTCAACCCCGCCCGGCTGGCGGAGGGTTGCGTGGCGCTGCTGATGGGGTTTGGCTTCCTGTGGTTGGGGTTGACGAGGACCTTCCAGCATTATGTAACCCCACGGACGCTGCCGTACCTGTATTTTGCCGCTGTGGCGCTGCTGGCGATGGCGGGGCTGAGCTTTACAAAGCTGTTTGAGGTAACGCACATCCGGCGCTATACGCACCTGCTGGCGCTGTTGATACCGCTGGTTTTGCTGGCAGCTTCCACCAACATGGAAGGGCTTTGGAACTCGCCTCTGTTTCCGGCCAACAGTGATGCCCTTAAAACCGCGACCCTGCAAAACGAGACATACACCATGCAGGCCGACGGGTATGCGGGCCGGGTGCTGCATGGGTACGATGAGAGCAACCGGACAATCACCGTACCGGAGTCCGAAACCTTCTTTTGGCTGACGGAGATTTACACGGACCCTTCGCCTTTTCTTGGATTTACCGTGACGACCGTGGGGCAGGTGCTGAAGGACGCCAAGCATTTTCCGGAGGGTAATTGTTTCTCGCCGGTTCGCAAACTGATGACCTGCTGCGTGGCCGACCTGTATTCCGTGGGTTTCAAGTGCCAGTACGATCAGGTGCAGGCGCTGTCCGCGGACGCATGGGTGATGGTAACGGGAAAGCTTACGATGGTCGATACGGGCGGAGGCGCGCAGGAACTGCGTATCGTGCTGGATACCGTGAAAACGTGCGCGGCGCCGGATGAACCGTACGTGTACGCATATTGAACAGGAAGCGCGCGCCCTGATCTCCGGGGCACGCGCTTCAATACTTACGTTCCTTTTTTCTGAAGAAAAGTCCTCACGGCAAAACCCAGCGCACTGGCTATGATAAGCGTGCCCATAATCGGCCACATAGCGCGATAACCCAAACCCATCACGATCCAGTAACTGCCCAGCGACCCCAGCAGGCCGCCGATCTGTAACAGGAAAGAGAACATCGATAGGATACTCGCACGCTGTGCCGAGGGCGCTTCCCGGTTGAGCATGGTGCTTTCGGCCACGCTTGCGCCGCCCAGAAACAGATACCCCAGCGAGTAACTGCCCACAAAGGTGGTTTTACCGCCGGACAGCCACATTCCGAACATACTGCCGCCCCACAGGGCTCTTTGTACAAGCATCAGGGCTTTACTGCTGCTCGGCTTTCGGGTGAGGAACCACTCGTTAAGTTTACTGCCGACGATCACCATGCCAAACCCGACGAAGTTGATAACTCCCAGCATCCAGGGGGCTGCGCCGTATCCGTTGATGGCGGGTTGCCAATAGGTTTCCACAGCCATCATCCCCAATCCGGAGAGGATGCTGAAAACAATCAGGATTCGCACAATGCCGCGCCGTTTGATAAACCGAAAGTTTTCGCTGAGGTGCGTGCGCAGACGCGGTCGCTCCTCTTTACGCCGATCCCGGGGCGATCTTTCATGTACGGTAAAAAGCGTTATCAGGAGCATTACGCCAATCACGGCTGTGCAGGCGAGGAGGTTACCCGCATAGGCGCTGCCAATGCCTGCCAGGAATCCCCCTGCAAGCGAGCCGACGGACAAGCCTACGCTTTCCAGCACGGCCAGACGGGAAGTTACTTTTACCAGCTCTTCATCGGTGGAGGTTTCATCAATAGCGAGCGCGTCGATGCTGCCGGAGGCAAACGCGCGACCCAATCCGAAGGAAACCATTGCGAAAATCAACATGAGAAAAGAATGCGAGAACAGAAAGAGCATATAACTGAGTAAAACAAACACCGATGAGATCACAAACGAGCGCTTACGCCCAAACAGATCGGCAAAAACACCACTGGGAAATTCGGCGGCAATGACCGTGAAGGCGTAGAAGCTGTTGGCCAGCGACAGAGTGACAATGGTCGCACCGTGGGAAAGAGCCATTAGGGTAAGCACTGGCGCGATTATGCCAGTGGCAAGACTGCGCAGAAGCGCAATCAACTGCAGGTTTTTACGCATGGGGTTCCTCCTTGACCGGATAGGCGATTAGCGCGTATTCCCAGGGATCGCCGTCTTTTGCCGTGCCTTCATGTTTCTGTAAGAAGCGATGAATGATCGAAAAAAGTTGCTCCGCCTCTTCCGGGCGTAAACGGGCAATTCCCCATAACACATCGCCCATATCAGGTTTGCCCAGTTCCTCCGGTTTCAGGGTGTGATAGTAATCAATTACGCCCTGAAACACCCGGTTTACTCCGCTTTGGATCAGCGCCAGCCGCTGGGGTGTGTTTTCGTCCTGCTGAACGCACCCGACGCTGACGACGCGGGGCAATGCAATATAGTAATGCGCGGTGATGCCGCGTACATTCTCTGTGTGGTCCACTGCGACCAGCCCCAGCTCCGCCAGCCTGCTTAAATGATGCTGTACCGAAGAAGGGGAGATACCCATTTCGTCGGAAAGCTGCTTGGGGGTCATGGGATGCCCTTCTACGGTCATTAAACGAAGCAGCCGCTGCCGCTGGGGATTGATGTAAATATCCAGATCCTTTTTTTCCCGCAGCACAACTGGTTCCATTTGTACGCCCCCTTTACATTACATTAAGTATAACATAACAATTTATGTAATGTAAAGAGGAGAATGAAAACAGCCGAGTATTCCATCGGCGGTCCGGTTTGCTGAGAAAAGCCCATCTGCGTTGTCAGCTACGGGATGGCAAGGGGCATCACTTACAAAAGTAAGCTCAACCCCTTGCCACCCTTGCTTCCTCGCATCTGAACCTTTCTGAGTCAACTGCTCATTAAGCTTAAAACAGGTTTGTCAACGGTCTGAGCAGCCTTGC
>DAOPZG010000067.1:0-13399 GCA_035353235.1 Candidatus Limiplasma sp.
TGCTCTGTCTGGGCATGGAGGCTTTCAAACGGGATATTGTGGACGCGCTGGTGGAGCAGCTTCACCCGGCGGGAATTTATGAGCGTAACGACGTACCCGTTCGTGAACTGGAAGGGCTTCGGCAGCAAACCGGCCTCCTGTACGGGCAGGTGCCGGACCATGTGGAGATGACTGAGAATGGCGTTCGTTTCTGGGTGGATGTGAAGCAGGGGCAAAAGACGGGTTATTTTCTGGACCAGAAGGAAAACCGTGCGGCGATTGCGCCGTTCGCCAAAGACGCGCGGGTGCTGGACTGCTTTACCCATACGGGCAGCTTCGCCCTGCACGCGGCGCATTACGGCGCACAGGAGGTAACCGGCGTGGATATCAGCCAGTTCGCCTGTGACTGTGCCACGGAAAATGCTCGCTTGAACAAACTGGACGAGCGGGTACGATTCGAGTGCGCCAACGCGTTTGACTATCTGCGCGCGGCACAGGACCGGCACGAGCAGTACGATATGGTGGTGCTGGACCCGCCGGCATTTACCAAGACCCGTTCCGCTGTGCCCGGCGCCCTGCGCGGGTACAAAGAGATTAACCTGCGTGGGATGAAGCTGGTGCGCGACGGCGGATACCTGGTCACCTGTTCCTGCAGCCAGCATGTGGTGCCGCTGATGTTTCAGCAGATGTTACTGGACGCGGAAAAGGATGCGCGGGTGCAACTGAGGCAGGTGGAGTTCCGCACGCAGGGACGGGATCACCCGATCCTGACAGCTTCGCCGGAAACGCAATATCTGAAATGCGGTATCTATCAGGTGTTTAAATAAACAGCCCCCGTCGGCGGCGCATCCGTCGGCGGGGTTTATTTCTCCTCTGCGATATCCGGTTTTATCGTTTTGTTGGGGCAGGATATTTCTGTAGAGGGTCGCGTATCATCAGGCGATCGTTAACGCCATAAAAACCCACTTTGGTATATAGCCCGGCCGCGGTGCTGGTGAGAAGCATCCCTTTACCACGGCATGTTTTTACATCGGACAGGGCAAAGCGGACCAGCGCAAGCCCCAGCCCCTGACCGCGCACTTCTTCCACCAGGATAACATCCGACAGATAGTAGACGGTTGCCCGATCGCTGGTAACACGGAGAAAGCCTACCAGCCTGCCGGAAGGGTCGAAAACGCCGTAAGGATAGGAATGGCGCAGGGATTGGCGGTTGGTTTCGGGATCGCGCTCTTTTGCCCAGTAGGTGAGCTGTAAAAGCGACAGTATCTCCCGGTTGTGGAAACGCCAGCGTTTGTTGCTCAGGGTAAATCCGTTCAGGTGCTGATCCTTCATGGGTTCGCCTCCCCGGTCGTGCCGGTTTCCATTGGTATCTGTTCCACTGTATAGCCAAGGGCTTGCAGCCTCGCAACGATCCCATCCTGTGGTAATACCAGATGCAGAAGCCCGACGGTGACGAAGAATGTGCCATCCTCTTGGAGCATTTTGCTCAATCGTGCGGTCATTGCCTCGTTGCGGCTGGTAATCAGCTTCGTATGATATTCCCGACATACGGTTTCATAACCGGGTTCCAGATAGCTTTGCAGGTATTGGTCGGAAAATGCGGCCGCGTTGCCCTGCCGCCACCAGCCCGGCCAGAGGGAGATAGAGGCATCCATGCCGGTCACAGCGGAAGGATTCAGGATGGTATCACACTCTGATTTGAGCAGATAACGTTTCAAATCATCACTGAAGCCTTCCAGAATATCCGTTTGTTCCATGGCGGTTTCCAGATAGGCGAAGGGCTTTCCGGCCTTTTGACCGTAGGCCTGCACCTGTTGTTCTACCCCCAGGGAAAGCGCGGTGTTTACGTTCGTACTTCCCAGCTCCGCTGCGGTGGAATAAACGGCCAGCGTGTTGATGACCGCCCATGGCTTTAGCCCATCCAACGAGGATAGCGGAAGGCTTAACTTTTCGCAAACCTGTGAAATTTCTTCGTAAAGGGGTTCTCCCACTGAAGCTTTCAGCGTTTGTCCTTCCGGCAGCGCCATACGGGCCTTGAGCTGCGCGACGGCGGAATCGGAAGCGGTATCGCATTCAAAAACAAAGGTGTCCGCCTGCTCCATGGCATTGCGAATCGCTGTTCCAAAGGGGTACATGTCCTGTGTGCCAATGTGAATGGAACCCAACAGGTACATCTCTCCCTGCCCGCCGCTGACACGATACAATACGCCTCTGCTCCCTTCCGCCGGATGGGTTAGCGTCCAACTGATCACACCCGTAAGAATGGCCGCGGCAACCGCTGCAACCCATAGCCATTTCTTTCTGTTTCGCATGGTTACTCCTCCAAACGGTTCAGCGCACAGGCTGCCTGCGCAATGGTGCCGTCCCTGAAATGCCATTCCGGAGGCAGCAACCGCAGATAACGGGAATCAAAATACCGGTCGTCCAATAGCAGCACAAGCCCCTTATCTTTCTCGGTGCGGATCACTCGTCCTGCCGCTTGTGAGACTTTCTGCATGGCGGGAATGATCCACGCGTAAAGAAATCCGTCGCCGAAGCGTTCCTCATAATACGCCTGCAGAGTTTTCAGCCGCAGGGAAGGCGTGGGCAGGCCCACGCCGACGATGATGGCGCCGATCAGCTGTTCCCCCGGGAGATCTACGCCTTCCGAAAACAGACCACCCAGTACGCAAAGGCCAAGGCACGGTCTTTCATCTTTGGTGAATATATCCATGAAAGCGACGCGGGCGTCTTCGTCCATCGCCTTGTCCTGTACAAACAGCGGAGGAAGAGCAAAGGCCAATAAGTGATCCTGCACCAGTCGCAGGTACGCATAGCTGGGGAAATATGCGATGTATTTTCCGGGCTGCGCGGCGACGGCTTCGGCGATGCAGCGCGCTACCTGCTCCGCGCTGGCTTCGCGGTAGGCATAGCGGGTTTGTACCCGTTTACGGATCACGGCCAGCCGCTCCGGCGGAAAGGGAGAAGGCAGGGAAAAACAGGCATCCTCCTCCGTGCCGCCTAACAACTGGCGCATGGCAGGCAGGGGCGAGAGCGTCGCGGAGAAAAACACCGCTCCGCGCAGCCCTTTGGTGGTGGCGGTAATCACTTCCGCAGGCGACAGACAATACAGCTCCAGTAGCCGCTCGCGGCCCCGGCAGGTAAGCAGGGCGGCATACCGGTCGCTAAAATGCTGTGCCGCGTAAGAAAACACACACAGTTTGCGAAGCATTTCTCCGGCGGCTTTTCGGCATTCGCCGCCGGGCAGCGGTGTGTACAGCAGATCGGCAGTCGCTTCGCACACAGCCTGTGCGGCGGCGACGACCGCTTCCGGCGGTTCGGTCAGTTGCGATTCCTGCCCGGGACCTTCGGCCAATGCGGCAGTTTCCGCACCTTCCGGATTAGCATTCCCGGCATCGGCATCCTCCCGCGTATCCGGGTCTGCCTCATGGAATCCGGTCGCCCGAAGGGCGGCCAACAACTGCGACAGCAGTTTATAACAGGGGTGTTTGCGCCCCAGCGACTTACCGATCAGCGCCCGGTATGCGCGCAGCTCCCGGCTGTCCAGCGTACCGGACAGATTGTCTGTCATCCGGGAAAGCAGATGATGCGCCTCGTCGGTTAACAGGGTAAAATCCCGGCGCTGCCGAAACACGCGGGCAATCTGTACGAACGGGTCAAAAGCGAAATTGAGGTCCATCAGCACTACATCCGCCAACTCTGTACAGGCTAACGCAAGTTCAAAGGGGCAAACGCAAAACTCGTCCGCGACAGCCGAAATGCGTTCATCCGTCCAAAGTTCGTCGGTCTGCATCAGCCTGCGAAGCGCGTCCGGCTGGCGGATAAAATGGCCCTTCGCGCGCGGACAATCGTCCGGATGGCAGCGCGCGGGGGAAGGACAAAGCTTGTCTTTGGCCAGCAGGGTCATCACGCGGGCGCGCATCCCCTGCGAGCGCATCCGTTCCAGCGCATTCAGCGGGCTTTGCCGGGCGGTGGTGCGGGCGGTCAGGTAAAAAATCTGCCGGGTTTTGCCTTCGCCCAGCGCCTTTAAGGCAGGAAACAGCACCGCCGCGCTTTTTCCCGTGCCGGTAGGCAGGGTGGCGAACAGCCTCTTTTTACGGAGGATAGCGGTGTAAACCTGCGCGGCCAGCTCACGCTGCCCCGCGCGGTACGCGTCGAACGGAAACGGCATCGCGCGCAGGCTTGCGTCCCGCACCCGGCGGTGCTCCCGCTCCTCAACGGCAAAGGCCAGCCAGGACGTAAGCAGTGTCTGCAAAAACCGGGACAGCGAAGGGCGATCGGCGAGCTCGGTAAAAATCCTCAGGGGTTCGCCCGCGTCGTTTACGTACACCACGCGCAGTTCGATGGTTTCCGAGGAAGTGGCAAGCAGCGCCCCGTACAGCCGGGCCTGCGCCAGATGTTCCGGCAGAGGGGCCTCCGGCGGACGGCCGCACAGCTTGATTTCCTCCACGCAGGGCGGGTCGCCCTCGCGGAAGGCATCCATTCGGCCGAAAACAATCACTGTTTCCTGATCCAGCTCAATGGTGGCGCTGACCGGCTTCTCGGTTTCAAACTCGTCCGCCTGCGCGCTTTCGCGGGCCTGATGCGCGCGGGTACCCGCCAGCATTTCCGCCGTGCCCGCGCCGGGGGTGATATCCGGTGAAAAATAGGAGAAGGCTACCAGCGTGCGGACCGATACTTTGAACGTCGCTTCCACCGGCGAGCCTCCCCCCGTTACGATCATTCCCCGCTCATAGGCGCACTAATCCCTGCGGTTGCGGGAGATCAGCAGCAGACGGAGCAGCTGCAGCAGGCTGGTGATCGCCGCCGCCACATAGGTAAGCGCCGCCGCGTCCAGCACGGCGCGCACGCCTTTCAGCTCGGTCTCCGTTACAACACCGCTGTCGGAGAGCATCGAAAGCGCACGGTGACTGGCGTTAAACTCCACCGGCAGGGTGATGAGCGAGAACACCAGCGTGAGCGAAAAACAGACGATGCCGATCGTCACCAGCGGCTGCCAGGAAAAGATGATGCCCAGCAGAAACAGCGGGAAATAGGCATTGCTGCCGATGTTGACCACGGGCACCAGAGCCGAGCGCAGTTTAAGCGGGCCGTAATCGTGTTTTTTCTGCATGGCATGGCCGCATTCGTGCGCCGCGATGCCGATGGCGGCAATGCTGTCGGAGCCGTATACGCCCTGCGATAGGTGCAGCACGTTGGAACGGGGATCGTAGTTATCGGTCAGCTCACCCGCGACCGGCTCGATAGGGATCGAACCGATCCCGTCCGCGGCAAGCAGCTGCCGGGAGACCTGCTCGGCAGTCTGCCCGCGGGAAGTGCTGATTTTTCTGTATTTCTGAAAGGCGGATTTTACTTTGTACTGCGCCCAGAGCCCCAACAGCAGACCGGGCAGAAGCAGAAGATACGTCCAGTCGAAATAATACGGCATAAGGCACCTCCACAAACGATGTAAACCGTGTTATGATCTTTACGGCGAGTAAATCACCGCAGAAACAGCATACACTATTTTGACGGAAATTCAAGCCGGACTGTGAAAGGAGCGGATCCACATGAGAGAAGTACCCGTTGCCGAGGTTGCGGAAATCATCACAAAGCAACTGCGAAACGGAGGCGTGTTCCTGTGCGCGGACGACGGAACGCGCAACAATGTGATGACCATTGGCTGGGGCGGGCTGAATGTGTTCTTTGGCGATTTCTGTTTTCTGGCCCCGGTGCGGAAAAGCCGGTTTTCCTACGGGCTGTTGCAGAAAAACGGCGCGTTTACGGTCAGCGTACCGCTCAAGGACATGCGCGCGGAGCTGAACTTTGCGGGCACGAAAAGCGGCCGGGATGTAGATAAATTTTACGGCCACGGCCTGACCGCCGCGCCCGCGCAGGCTGTCAACGTGCCCATCGTGAAAGAATGCGGACTGCAAATTGAATGCGTCCCCTTTGGCAGGGTTGACCAGCAATCGGAGAACCTGACACCGGATGTGCTGGACCGCTGCTATCCCAACGGGGATCTGCACACGTTCTTTCTGGGGAAAATCGTGCGCTGCTACTATACCGATTAAATCAACGGAGCCAGCAACGCGCCGTCCATAGCCGGTACCACGCGGGTAACGGGCAGGGCTTGGGCGGCGCGAAGGGAATCTCTGTACAAACCCAAATGGAAATCCACCGGGCCGCGGGGGGAGACGATCAAGTCTCCGTCTGCGGCTCTTTTGCATCCCACAGGAAACGGAAAGTGGAACCCTGCCCCGGCGTGCTGTCCGCTTCGATGCGCATACCGTGCCGCAGGGCGATTTGCTTGGCGATGCCAAGACCCAGCCCGCTGCCCAGCCGGTTTTCTTCGGTGCGTGCCTTGCGGAAACGGTCGAAGATAAAGGGCAGTTCGTCGGTCGGGATACCGATGCCGGTATCCGTAATGGATACGCAGCCGGGAGACAGAGCAACGTCCACCCGCCCGCCTGCCGGGGTAAACTTGACCGCGTTATCCAGCACAATCAGGAACATCTGCTTTAATCTGCCGTAATCGCCCTGCAAACCGATCGGTTGATCCGCCAATGTGCTGGTCAGCGAGACTCCTTTCTTTTCCGCCATCAGATGCGCGCTTCGCAGAGCGTCCGCCAGAATATCATTCAGGAGTACGGGATTGCGCTCGATGGGAAAGTCTGTGTTCTGTAAACGCGACCATTCCATCAGGTCGTTTACAAGGCGCTGGAGCGACAGGGTTTCGCCGAGCATCTGCCGGTGATATTCGTCCATCTGCGCCGGGGCCTGCACCACGCCGTCGCATAATGCTTCCAGCGAGCCGCGCAGCACGGCGACGGGAGTGCGCAGCTCGTGGGATACGTTGGCGAAGAAATCCTGTCGGAGCTGATTCTGTCGCTCGGCGGCTTTTCTCGCCTCGTCGAGCTGGGCGCTGAGGCCATCCAAGGCATGGGCCAGACGGCCAATTTCATCGTTTCGCGCAACACCGGTTTTGGCAGTGTAATCCCCGCCGGTCAGGCGAAGCGCCGTCCGGCTCATCCGATCCAGCGGGCGTGCAAACGAAAGGGACAACACAGCAGCCAGAATCACGGACAGCAGTAGCGCCGCCGCTCCGCTGAGCAGCGAAATGCGTATCCCCTGCGAGGAGGCCGCGCGGATGCCGGATACCGCGTCGTGCAGCAGCAGCGCGCCCGCGACGGTATCGCCCTGCATAATGGGCGCGCCAACGGTCAGCGTAGGAGTGCCCAACAGATCACTGAACCCTTCGCTGAAAGGGGTCTTTCCCTGAAAAACCTGCTGCACAAGGGCTTCCGCGTCTGCGGGCAGGTCGGAATAGGTGATGGTCCGGCCCATCATATGCCCCTGCGAAAGAAATTGCAGGTTTTCGTCTAGCACCCAGATGTTGGTCTCCACAACGCCCAGCAGGCGGGCGTAAGCGCCGTAACCGCCACCCTGCATCATCTGGTTTCCGTTCTCGTTCAGCAACCCGGACAGCGTGCCCGCAAGCGAGGTGGCGCGATCCAGCATCTCCGCTTTTTTAGTTTCCAGCGTCTGCCGCGTAAACAGGGTTTGAAACAACACACCGGAAATCGCCGCGAAGGCGACCAGCGCCGCCGCGAAGTACAAGAACAGTTTCAACGCGATCCGGTTACGCATCGCCCGTCACCTCCAAACGATAACCGACGCCCCATATGGTGCGAAGCTGCCAGCCTTCCGGGGAGAATGCGTCCAGCTTGGCGCGGAGGCGTTTGATATGGCTGTCCACCGTGCGGGTATCGCCCAGATATTCGTATCCCCACAGGCTTTCCAGCAAATTGTCCCGGGAAAATACCTTGCCGGGGTGAGACGCGAGCGTCCACAGAATTTCCAGTTCCTTTTTCGTAAGCGTCACGGGCTGCCCCCCGACCTGCGCCTGATAATCATCCAGGCTTACGGTCAGGTTGCCGATCACTACCCGCTGGCCGGGTTTGTCGCGGTGAACCCGCCGCAGCGCGGCGCGCAGACGGGCCATCACCTCTCCGGGTGAAAAAGGCTTTACGATATAATCGTCCGCGCCGATGTCCAACCCCATGATTTTTTCGTAATCTTCGCTGCGCGCGGTAATCATAAGCACCGGCACGTCCGATTCACGGCGGATTTCCCGGCAGACCGAAAAACCGTCCATGCCCGGCATCATCACATCCAGAAGCACGGCGTCGGGATGCAGCGTTTCAAACAGGCGAAGGGCCTGCGTGCCGTCAAAGGCGACGGCGGGAGTATACCCTTCTTTTTTGAGGTATTCTTCCAGAACAGAGGTGATCTGCCGGTTATCGTCCGCTACCAAAACGGTTGCCATACGCCCTCCTTCGTCCGATGCGGTTTCCATTCATAAATGCCATGAAAGCGCGCCGGAAAAAACAAACTTTCGCCACATTTATCCCTTAGGATATAAACACAGCAAAGGATTGCTGAAACCAAACCATTTAAAGGAGGAACCCCTATGAAACTTCGTAAAATCCTTGCGACTCTGGCGGCTGCAGTGATGCTGGGCACGCTGCCCGCGCTTTCTCTGGCGGAAACCGGCTACGGTTCCGCGGCGGTTACAGCGGGACAGACCTACACGGTGGAACAGATGCTGACCTACGCAATTCAGGACGAGTACGCGGCTCAGGCGGAATATCAGGCGATTTTGGCGGCTTATGGCGACAACAACGCGTTTGCCAATATCGTGAAGGCGGAAAATACCCACATCGCCCTGCTGACGACCCTGTTTGATACCTACGGCCTGACCCTTCCGGCTAATGACGCCGCCTCGAAGATCACACTTCCGGCCAGTCTGGAAGAAGCCTACGCGGCTGGCGTGACGGCGGAGAACGCCAATATCGCGATGTACCAGACCTTCCTTGCGCAGAGCGATCTGCCCGCGGATGTGTCCGCAACGTTTACCTCGCTGGAAAACGCTTCGCAAAACCATCTGACCGCCTTTACCCGCAACACTGAAAACGCGGGGAACGGCATGATGCGCAACGGACGCGGAAACACATGGGACAGCGATGACGATGCAACGACCGGGAATGGCCGCAACCAGCAAAACAACAACGGCTGCGGAGAAAACTGCACGGTAAACGGTGGCGCCACGCAAAACAACACAAGCTGCCCCTGTGGTACGAACAACACAGGCTGTGGGATGGGTGGACGCGGCGGCCGGCAGCGCAATTCCGCTAATGGAACCTGATTAATCCTATTGTTCTCCCACGGTGAGGAGCCTGTCTCCTCATCGTGGTTTTGTGATTTGTGATCTGTACATTCCCTTGAGGCCTCTGACTCCGCTGCACTTTGAACGCACAAATTTTCTGTTCGTTTCTCCGAAGGAGACTCTCAGCCCGCCGTGTGCCCCGGCGGCAGTTTTCCATCTGTATAGCACAGCGACAGCTCCGAAAGCGACAGATACACGCATTGCGGAGCGGTACAGGCGATGCGCGCCACATCGGCGCTCAGCCGCGCCGCGAAACGGTCGCAGGCGGTTTGATCCATCGCGCCCATCAGGCGAACGTCGCAAAAGGCGCAATTGCCGGGCACGCCTCCCCGGGTGAGTGTCTGTCCGTCCTGAAGGTGCACCATCACATAGGCGCGCTTTTTTCCCAACTGTTCCGCCGCGTCCAGCGCACAGGCGGTCAGCTCGCTTTTCTCAGACGATGAAAGACGTACGGAAGTGGAAATATGGATATAGGGCATGCTGATTCCTCCTTGCGGTCAAGCGCGGTTTGCGAACCCTGTGGCACGAAGCGCGCGGCTCTATGGTACAGTATACTGGGTCGGCGGGCTTTCTTCCTGCCGGGGTTTGTGATATGATGGGGCGGAAATCAGAAATATGCGGGTGATTGGTTTGGAAAAGCAGTTTGTATTGGAATACGGAGAACAGAAAATTCCGTTTGCGGTGCGTGCCGGGAACATTGAAGTAGTGGACGCGGTTACGCCCCCGCCGATCGCCAATCTGGCGGAGGCTTTTCGCGCGGCGGTAGAGGAAAACGCAGTGGCGAGCCTCCCCCTCCAGGAACTGGTAAAACCGGACGATGAGATTACCATTGTAATCAGCGACCTGACCCGCGCGTGGATGCATCAGGAACGGATTTGCCCGCTTCTGTTGCGTTACCTGCACGATACGGTGGGGATTCCCTGTGAGAAGATCGTTTTTCTGGTCGCGCTGGGCACCCATCGGATGGAAACCGAAGCGGAACTGCGGCGGCTGGTAAGCGACGAGGTATTCGACAGCGTTCGCGTGGTGGATCACGATATTGACGGGCCGCTGGCCGATCTGGGAGTAACCACCTTTGGTACGCATGTGCTGCTGAACCCGCTGGTGGTTAGCCGAAAAGTGATCCTGATGGGCGGCACGGTACACCACCTGCTGGCCGGTTACGGCGGCGGGCGCAAGAGCATCCTGCCCGGCGTGGCGGGGCGGGAAACCATACGCCAGAACCATATGCACGCCCTGCACCCGCTGGAACCCCGTTCCAGCGACGACGTAGGCTGTGGTAAAACCCACGACAACCCGGTGAACGACGATATGCTGGAAGCCGCGGCGATGGTGGCCCCGGTGTTTGGCATCAATCTGGTGGTGGATGGCAACGGCGACCAGATCGCCCTGCCCAGCGGCCACTACGTGAAAGCGTGGGAAGAAAGCTGCCATCTGGTGGACCGTTACAACGGCGTGCCGATTGCGGCAAAGGCGGACGCGGTAATCGCCACCTGCGGCGGTTTTCCCAAAGATATCAACCTCTACCAGTCCTCCAAAACCCTTATCAACGCCTATCAGGCGGTGAAGGAGGGCGGAACGCTGGTTTTCCTGAGCGAATGCCGGGAAGGCGGCGGCCCCGCGGCGTTCTTCGACTGGAGCCGTTTTAAGCAGACGGGCACACTGGACGCGGAACTGCGCCGCAAGTTTACCATCGCGGGATATATTTTTTACGTGTGCTGTGAAATCGCCGCGCACACCAATTTGCAGATGCTAAGCACCATCCCTGCGGATACGCTGGAAAGCCTGGGCTTTCACGGCCACCGCGATCCGGCGGAAATCCAGAAACTGCTGGATTTTGGCGATCAGACGGTGATAGTGATGCCGCACGGCAGCAGCACCGTGCCGATCGTGGAAGTAAATGAATAACCCGAACCGCCCGACGGCAGTAAGCGCGTCGGGCGGTTTTTCAGTGATAAGCAATCAGTACGCTACCTGATCCACAGGAATCCAACCGCGGACAATACCCAACGAGCAATTAAACTCGGCAAACACCCAGCCGTTTTCCTCGAAGAACACACTCAACGACGTGCCGGAAGAAAGGGCGGCTTCCTCGAAGGTGTCGTACGAATACCCCGGCCCGTAGGTTGCCGTGAGAGCTGTGGTGGTGTGTGCCGCGACCGAAGTGAGCGACACCTCCGGAACCCCATTGAAGGAATTGAATGCGCTGATCGGAAAGTAAACAATTCGTCTGCCCACCGTTTGATAATCCAAATCGACGAAAACATAACTGCCTTCCATAAACAGCGCGTCGGTAGAAATCATTTTATAGGTTTTGTAGGCGCCAGCGCCGTGATAGGTTTTTGCGGGGCCGCAACGGGACTGTACGCGCTGGTCTTCTTCCAGGGGTTGGATGCTGATTCCCTGTCGCGCGTAGGTGATTTCCGGCCAGGGCTTTGCAGGCGTTTCGGTTGGCGCCGTTGTGGACGAACCCTCTGCAAGGGAGGACAGGCCGGAGATACTGCTGCCGCGAATCCAATTACCGGAAGCGTCCTTGGTATAGAAATATCCCGCGTCCGAACCGCCGGTGGTGATGCTCAACGTCCAATCGATCAAATCACCGTTGGATTGCTGATCCAGCACGGCGCTTAATACGTTGCCGTCGTCGTCCATCAGCATTACGCCGGTGACGTCAGCATCCGTTTGATAGGTCATCCGGATATCGGCCATGGATTGGATGGGGAGAGCCAGCAATACGAGGGATAATAACAACATCAGAATCTTTTTCATGGTTGATCTTCCTTCCGGCAGAATTTGGCAGGCTAATCATTATCATACTGTTGCAGGAAGATTATAGCAAGTGCCTATGAGACGGCGGAGCGAAAAAAGATATTGACAAACCCCTGCAAACATGCTTTAATAGGCAAAACCGTTGAGGCGGAGATCACACCGAAAGCGCACTCCCAGAGAGCCGGGGCAGCTGAAAACCGGCAGAAAGCGGATCGGCAAATGGACCGTCGAGGGCGCGTTGAAAGACCGTTTCGGGTTGAGTAGACTGCGACGTAAGGCCGACGTTACACGGCCGCGGGTGTGTCGGCACCTGAACGAGGCGGACGGGAAACCGTCAAGCAAGGTGGTACCGCAGATGCAAGCGCATCTGTCCTTGAAAACAGGGCGGGTGCGCTTTTTCGTACCCCAATGGCAAACCGACGGCAACCAAACGGGAAAAATGAAAGGATGGGACCCTCACATGAAAAAGTTGACCGCACTGATCCTGTCGCTGGCTCTGGTACTTTCCTTCGCCGCCGCGAATGCCGAAACAACCGCCAAAACCTACAACGTCGGCATCCTGCAAATGGCCGATAACGGCGCATTCACCGACATGCGCGAAGGGTATATCGCCCGGATGCGTGAACTGGGCTACACGGAAGACGTGATGACCTTCGACTACCGCAACGCGCAGGGCGATATGACCAACCTCGCTTCCATCTGCCAGGCGGTGATTGATGAAAAAGTGGACTTTGCCGTCACCATCGCTACGCCCCCTTCGCAGGCGTTCCTGAACATGGACAGCGGCATCCCGCAGTTCTTTATCTCCGTTTCCAACCCCGTCGGCGCGGGATTGATTACGGACATGGCAAAGCCTGACAAAAACTGCACCGGCACCAGCAACGCGATCCCGGTGGACGAAATGTTCAAACTCAGCAATCAACTCACCCCCGGTTGCCAGACCTACGGGCTGATCTACTGCACCAGCGAGGTAAACTCCGTGACTACCATCAACAATGCCAAGGCCTACATGGACGCCAACGGGCTGAAATATGTGGAAGCCGTAGTGACCAACTCCGGTGAAGTGCAGCAGGCGGCGCAATCGCTGGTGGGCCGGGTGGACGCGATCTTTATCCCCAACGACAGCGTGGTGCAGACCGCGTTAAACGTGGTGGCGGAAGTGGCCAAGGACGCGAAAATCCCGGTGTATGGCTCGTCCGCGGTCATGGTCAACTCCGGCGCGTTTGCCACCATCTCCATCAGCGATACCGACATCGGCCGTATGACCGCCGACATGTGCGACCAGTACCTGAAGGGTACGGCGATTGCCGATATCCCCGCCGTGGTGGTAAGCGATTTTACCATGGTGATTAACAAAACGACCGCCGACGCGATCGGCGTAACGCTGAGCGACGACGTGCTTTCCAAGGCGACGATTGTGGAATAAGCGAAACGCCGCCGGGC
>DAOPZG010000068.1:0-13210 GCA_035353235.1 Candidatus Limiplasma sp.
ACCATAAGGCTTTTAGCCTTAGTGCAAACCACCCGTTTGACGGGTGGTTGTGATTGATTGATATTATACAGACCAGCCGCGAAATCAGGCGGTGTACGTAAGCTGCCGGTTAACCCGGATGGTAATCATACGTTCGACCGTACGCAGTTGCCCAGCTATTCTGGCGTTTCCGTTGCGTCCAACCCGGTCCATAGTAGCTTCAGCCAGATCGTCTGGTGCTGCAGCCATTCCTCCTCGCTGGCAAATTCGCCATGAGTCTTATCCAGCAATACGGTTTGGTTGCCCTGATCGTCATATTCCGTTACCAGTTCACGGATCGATTCGCCATTGTCCCGATCATCACGGAGTACGGAAGCTTCACGGAACAGCACCGGTTTCTCATCCACGAAGCGATACAGCGTGTAAGTGCCCGTTACTGCGCTTTCGTGCTCGTAATTCAGAATCAGCTTCTGTCTGGGATAAATCTGATAGCTGGACAGATGCTGTAAAAGGGGAGCCTCTTCAAACTGCTTCTTTGCCATGTTGTACAGAAAGTATGTGGAGCTGCGGTTGGAAGCGCCCACCACATGCAAAGCTTCAATGTCCAGATAACCGTCCGAGTTCAGGTCCACAAAGCGCAGCAGAGGTTCCATGTCCGCGCCGCTGGCATACGGAAACAGCAACGGGTCAAACGTTTCCTGATCGGAACCAGTGATCCGGATGCGATAAACAGGGTCGCCGTCCGAAGCGGGGTCGGTTTTGCCGGTATTATCAACGGTGAATGTTAGCGGGGCAGAACCGTCGCTCAGGGAAATCGTCGCCTGAAAAAGCGGCGCGTTTTCCGCCGTGGCCAGGCAGGGCAGGAGCATGCAACAGACCAGCAGTAATCCCATAACCCTTTTTCCTTGCGAATGTTTTTTCACCGCGCATCCCTCTTTTGCTTTGATTTCGCAGGGGCTCCGCTACATGCCGGATACTCTGTTCGGATGGATTCCCTTCGTTGCCCGGGGCACGCAGGCCGCCTGATTCTTACGGGTGATGGCCGTCCACAGCGCTTTTTTGGTTGAGCAGCGACCCGGGGGGGTAAATACCCCTCAGGCGTCCGATCTGGAATAGGCGTTTTTCATTTGGCTGCTCAGCTCAAAAAGCACTTTATCCAGCGTGTCGGAAGTTTCTTTTTTCAGCATGTCCGCGATTTCCTGATTGGCCTGTTCCCGAAGCGCTGCCTGCTTGGAAGGGTCCGTTTCCTGCCTCAATTTCTCGTCGTACCGGCCGATCAGCTCGTGCCCCCGGGATTGTACGGCGGCCTTGTAACGCTCGATATGGAATACCGATTTCCCGTAAGACGCATCCGCCATGGCGGCGATCATTCGGCTGGACCAGTAGAAATTGTCGGCAGAAACTTCTTTTGTGGTATTGGAAAGATAGACCGGCGTAGTAGACACGTTGGCATAGAAGGGTGCCAGCGCATTAAAGGCGTTGGAGGCAAAGGCAAGCCATTCCACCGCGCGGAACTCCTCCGGGACGTCCGGGCGCATCTGAATCAGTGCCATAAAGTCGTTCCGGTTGACGCCGATGGAGCGGAAAATGCCCTTCGTGGCCTGGTTCCCCCGGCTGTCATAGGGATCGTAGGGCGTCCCCTGATAATGTGAGGACAGCGCGTATTTCACATCCTCCGGCGTGATCTTCTTCTCCGGCACCATGCACCAGGGCAGATCATCAGAGCAGGGGGTGAAATCCGCGTTCGGGCCGTCCCAGTTTTTCGCGCGGGGGTTAAAATACCGCAGCATGAACCAGGCGCGAGGCGTATTGTAAACGTGGTCGGAGTCGTCGTGGCTTCCAAACGCATCCCTCGGATTGAGCTGTCCGTTCAGGGACAGATCCAGATGGTTCTTCCGGATAAACTCCCGCATGTCCGGGGAGCACATGTAGTTTTTCTTTCCGGTCAGGGCATCATCCAGATCAAACTGATTCAACCCCAGTTGATTGGGCATCACGACATACACATCATCCGGCACCCTGCGGGCGATCCAGTGGTGGCCGCCGATCGTCTCCAGCCACCAGATTTCATTCACATCCTGAAAGGCGATCCCGTTCATCTCATAGGTGCCGTACTTTTCCAGCAGGGCTCCCAGACGCTCCACGCCTTCGCGGGCGCTGCGGATGTAAGGCAGCACGATATAAACAATGTCTTCTTCGCCGATCCCGCCGACGGTTTCGGGTTGCCCGTCCTGCTCCGGCTGATATTCCACCAGCGGGTCGGCCCCCAACACACGCGGATTGGAGGTGATGGTTTCCGTGGCGGTCATGCCCACGTTCGCTTCGTTCACGCCGCTGGCGGCCCAGACGCCCTTGCCCTCGATGGCGTTCGGCACGGCGGTAAAACGCATTGGGTTGGAGGGCAGCTCGATCACCACATGGGACAGCACCGATTTGTAGGGTACAGGCTGCTCCCCGGGATGGATCGATACAAATTTTTTGGCCGTAAAGTGACCGGAACCGGAATCATCATTTCGCGCGATCATGGTAGAACCGTCATAGGATGCTTTTTTTCCGACCAGAATCGTTGTGCAAGCCATACGTATGCCCTCGATATGATGAAGTAGTAGTGTTTTAAGCCCCTCTCCAAGGGCTGCCGGTTGATTGGTTTAATATGTCCCGGGGGGCTGTTTATATCCGTTGCGGTAACAGAGGCTGGCTCTTCTTCAACCTTTCGGAATCGGTCCGAATCCCCCCCTGACAGTGTACAGGGCCAGAGACGGATTTGCAATACTTACGGATTGTTGCGGGATGTGGGATAAATTGGTGCCCGGTATGATTCCTCGGGATTTTTTTACTTATGATTGTGAGAAGACGGGTGTAAAGGATGCGCAATCGACCCTGCTTTATGCCTGTGGGATTAACCCCGGTCGGAATGCTGTGAAGGGAGAAAAAAAGGAGAGCGGGGGGACGGAAAGAAGAGGGGCGCCCTGTGCGGGCGCTCCTCCGAAGGCATTCTTTATTGCTTGAGAAATGCGGCAGGCGGCGGGCTGACCGTGCTCCCGCGCCAACTCGCGCGGTTACTCCATATCGAAGCAGATGGACCGGAGGGCTGTCTGGCCCGGGCCGCGGTAGGTGAGGTAAAGGGCCTGTTTCCCATCCGGGAAGGTTGCGTCCGCCGCGTAATTTTCCCACACGTTGGTATAGGCGATCGGGAGAGTGGCGAGCACCGGGCCGTCCCACGCGGTTTTCACTTCAAAATGCCCGTTGGCATAACCCCGCGCCGCAAGGCCTACGCGCCGTACGCCGTGGCAGTCGAAGTACTTAAAGCCGATGGTGGTGCCATCTTTGATATCCCCGATATAGCCGGTTTCTGGGTCGCCGTCGCGGCCGTCCTGCATCACGCGGGGCAGGCCGGGCGTGCCGGCCATGCGGTGCTCTTCGGTGGTGAACAGGTGGCAGGCGATATAGGCGGGGTATTCGCCATGGCCCTTCAGCGGGCCGCCGTTTAGGCCGCAGGAGGTAATCTCCACCTGAGGGATCGAGCCGTCGTCCAGAAACCGGATGGGTTCGGCGCATCCCTGACGGCTGTACCACGTGCCGTTGGTCTGCCGATGATAAAAGATGTACCACTGGCTGCCGATTTCCACGATGCTCCCGTGGTTGTTGCCGCCGTAGGCCGCAGGCATATCGGCGGGTTTGTAGGTGTCGATATGCAGGTCGCAGTTGCTTACGATGACTCCGCCGTAACGGAAGCCGCCGGTGGGGCTTTTGCTGGTGGCATAGCAAAGCTCGTGCATCGGGGTGGAGGAGTAGACGAAGTAGTAGATGTCGCCGCGCTTGCGGATGGAGGAAGCCTCGAAGAAGGCGTGGCCTTCGTATTCCGTACCGTCGGCGTAGGAATCGCTGGGCATGATGAATTTGGGGTCCTCGAGGATCGTTACCATATCGGGGCCCAGCACCGTAACCATCGCGCCGTGGCGGGTGGCGTCCTTAAAGCCGCCGAAACCCGTGTAGAGGTAGGTACGGTCGCCCTCCGTGAGTACGCCGGGATCAAACTGGGGCTCGTCGCCCAGCCTGTCGCCCAGGCGCGTGCCATCCTTGTAGTGGACATACCCCAAAAACTGATAGCGTCCCGCGGGAGAATCGCACACGGCGACAGAAATCAGGCTGACTTTATCGAGCGCGTAGTACAGGTAATACCGGCCGTCCGGCCCCACGGTCACGTCCGGCGCGTAGAGGCACATTTTACCCTCCGCGTTCACGGGGTCGGCCTTGCGGGGATAGATTACGCCTTCGCAGCGCCAGTCGGACAGATCGTTGACCGGCGCGGACCAGCCCATGTAATCTCCCATGCAGAAAACGTGACCGTTGTAAAAATCGTGGGAACCGTACACATACACTCGATCCCCGAATACATACGGCTCGCCGTCCGGAATATATTCCCAGGAGGGAAGGTAGGGATTGAAAGCCTGTTTTTTCATGCTTGAATTCCTCCAGTTTATTCAGCCAGCTCCACGGCTAGCACGTTGGTGTAAGCGTTGGGCCCGTGCTCCGGTAACGCAACGGTCAGCACGCCCATTTCATGCTGATAGGGTACGGCGCCGACTCCCAGCAGGTGGACGCCGGTGATGCGCTCGCCCTCGTTGAAGCTGCGCAGCACCGACACGTTATCGTACGCGCCGCCCATCAGGAACGCATAGATGGTGTTGCCTTTCCTTGTATAGCGGATGTCCGCCGGTTTCCAGGCGGTTTTTGTTTCGGTGAAGCCCTGAATGGTCACGAAGGTGTCGCCTTCTCCGCTCACTTTCCACGGGCGGGTGCCGTACAGACCCTCCCCGGCGGTCGGGAACCACGTGGCCAGCTCGGTCAGGATATATTTCGCCTCGTCGTCGATGGCGCCGTCTGGGCGCTGCAGCACGTTGAGCAGCATCGTGCCATTTTTGGACACAATGTCGATCAGCATCTCGATGATCTGATCCGGATGCTTGTACGTCTGCCGCACATCGTAGAACCAGTTGCCGATGCAGGTGTCCGTCTGCCACGGGTCTTCCTGGATGCCGGGAAGCTGGCTTCTTTCGATGTCCAGAACGCCGACGTGATAAATCTCCGGATTGCGATCCTTCTGGGTATATATGGCGCGGTTTTGCCCATACTTCCGGATGGATGCGTTGTACAGGTCTGCCACCACGTCCAACCCTTCCCGATACTGCTCGTTCAGCTGGCTTTGGGGCGTGCCCGGCGCGTACTGGGCGAAGGGCAGCCCTCCGTCGGAATACAGCAGGTCGGGGGTGTAACGTTCAATCAGCTCTTTCATACAGGCGACCCAATAACTACGGAACTTCTGGTTGCCGGTATACCACGGGTCCAGATTGTCCGGGTCGCCCACCGGATGCTCGTAGTTGTCGTGATAAAAATCACGGTAGACGGGGTCGTTGCCGTCGTACGGCACGCCTTTGTACGGACCGTAGCTGTCGCAGCCCTTGTTGGTGCGCCACCAGCTGAAGGAGGCCCCCAGATGCTCGGTCAGGCCGAAGGGAAGCCCGTAACGGTCTGCGGCGGCTTTCCACAGCCCGACGATGTCCTTATGCGGGCCGACGTTCTGGCTGTTCATACGGTTTAGCGCGGAAGGATAATTAAAAAAGTGATCGTGGTGCATTGCCTGCGCCACAAAATACTTCGCGCCTGCCTTCACATACAGGTTCATCAGTTCGTCCGGATGAAAGTTTTCCGCTTTCCAAAGCGCGCAGATATCCTTGTAACCAAATTGCGAGGGGTGCCCGTAATGCCGCACATGGTAAAGGTTTTGCGGCGTGCCCTGTATGTAAAGGTTACGGGCGTACCAGTCGCCGAACATCGGCACGCTCTGAGGCCCCCAGTGGCTCCAGATGCCGAATTTCGCGTCCCGGAACCAGTCCGGGGTTTGAAATTTCTCCAAAGATTGAAACGCCGGGGTGAAATTCTCCATGGAAATGCCTCCGTATCTTCGTTTTCTTATCTTCGTCTTCTGATCAGGGACTGACATAACCCGATGAGGGGCGTATGGCCCGGTGCTTATGCGTTGCGGTCCGCGATACGGAAATACACGCCGTAGGGTTCGTACCCCACGTCGTACAGGGGGATAAAGCGGATCGCCGGGTCCTCCGTCACAGTCAGAAATTCCTGCGTCCAGTTACCCCATTCGCGCTCGTTGGCACGACGAAGCGCCCGCTCGGGATGGACCGTATCCGTATGCAGTGTCCGCTCCGTGTCCGTCAGACCCGCCAGCGTGATCGGCCCGTACATCATCGCGACGCGCGTGGGATCGTCTTCCAGCGGTTCCGCCCACAATCTGCGAGGCAGTTCGTAAAGGATGGAGTCCCCGTTTTGCCATACGTTCCGGTCGGGCGTATAGTAACCCGTTTCCCCGCCTGCCCAGAAAGGCCGGCGAATATGCAGCGTCATTTCGACGGGCGCGTCGGTCACCACCTCTAAATGGACGGACAGCGTTTCGGGATTGTGGCGAACCTGAGATGTGACCGCGCCGATTTCCTGCCTGGCGGAGGAATCACTGCCCATCTGGAACGAACCCGCTTTTGTGTCGATCCGCTGGCGCAGCGTCACCTTTTGCCCGTTCACGGTCAATTCCGCGTCGGAATCGAAAAACTGGCAAACATACACGTCCTGCCCATCCTGATAGTACAGGCAGCGGTTCAGCGAGGCGTTGGCCTGCACCAGCGTGCCGTGGCAGCAGAAGAAATCGTCGGTTTCCGTCGCCCAGCCCTTGACGTTTCCGGCGTCCATGGGTAAAAAGTACGTGAGCAGGCCCGACGTGGGGTGATCCGGGCGGATTCCGTTACGGCCGCGCCAGCGCCAGTACCCCTGTGCCATGATGCCGTTGTAGAGGTTGCGCTCAATGTAGTCGGCATACTGCGGGTCCTTCGTCCACAGGTACAGGACGTTGGCCAGCCGCATCATATTGTATACCGTGCAGTGCTCCTGTGCCTTGCTGCCCAAGCGCGCCGCCTGCTCATGCTTTGGCAGCCAGATTTCGCCGCAGGTCTGCCCGCCTGTCGCGTAACCGCCGCGATCCGTGACCGCGCTCTTCCAGTACGCTTCGCAGATGGCCCTGTAGCGCGGTTCGCCCGTGACTTCGTAAGCGCGCGCGCACCCGAGAATTTCCGGGATGGTGGTGTTGGCGTGCATGTTGGTCAGCGGGTCTTTGCCCGCCAGCAGCGGTTCGAAGAGCCGGGGGCGTTCGTACCGGCGCAGGAGCGTAAGGAATTTCGGATCGTTCGTCGCCTGATACAGTTCCGCCCAGATTTCCAGCATGCCGCCCGTTTCCACATCGAGGATGTCGTCCATCTGCTCCCGCGTAAACGGCGCGCTCCAGCGGTCGAACCACTCGCTCCAGCGCACTGCGATCTGGAGCGCCTGCCCGTTGCCCGCCAGACGGTACATGTCCATCAACCCCATGAAGGTCTTGTGCACGGTGTAGTGGGGGGCCCACACCGGCTTGCCGCGCGCGATCCAGTCGAAATATTTTTCGGGGATCGAGCCTGCCCAGCCGTCGCCGTTTTCCCGCTGGCAACGGGCCAGATCGCTCACCATGGCGTCGGCGCGGCCTTTGATTTCCGTGTCGCCCGTGGCCTGATAAAGCATTGCCGCCGCGCTGAGCCAGTGTCCTGTAAAATGCCCGCGAAGCTGGCAGGTGGGGGATTCCCAACCGCCGTGAATGCCCTTCGGAAGATCGGCCGAAGCCCACAGCCCCGCTTCCGTTTTGTAGTTCAGCATCAAATTTTCGCGGCTCAGGCGCAGCATATAGGCGCGGTTCTCCTCCGTGCGCCGCAGCAGATCGGCGTCGTGGAGTTTTACGGCCTGCCCCAGAATTTCCTGCATGTTGATCTTCCCCGTTCCTTTGTTGTTGACTGATTGAGCGGCTGAATGACATTGTCTTGCGATGCCGGGTGGCCGTTACCTATTCTTCGTGCCCGATCCTTAGCGGTCATCGGGTAGGACGGACAGGGCCGATCACCCGGTATTTCTCTTTGTACCTTTTCCGTATCGGGCAGCGGGAATCCTTTCTTTTATGTCTGATCTGTTCAGATTTCGTGATAAAAGATAAATTACCTTTCGCTGGAAACGGCGGCTTTTTCCCGGAGAGTACAATCGCCCTGGATTTGCAGTACCCGGCCTGCCTGTTCGGAGGTTTCGTTCCCGCAATCGACAGTTACGATTGCGCCCGGCCAGGGGTTGAGCACTTTTAGCGGCAGCGTGCCGCCGGAGAAACGGACGGGGCTTTCCACCTGCCCGTTGCGCCACGAGGCTTCGACGGTGTATCCTTTCGCGGTCTGCATCCGGATGGTTCCCTCCCATTGCGCGGGGGTGGAGGAGAACAGGTAGACCACGGGGTCCTCCCCCGGCGCGGGCGGGAAGGCGCTGCATACGGCGCTGGCCACGCTTGCGCTTAAATGCCCCAGACGTTGCGCGTCCATGGCCTGCGGCCCTTCGCGCAGAAACAGCCGGTTTTGCAGCATCGGCTTGTGCGCCGCGCCGGAATAATCGCAAAAATCCTGTGCGATCGGCGTGTTGTTCCGTTTTTGTCCGACGCAGTAAAGCCGGAAGTTTTCAGGGTCGGCATAGCGCCCGACCGCGTCGGTCATATTATCCAGCGTCCCCACGACGGGGTAGCCCTCTTCGTCAACGCCCAGGCTGATCCGGCGGAATTGCAGCATCGCCCGGTAGGTCTGGTCGGCCAGCATTTTGACCGGCCCTGCTGGGGTTTCCGGCGTGACGAAATCGTAGCGGATATACGCGTCCGTCTGGTTGTAGAAATCCCCGACGTTGCTGGGCGCGGGCTGCCTTGCGCAGGCCCATACGGTTTCCGCGAATTGCCCGCGTTGCCCATCGTTGCCGGTGCGCAGGTTATTTTCCCAGATGCCTTCAGCTGGCGGGCAGACGGCGTCGCTTTCGTCCGTGGTGGGAATGTCCGCCATGTCGTGCAGAAATTCAGTCCACAGGCGCTGCAGGTCCTCGTCGGCTTGCAGGGTTTGCGCCGCTTTGATCGCGAGGGGCAGGACGCCGTGAATCGCGCACAGCTCGGAGAAGGAATCGGTGCAATCCCACAGCCCTTCGTGGTTGCTGGTATGCGTCAGGTGCAGCTTGCTGTCTTCGCCGCGCTTTATCAGGGGCAGGCAACGGTAAAACTCGGCTGTGTCGCGCAGGAGGGGATAGGCGTGGTCCCGCAGAAAACCAACGTCATAAGTAAGCTGATACCTTTTCCAGAACCACCAGGCAACCTTCGCGGTGCTGGAAAAGATATGGGTGACATAGGCGTGCGGCGCGCGGTCGTCGCGCTGGCGCAGGCGGCCGTTTTGGTAATCCGTCCAGTTCCAGCGCGCGTCAAAGGTGTTGTGGCCGTCCGCGAAAGCCCAGAACGCTTCGGAGTGATCCTTCCAGGGCTTCTGGTGGGTGTACAGAGCCTGCATTTCCCGCGCGATATTTTCGGGCAATGGCGCGGGGCCGTTGAAGGCCGTCGTTTCCGGATGCCACCGGCCCTGAGAACCCCACTGCTGGCGCGCCGCGATCCGTTCGTTCTCCGCCATGCCGTCGATCTGGCGGATCATCGGGTCTGTCAGTTCCAAAAGGCCAAGGTTGAACAGCGCCGAATAGTAGCAGGATTGATTGTGCCACCAGAACTGCGATCCCCAGGTGCGGTAATCGCCGTCCGTCATAAACAGCAGACCGCCGTAACGGGGCATGTACTGGCCACGTGACACGGTTGCCATGATATAGATAAAGTATACGATGGTTGCGCTGATTTCATCGGCGTACCCGTCCGCGCTGTGCAGGCGGATCACGGGCGCCCGGTCCCAGAAAGCTTTCCACCACCGGAGGCTGTCGCCCGCGAGCGCGGCCCCGCCCTCGCGAAGCAGTGCGTCAAGCGGTGTTGCGCAGGGGCTTTCTTTGTCAAAGCTCTGCGCCGTCGCAATATAGAGGTATACCTCTCCGCTCTTCGCGGGCAGTTCCAGCACAGTTTCGGTGGGGTTGCGGTTCTGGATGGCATACTCCGGCACTGACGCGGCGATTTCCAGATTGGACTGGCAGAAGAAGTCGCCTTCCTCAAACCGCTGGCGCAAACCCATGCAATCCTTCCCCTGCGTAAGCAGCGAGGTGGCCAGGTGCCCGCGCGTGTGCGCGTAGGACACTGCGCCTTCCCGGACCAGCGAGGGATGCACCTGTGGCCGCACGCCGATGATATACTGGCTTTCATACCGCAGCGTGCGCAGGGAAATCCGAACGGGTTGCGGCGTCTGGCGTGTGTCCGTGATGCGCAGTACAAGGCCGTCCCGATCCATGCAGGGGAAGCATTCCACCCGAACGCCCGCGCCGGAAAGCGTCGCTTTGCCTTCGGTCACGCTCAGGTGCTGTTTTGTTTCTTTACCGAAAACTGGAGTCAGTAAATCGGAAAGCTGCACATCCACAAAGCCGCATCCCGCGGAATAACCGGCGTCCATCGGCCCGAACGCTGTGGAGGATTCGTCGCTGGAAAAAACGTCCACCCGGTTGATCAGCATGTGAAGGGCGCAGGCATCCAGCCAAAGAAGCGTCCCCATGCGTCCGTTACCCATGGGCAGGCCTTCCTCTGGCAGCCGGTCGATCCCCGTATACTCCAGATCCGCTTTCGATAGCCATTCCCGATTGTCCATCCGATGTGAAACCTCCTTATGATCCTGTTTTGCCCTAAACAAAAACTCCAGGACCGCGCGGGGCGGCTGATCCCCAACCAGGGCCTGCCCGGCGGCTACCGGAGGCAGTGAAACGAAGAACGTTTAAACCTCTTTTTTTTCAAGCTCCAGTGCGCAGGGATGAAGGTCTCCGCAATAAAGAAGCATCGCGGGGGGAAATTCCTCACGGCTCAGCCTGCGGTTGGCCGGAAGAATGGTTTCGATTTCCGCGCACAGGCGCAGCTGCAGCGCCCGGCGGTGGATTTCACAGGGGCTGGGATCGCCGAAGAATTCCTCGCAGCCTTCCAGTATCACCGCTTCGGGAAAGGGAAACGCGTCCAGACGATCGTCATACAGCAGATGACCGTCCTCCGCGTACAGTCTCAGTACGGGCAGATTTTTCGCTTTTTCTGCGCGCTTAAACATGCGAACCTCCTATACGACCCACGTATAAACAATCAGAACAGCCATCACCGCCGCCGTAACCCACTTGATGACCGGGAGCCTTTTCAGTACCCAGTCCGTGCTGCCCAGCGTTCTGCGGCTGACGGAGACGGCGGCGAGCATCGCGACGCTTGGCACTAAGAACGCCAGACAATAGATCACCAGCGGAAGGCGCGAAGCGCCGGTTTGCGTGTTGGCTACCAGTACGGCGGCATAAAGCTGCCCCGCGCAGAAAAACTCTCCCGCGGCGGTTACCATGCCGACCGCGATGACCGCGATGGATAACCCGATGCCGCGTCGCGAAACGCTGCGGCGGATGAGGGACTGCAAACCGTTGTACAGGCCTCTGGGCAGGCGGTTCCGCTCCTTGCCGTACTGTTCGGCCCGAAGCGAGATGGCGTCCGTGATGTTCAGCGCAATCAGGCCCGCGCCAAGAGCGGTCATCAGAATCCGGATGAAAAGCGGAAACCAGGGCGGCGCAAAGCGTGTCCACAATTCGGCAAACGCGAGTCCGATGCCGAGATAGACAGCCAGTTTGCCCGCTAGATACAGCGTGCCATACAGCAGGGGCCGCCTTTTAGCGGATAACAGCGCCCCTGCCAGAATCAGTAGCATGGAGAGTGCGCAGGGGTTGAAACCGGCGGTGATGCCCGCCGCTGCCGCACCCAGCAGCGTAATGGGCTGATCCACTCCGGCGTGCGCCTGTGCCGGCTCGATCTGCGGAGTGTACAGCCCCCGTCCGTTTTGCAGAAGGGTTAATAGATTCGCGCGGATTTCCGCCTCGCCGGACAACCAGGTATCGCCGAACAGAATACAAGGCGCAACCCGTTTCCCGTCCGGCACGGCAAAACGTTCAAAAAGGGCCATGGCGGTATCGGGATCGGAGGATATATTGATCTCGGTCACCTGGACCGGGGAAGACACATATTGACCGTCGACCTCGACGGGCACAATCGCGGGCAGCGCATCGACCGTTTTTCGGGCGGACGCGCAGCTTTCGCAGGCGGTAGCCGTGATAAAGTAGAGTCTGCTGTTATCATCCGGGGCGGCTTTGCCAAAGCGTACGGGAAGCCCTGTCTTAATCGCTTTGGTTCCCGCGTAGATTTCGTTCCCGATGATTAAAAGAGGCAGTTTGCGGCTGTTCTCGTCCCAATCTTTGGTTGCCTGATCGTAGGCTTCCCTTCCGCTGTCCTGAAACACGTTATAGGCGGTAAACTGATAATCGGTCAGCTTTTTCCCGGTCAGCCGCGTAAATTCGTCGGAAAAGGTTTCTTCCGGGTGGCAGCTCTCGCAGGCGTTCAGGTAAAAATAACGCGCGGTTTCCTTTTCGGCTATGGCGCAGGACAGCGCGGACAGGGCGCAAACGAGCAGGATGAACCATAGCAGCAGCTTTTTCCCGGTCATCAGTCCATCCTCCCCCAAACCGCGACAGGATTTTGACGCATCCCCTGCCCGCGGTTAAGGCGGACAGTTGATTGGCATTGCGGCGCGCTTCCCCGTGTGGGAAACGGCGCATTTTCAAGAACGGTGTGGGCTGCCCCCGATCGGAACAGCCCACACCGCAGGCTGGAAACGAAATTACTTCTTCAGGCTGGCCGCGTAGCTGTCGTAAGCTTCCTGCATCGTAGCGATATAGCCGTTAACGTCCATCTTATCCATTTCGGACAGATAGGTGGCCCAATCGTTATCAATGCTCATGTCGCCCGTGATGAAACGGATGGTCGCGGAGTTCGCGTACGCGCCCACAGAAACCGCATACTCGGAGATTTTCTTGGACTGTTCATCCGTATAGGGCATGTTGGGCACGATGGTGTCCAGCTTGTAGGAATACGGATCGTACACGATCGCCGCCGCCTGCAGGATCGATTCGGAATACATCTTGGGATCGCCCGTGATCCCTTCTTCTTCACGGCCCTTGGAGGTGCGGCCGCCGATGGAAGCGTCGGAATCCCAGGTGCTGCTCTTGCAGGTGTAGCCGTAGGCGGAGAAATCGATGGTGCCGTCGGCCAGGGTATGTTCCGGGGTCAGTTTCTCATAGACCGGGGTGCCGCCAACGAGGTTGGATCCTTCGGTGGTCCAGCGCCACTGGATACCCTCGATGC
>DAOPZG010000069.1:0-13086 GCA_035353235.1 Candidatus Limiplasma sp.
AAAACTTGATCGGCATGCCTTCGGACAGGGGTTCAACTCCCCTCACCTCCACCATTTAAAACACCTGTGAAATAACATTTCACAGGTGTTGCTCTTTTTTTTGTATTGCACTTTTTTCCGCACTTTTTTCACTTAATTCCTCCGCGTTTTAATCCCAGCCGGAATCCGTTACAGGTTCAATGTCTGCCACGCGGTCTTCATCGTCGCGAGGACTTCTTCACTGTCTATGTCATAACCCTTCGTTTTCCGGAGATTATAAACCGCTGCGACAAGGAGCGGCGTCAGCCATTTTTACGAGGGTGTGACATTCGTCGTGGATTACTTCCAGATGGGCGTTAACAGGGGGAAAACCGAAAACGCGATGATGGAAAGAGCCGGTCGGGGTGATACAGAGGATATCCTGAACATAATCCGTAGAAAGCAAAACGGGTGTCAGTTGTATTTCCATCACCGCCTGATCTGACAAAGGACCGGCTTGCAGGTATTGCAGTACTACCGCCGGAAGAAGCACGCGAATTTGATCGTCGATTATCCATTCCAAATTGATCACCTCTTATCACGAAACGAGTCTAACGGCTGTGACCGTGGCCGCCCCGAAAAAAACCGTCGCGCCACTCGTGCCGGGATTCGGCATTACCGCCAAAACCGCTGCGTTCTGTAAACTCACGCCCATACTGCATCACAAAGTCCTCCATCATATGACGGCGTTCCTCAAAATGATCCTCCGGATACAGTTCCTCGTATTGTTTGATCATGCGACCCAGATAATCGCTCAGGGTGCAAAGCTCGTCATCATTCAGGCAATCAAACAGTCCATACAGTTCTGGCTCGCTGTCATCGTCCATTTCTTCAGCGGCTTTCCTGCCGGAGTCGGTCAACTTGATATTCATCACGCGCTTGTCTTCCTGTGAGGGTTCGCGGACAATGTAGCCGCTACGCTCCAGCTTTGCTAACAACTCGGCCAGTGATTGCTTGCTCATGTTCAGTAAATAGGTCAACTCTTTCTGGCTGATTTCCGGTTTCATTTTTAAGATTGCCAGGACTCTTCCCTGCCCGCGATAGGGGTTGCTGCTGCGTCCCCCGCCCCAATAGCCTCTAAAAAGAGTACGGTGCATCAGGGATTGCAGTTGCTGTAACTGTTCCAGTATCAAGCGTTTTACTTCATTCATAGGATACTCCTCCTGTTCGTTCATGACGTTTTCATTTAAGTCAGGCACCTGACTTGATGCAAGTATACCGCATGAGATCATAATAGTCAAGTGATGGACTATTAGAAATGTATGAGAAATCATGAATGCAATTTTGTTCACAGGGAACATCGTATTAAAAGAACGTAATCAAATATTGGCAAAAACTGCATTTCGTAGTATACTGATTCTAAAGAAGAGAATATACCGAGTATCAATATACAAAACTGCATGTGAGGTTTATATGACAGGCAGAAGCAAGGGGAAAAAGCCGAATCTGCAGGGGAAAAAACTCACAGAAACACAGTACAGGCTCCTTCTGAATAATATGATCAGTCCGTTTTCTTATTATCGGATGATTTATGATGAGAACGGAAGCGCGGTGGATTATGTATTTTTAGCGGTGAATAAAGCATTTGAGAAGGAAACCGGTTTAAAACGACGTCAGCTGATCGGAAAACGGGTGCTGGAGGTGTATCCGACAACCGAACAATACTGGATAGAGGTATTTGGTGAGATCGGAAAAACGAGAATCCCGAAAAGGCTGAATAATTACTCTTCGGCGTTGAATAAATGGTATGAGATCAATGCTTATTCACCCAAAAAGGAACACGTGGCGATTACGGTAACGGACGTAAGCGATTCGGTTGCCCTGAAGAAAAATCGGGAAGAAGTCTACCGCCTGGCTTATACCGACACGAATACCGGATTGCCTAACCAGAATATGCTGATGGAAACATTGGATGTTTATATCGGGCGGGATGAGAAGCAGGAGCAGGAACTGGCCCTGATCTATATTCTTCTGAATGGGTTCGACGATATCTGCGCATCGTATGGATGCTTTGCTGGCAATCTGATTCTGGTAGAAACGGCGAAGCGGATTCTTTCCAGAGAATGCCCATCCTGCAAAGCTTATTACTATAACGGACCAGGTTTCATTCTCCTTGTAGACATGAAAAATGCCTGTCGAACGGTTCAAGAAACGATCGAGAGTATTTTGGAAGACCTGTCCAAGCCGATGGACATTCAGGGGAATTATCATCGCATCGGCGCCAATTGCGGTATAGCGTTCTATCCCAAAAACGGTAGTGATTTCAATACGCTTCTGATGCAGGCGATTACCGCGTTGTTTTGGGCCAAACGAAGTGGAGAAGGAACCTACGCTTCGTTTAATCAGTCAATGAGTGAAGAATTGGTGAAGAAAACACAAATCAGAAATTATCTGCGAAAAGCGCTGGAGAACCAGGAGTTTTACTTGGAGTATCAACCGCAAATTGATGGAAGAACAAAGGAAATCACAGGGTTTGAAGCGCTGATTCGATGGAACAGTCCGGAAATGGGCGTGATGCAGCCGAACACATTTATTACGATCGCGGAGAAAACTGGTCTGATCATTTCGATTGGCGACTGGGTACTGGCACAAGCATGTCAGGACATGAAAAAGATTAATGAGCAGAATCATACGTCGTTAACGGTGGCAGTGAATGTATCGGTAGTTCAGGTACTAAACGATTCTTATGTTAGCCGCGTGTTGAATACGCTTTCACAGGTTCGGTTTCCTTTGAATCAGCTGGAACTTGAAGTAACCGAAACGCTGTTTATGGATCACGATTCCCGTGCGATCACAAGGATGAATCAGCTACATGATCATGGGATCAGGATCGCTCTGGATGATTTTGGTACAGGCTATTCCTCTCTGAGCACGATCAATGATTTGAAACTGAATACGATTAAAATCGACAAATCCCTGATTAAGCGTTCGGATGTACAGGAGTTAACCACAACGATGATTCATATGGGTCATATGATGCGGTTGGGGATTGTTGCCGAAGGCGTGGAAACCGAAATGAAAATGAAAGAGCTTGAAGAGGCAGGATGTGACCGACTTCAGGGTTTCCTGTTCAGTAAACCCATTCCGTTTGAGGAAGTTGGTCCTTTTATACAGAAATACTATAAAACACGATTCTGAACCCGGAAAAGCGCCCGCAATCAACGGGCGCTTTTCCATAATGTGAGCATAGGCTGATTCATCTGTAATGTCCGGTGGAGAATCAGGGCTTAATATAGGCATATCCCTCGGTTTGTCTGCGAGCCAGTTCAAGAACGCCGACAGGTACGACGGTAACGAACGGCGGTAACCGTTCCTGAGTAATCTGATAAGCAGCCAGCGCGTGCTTGCAGGCAGCGAAGACCACACCGCTTTGGGCCAGTTTTGCGATGTCCTGCAGGGTACCCGACTGGTCCGGCAGGGTAAAGAGGCGAACGGCTGCCGCATTGGCTAAGACTTCGATTTCTAAACTCTCTCCGGAGGAAAGCAGGTTTTGTACATTGCGAAGGGTCAGTTCCCAACGGTTTACTTCATCAACGTGAAAAATGATTTTAAGCATTTGATCCAATATCCTCTCTTCTCATGGGTTTAAGGCAAGCATCAATGAATTGCTGCATGGCGGGGGTCAGATATTTGTTACGATGATATACAACTTGAAAGGTTCGTTCGAAACGGATATTTTGCAGAGGAGGCGCGCAAAGGGTGCCTTCCGCGACGGCGTCTGCGACAGAAAAGCGTGAAAGCACAGCCACACCGAGGTTGCGGGATACGGCTTTGCGGATGGTATCGGCGTTGCTGCATACCCAGGAGGCATGCCAGGAAAGCTGATGGGAGGCCATCACACTTTCAAATGTCTTCCGTGTACCGCTGCCTTCTTCACGGATGATGAACGTTTCTTTCTCCAATTCTGCCGGGTCTACGCTTTCGCAGGCGGCCAAACGATGCGCAGGGGAGCAGACGAATATCAACTCATCCTTTTGCATTGGCAACGACAAGAGCTCAGGCGAGGAGATTTCACCCTCTACAATCCCCAAATCCAGCCGGTCGGCCAGAAGGTATTCTTCAATGAGTCTTGTGTTGCTTTCTGTTACCTCCACCCGTACGGCTGGATAAACCTGCCCGTACGCTGAAACCAACTCGGGCAGCAGGTGAGCGCCCACCGTAACACTGGCACCGATCCGCAGGGTTCCCGCGGTCTGGAGACTCTGCATGCTCCGTTCAATTTCACTGTTCATCCGGATGATGTGCCGTGCATAGCTTAACAGTTTTTCACCGGCTTCAGTCAGGTAGAGCTTACGGGATAAACGGTCGAAGAGACGCGCGTTATAATGCTTTTCCATTTCCGCGATCGCCTGGCTTACCGCAGGCTGAGACATGTAAAGCGTTTCCGCGGCTGCGGTCATGTTCATCAAATCGCAAACCGTTACGAATATCTGGAAATGCCGAAGGGTCATAACTGCCTCCCTGAAAAGAATAAGTAAAATGAATAACAATAATAAGATAATAATATTATACTTATCAAACGTCAAGCCTTATAATGCTCCCCGGGAGATGAAGCACTTGAAGAGTTGGACACAAAGGATACCCGGTATTCTGCTGGCGGGGCTGATTGCATTACCCGCATGGTTCCTTGGAAAGGCGCTGCCCATTATTGGCAGCCCGGTTCTCGGCATTTTATTCGGTATGATCCTTGCTTTCTGGAAAAGGCCGGAAGCCTTGAATGAAGGGATACGCTACACTTCGCGCACTCTGCTGCAGTATTCCATTATCTTATTGGGTTTCAGTATGAACCTGACCAGTGTTGTGGACGCCGGATCGAAAACACTGGTTCTGATGGCGTTCACCTTATCGGCAACCTTTATAACCGCCTTTGTGGTTGGGAAAACGCTGGGGATTGACAGAAACACAAAAATCCTGATTGGGGTAGGCACCGCGATCTGCGGAGGATCTGCAATCGCTGCGACTGCCCCGGTCATCGGCGCGGATGATGAGGAGGTTGCCCGGTCGATTTCTACCATCTTTCTGTTTAACGTGTTTGCCGCTTTTCTTTTTCCGGCGTTGGGACATCTGTTTGGAATGAGCGATCAGCATTTTGGTATCTGGGCAGGGACGGCTATCAACGATACTTCGTCCGTCGTCGCGGCAGGATACACGTTTAGTACAGCGGCAGGAGACCTGGCAGTGATTGTGAAACTGACCCGAACGCTAATGATCATTCCGGTAACGTTAGCCCTCGCGCTGGTTCAGCAGCGCCGCAACAGGGGAATGGAAAGCCGGAAAGGGAGTTATTCCATCCGTAAAATTTTCCCGTGGTTTGTGATTGGCTTTCTGTTCGCCTCCGTGATCAACACCTTTATTCCCATGCCGGTTGTACTGCCCCGGGAACTGGCGGAGGTGGGTAAGTTCATGATTGTAATGGCGATGGCCGCGATCGGAATTAATACAAACATCGTTACGCTGATCAGAAATGGTGGGAAACCGATACTGATGGGGTTGATCTGCTGGTTTGCGCTGGCGGTTACATCACTGATTGTACAGTACACAATCCTGACATTGTAAAAGCATGCGATTGAATGCATGATAACCCTGCGCTGGATAAGCGCTGAATATAACCCTTTCACGCCTGTCTACGTGGAGCACTGTATCTTCGGGTTCGAAGAGCTTTGAAATTGCGCCATAATTCCTTCGGCTTTACTCAGCCATATCTGCAGCGCCCCGCTTTAACAGCCGCGAAGTGATTGAAACAACGCTTACTTAGAAGTAGAAAACCGCCCCGTATACAGTACTCCGTATACGGGGCGGTTTGTTAGCTGAATCAGGTCACGGAAGCCGTATAAATCTCGCGGATGGTCTCGGCAAGCGTCGCGTTGAATTCCGCATCGCTTTGCTGTGCGCTTAAGCCTTCCAGAAGGGCGCGGGAGAAACTGGCGATTAAACCGTGATTGCGCGCCAGACGAAGATTTGCTTCACTCCGGCTGTATCCGCCGGAAAGGGCAACAACACGTACAACGTGAGGATCAGCCATTATGTCGCGGTAGAAATTATCCTGCGCGGGGATTGATAGTTTTAGCATACAGAGGCGATCCGGCGCAAGACGAGCCAGCTGCGTATAAAGTTCGTCCCTCAGAATCGCTTCCGATTGCGCCTGATCGGCGCTTGTAATGTCCACTTCGGGTTCGATAATCGGCACCATGCCCATCTGCGCGATTCGGGCGGCGAACTCAAACTGCTGGGCTACGACGCGGTGAATCCCGGCCTTGTTGGCCTGACGAATCACGGAGCGCATCTTCGTGCCGAAAACCCGATGGGAAACGGCATTCTTAAGCAGCGCATCCAATCCTTCCATGGGCTTCATCAATTGCACTCCGTCCGTTATGGGAGCAAGCCCCTGGTCGATTTTCAGAAAAGGCACGATCCCCTTGCGTTCCCACAGGTAATCCGCAGAGGGCAAACCGTCAATGGTTCTGGTCATCGTCTGCTCGAACAGAATAGCACCCAGAATATGTTCGGCGGTAAAAGCCGGGCTTGTGATTACACGCGTGCGCATCTGGTGAACAAGGTCAAACATTTCCTTTTCACTTGAATATGCGCTGTCCGGGATTCCATAATAGGAAAGAGCTTTTGGTGTGCTCCCGCCGCTTTGATCCATCGCGGCAATGAAACCTTTCCCATCCCGCATTCTTTGCAACTGTTTCTGGTTCATGGGTACTTCCTCTCTGCCTATACGGGCATCGTCCACAGAAAACGCCAGCCGTCAGATATGCAGCCTTTTCAGGCTGCTTCCATTATATCACAGGGAGGATACCAGAAGCGCGATATTTAGAAAGGTTACGGCTAAACCAATCACCCAGAGCAACACCTTATCCAAGGGAGAATTCGCATACTTACCCATGACTTTTTTCGATGAGGTGAGATAAATCAGGGTAAAAATCGTGATTGGCAATTGGATGCTGAGCAGCATCTGGGAATAAACCAGCCCGTCGAAGGGAGATGAAATCAAGAAAATGATCAATGTGGCGGGTACCATGGTGATCAGCACACCAGCTTTTGAGTGCGGATCCGATACGTTGTAAGGTTCACCGAAAATACCCGCGAAAATGCTGCCCCCGGCCATCCCGGCTGTGATGCTGGAAGAAAGACCCGCAAAGAGCAACGCAAGCGCGAACACGACGCCTGCCGCGTTGCCGAGCATGGGCCGTAACATGGCTTCCGCCTGAGCAAGATCGTTTACCACCGTGTGATTGGTAAAAAACGTAGCGGCTGCGATCAGGATCATGGCGCTGTTGATGGCCCAGCCAATCAGCATCGAGAGGAGAGTATCCCCAAACTCATATTTCAGTTGTTTGCGAATCACTGTTTCATCCTGCAGGTTCCACTGGCGGCTCTGAATAATTTCGGAATGCAGAAAAAGATTATGTGGCATTACGACGGCGCCAAGTACGCTCATAATGACCACCATGGAGCCGCCCGGGAACGCCGGCGTAACCCAGCCGGACGTCGCTGCCGCCCAATCCGTTTGCACCAGCGTAATTTCAAACAGGAAGGAAAGCCCAATGAGTGAAACGAACCCGATAATAATTTTCTCGATCTTTCGATAAGAGTTTGAAAATTGTAACGCCAGCACCACACCCAGTATGAGGATGGATCCGATTTTTATCGGGAGATGAAACAGCATATTCAGCGCAATGGCTGCGCCCAGAATCTCTGCAAGCGCTGTGGATACAGACGCTCCTACAGCGGTAAATAGAATGATATTTTTTAGCCATGGGCGGATATACTCCGTTGTCGCTTCTGAAAGGCATTTGCCGGTTACAATCCCCAGATGAGCTGCGTTGTGTTGCAGCATGATAAGCATCAGTGTGGATAACGTGACCATCCACAGCAACTGATAACCGTATTGAGAACCAGCGGCAATGTTGGATGCCCAGTTGCCCGGATCGATGAACCCCACCGTAACCAGAAGACCAGGCCCGATATATTTCAGAAAACCGGCAGCCTTGATCCCCGGATGTTTTTTGAGGAGAATTCGTTTCAAAAGCATTCCACCTTACTGTAAAATGGAAATGGATGAATAATTACGATCCAATTATAACATAGCTAACTGAAAAATGGGGGCGAAAAATAGGTTTCTTCGAGTTCTTACCTGGGAAACTGGTGCGATGTCAGACCGATAAACAGAAGCCTCGGATGGAAAAACACGGAAGCCGAAACTGAAACAGCCGGGTTAAATTTATCGAATCATGAAAAGCGAAAATAAGAAGTGAAAACGCGATACGCCGGGGGTTGACAGCTCACAGACATTATGATAATATTCTTAATCGTCAGCGGATTGACCGCGGATGCGCCCAAGGGCTGATGCAGAACCTGCGCCTGTAGCTCAGCTGGATAGAGCAACGGCCTTCTAAGCCGTGGGTCAGGGGTTCGAATCCCTTCAGGCGCACCAAAGACATGGTGGGTATAGTTCAGTGGTAGAGCGCCAGATTGTGGCTCTGGATGTCGTGGGTTCGAGCCCCACTACTCACCCCATTTTCCGCCTTGGGGTATAGCCAAGCGGTAAGGCACGGGACTTTGACTCCCGCATTCGTAGGTTCAAATCCTGCTACCCCAGCCAATGACCGCCGCTTGGGTGAGAACCGTCGCCAACAAGCGGCGGTTGTTTCATATCTGCGGGGATTCAGCGATGTCTCCCTGAGATAAAAAGGCGAGTACGGTTCGGTTAAAAAGCACAGGGCTTTCCTGCGCCAGATTGTGCCCGCCAGTCAAAAACAATAACGTGGCATGGGGGAGTGCGGAAGCGATACGCCGCGTATGGCGTTCGCGGATCACATCCTGTGTACCGGCCAACACCAGTGTCGGTGTCTGCAACTTTCGCAGTTCTCGGACCGGAATATGCGGCTGCAACGCCATCAGTGCGGATAATTCACGCTGGTGGCGCCACTTCGGGTTAAAGAACGAAGCGATGCCCGCATGCAGATAGTCTCGCCAGACCACAAACCATAGGCTTGTTTTCATCCCGGTTGGTGTCAAATTCGCACCTGCAAGGATCAAACGGCGCACACAGTCCGGGTACCGCAGAGCAAACAGAAGCGCGATATTTCCGCCATCTGAAAAACCCAGCAAGTCTGCGCGTTGGATTGAAAGCGCATCCAGAAGCGCTTTTAAGTCCTCGGCGAATTGCGACAGGGTAAAGGGCGCTCCGCCTCTTGGCGTCTGCCCATGTCCACGCGTATCCACGGCGACCACGCGATACCGTTCGGAGAAAACAGCTATCTGCTTTGAAAAATAGGTATGATCTTCTCCGTTGCCGTGCAGTAAAAGCAATGCGTTTCCTGTGCCGACATCCAGAAAAAATGGCAGTGTTTCCAATTGAATCGCCTCATCTTTTTCTACTGCTCCCTATTATACCGTAAAAAGTATGCGCAAGCGAAATGATTCGAATCCTGCACGAAATGGGAAGGGTTTTCAAACTGTTCACAAGTAGCGCTTGCCAATTGATGCGCGCTTTGATATAATGATAATCCGATACAGCTGATGATTTGAAAGGGGTTTAATCTGATGTTTAATTTAGCGCAAATTCTGCTCGGCCTGACCGACAGCGCCGCCGCTGGTACGGCAGGTACTACCGCTACGGATGCTACGACAGCAACCACCGCCGTCGCGGGTGGGGACATTCTCACCCTGATCGTCCCCATGGTCTTGATGTTTGCCGTGTTCTATTTCCTGCTGATCCGTCCGCAACGCAAAAAAGATAAAAAAGTGAAAGACATGCTTTCTGCGCTTAAAGTGGGCGATCGGATCAGCACGATTGGCGGCATTTTCGGCACAATCACCGCGATCAAGGACGACACGATTGAGCTGAACGTAGGCAAAGACAACGTGAAGCTGATTTTAGCGCGCTGGGCAATCCGCCAGGTGGAAGATGTGCCTGTTGAGAATGACGCGGAAGTTTTAAACTAAAGCGATATTTTATAAGCAACCCTTGCGGATGTTCCGCGGGGGTTGTTTTGCGATTGGAACTATTTCAACCACATCAATTACCAAAGTTCCCTTTTCCATTGAAAAGCAGCTTTGAATAGTGTATAATCCAAAAGACAAAGCAAGTATTGGAGGGATTGACCTATGAAACATATCAAAACCGTATCCGAGCCCTGCCTGCGCCAGTCGCTGACTTATGGTGGTTGCGGCGAATGCCAGAGCTCCTGCCAGAGCGCCTGTAAAACCAGCTGCACTGTGGGCAACCAGAGCTGTGCCAGCCGTGAACAGCAGATTTTAGCGGGTCGCGACGGCAAAACCAACCACACGGCCAGCAAGTAAAGCATTTCGCCCGTTCCATACGGGAAAGATCCCTGTTGCACGCCGAACACGCCAGTTTATGGCGCACAGGCGCCGCAAGAGGGACTTTTTATTGCCGGAAATACTACGCACTGTTTATAAAGTCAGTGATACTTTTCACAGACAACGTTGTGAAAGGCTCATCTGTGCTTTACGGAAGACGAAGAGGAGGATACCCAATGATCCATTTATTCCGCGCGCTGGGGAAACCGATGGTATTGGATGTGGGCAGCGGTGCGGTGCACGCATTGGACGAACTGGCGTACGACGCGTTGTTATACCGTGAAGAGCACCCTCAGGCGCTGGACAATGAAATGATCTCAGCTCTGAGCGAAAAATATCCGCATGAAGAAGCGGAAGAGACGGTAGAAGAAATTCGCGAAATGATCCGGGAAGGTTTGCTGGATACTCCGGATGATTACAGTGGGATTGAACTGCCGGAAGCGGGTGTGATTAAGTCGATGTGCCTTCACGCGGCACACGATTGCAACCTGCGTTGTCAGTACTGTTTTGCGGACAAAGGGGAGTATCACCTTCGCAATCGCATGCTGTTGCCTTTCGAAACAGGAAAGAAGGCTCTGGACTGGCTGATTGCCAGAAGCGGAAACCGTCATAACCTGGAAGTGGACTTTTTTGGCGGCGAACCGTTGATGAACTTCGATGTGGTTCGGCAACTGGTTGCGTACGGGCGCGAACAGGAAAAGAAATCCGGCAAGCATTTTAAGTTCACAATCACCACCAATGGGGTTGGCTTGACCGACGAAATCATGGCATTCCTGAATGAGGAAATGGAGAACGTCGTGATTTCCATTGATGGAAGACGCGAAGTACATGACCGGATGCGCCCGACACCAAACGGGAAAGGCAGTTACGACCTCACAATTGACAAGGCGAAGAAGTTTGTGCATCTGCGCCGGCAGCAACAGTACTATATTCGCGGAACCTATACCCGCTATAATCTGGATTTCGCGAAGGACGTGCTGCATCTGGCGGATCAGGGGTTCGAACAGCTGTCCATCGAGCCGGTTGTAACCTCCGCAGATAAGCCTTACGCAATTCGTGAGGAGGATCTGCCCCGTATTTTTACGGAATACGAACAACTGGGGAAGGAATATCTTGAACGGCGTTCGGACGGACGTTGGTTTAACTTTTTTCACTTTATGGTCGACCTTACGGGCGGCCCCTGCCTGAAGCGCCGGTTGACCGGTTGCGGCGCTGGCAACGAATACGTTGCGGTGACCCCGGAAGGCGATATTTACCCATGCCATCAGTTTGTCGGCCGGGAAGGGATGAAAATGGGTTCGGTGCTGGATGGCAGCTTTAATACCGACATCCAGAGACACTTCCATAATAACCATGTGCTGAACAAAGAGAAATGCCGTGACTGCTGGGCCAGATTCTATTGCAGCGGTGGATGCGCGGCCAATGCGCATGCCTTTAACGGGGACATCTCCAAACCGTTCGACCTGGAATGCAAAATTGAGCGTAAGCGACTGGAATGCGCCATGGCGATTTACGCAATTGAGCATGAGAACACGCAGGAGGCTGCGAGCCAGAGAACGCCGGAGCCCCCACCCTGTTTATGAACGCAATCGAATGCCGGATTTGCAATTCTTCAAAACATTCTTCATGAGTCGTTCATGATGTGGTCAAAAATGGGTGATATGATGCTAGCGTAGTAAGGAGGGACCAAACATGAAGAATACTACTACGAAGAAAACACTCTATGGGTCTTTGGCGATTGCTCTGGCTCTAATGTTGGTGACGGTTGGCGCTTTCGCGTTCCTCAATACCAGTCACGAAGCGTCTGCCGAAACCGCAAAGGTTTCCGAAAATGCGACGGTTGTCAGCAGTCCCTTTACCGATGCGGTAGCGAAGGTAAAGGATAGCGTCGTAGGCGTAAACAACTATACGACGATGTCCCGCAACAGCTATTATGGCTATAACTTCGGTTTCGGCGATGGATTCGGCGGAAACGGAAGCGATAATGGCAGTGGGGACAATAGCGGCAGCAACAATGGCAGCAGCGATAACAGCGGCAATACCGATCGTTCTGTACTGCAAAGCAGTGGCAGCGGCGTCGTGGTTGCGGATGGTTATGTGCTGACCAACTACCACGTTGTGGAGGGCGCGACTTCTCTGGAAGTGACCTCCGGAGATAAAACGTATGCCGCGACTGTGGCCGGGTATGACGACTCTCTCGACCTTGCGGTGCTGAAGGTAGACAAACTGGATATCGCTCCCGTCACGGTTGGCGATAGCGATAAACTGAATGTAGGCGACTGGGCGATCTGCATCGGCAACCCGCTCTCCTTTACCGGCACCACGACCGTTGGCGTTATCTCCGCGCTGAACCGCGAAGTGACCAGCGAGAACTACGATCAGTTTGGTCTGCGTGAAGATGTGGTGAATTACATGATCCAGACCGACGCAGCCATCAACGCGGGTAACAGCGGCGGCGGTATGTTCAACGTAGCGGGTGAACTGGTAGGCATCCCCAGCATGAAGTACACCGGATCGTACTACTCCTCCACCACGGTGGAAGGCATCGGTATGGCAATCCCGATTAACGTTGCAAAGCCCCTGATCAACGATGTGATGACCGGCAAGACCAACGGCAGCGCGAGTGACAGCAATGCCAGCAGTGCCAACGGCGACCAGTCCGCGGTGAATGGGAGCAGCGATGCCAAGGATTCCAAACCCCGTATCGGTATCACCGTTACCAACGCGACGAACTTC
>DAOPZG010000070.1:0-12825 GCA_035353235.1 Candidatus Limiplasma sp.
CGGGTTTGGGTCTTCCTTTTTCCCGGGGGCGGCAATTCATTTTACAACTTACCGCGGGATACGGCAACTTCAATCGGGTTGTTTTCCGGTGCGGTTTCGAGCGGCTGTATCCAAAGGCTTGACATTCCATCCGCGGTATAAGATAATAAATGTTGGTGTTTTTACCGACTTGACCGAAGGAAAGGGGATCTGCGCCATGGTGAGAGCGATCGTAGGCGCCAACTGGGGCGACGAAGGCAAAGGAAAGATCACCGATGTTCTGGCAGAGGACAGCGATGTGGTCGTCCGTTTTCAGGGGGGCGCGAACGCGGGGCACACGATCATCAACGATTATGGCAAATTCGCCCTGCACCTGCTGCCGTCGGGCGTTTTCCATTCCCGTATCGCCAATATCATCGGCCCGGGCGTAGCACTGGATATTAACAAACTTCTGCGGGAGTACGACGACATCGTCAGCCGTGGCATTCCCAAGCCCACGCTGTACATCAGCGACCGCGCGCAGGTGATGATGCCCTACCATATCGACTTTGACCGGTACGAGGAGGAGCGGCTGGGCAAGGCCAGCTTCGGCTCCACCAAAAGCGGCATCGCCCCGTTCTACGGCGACAAGTATTTGAAAATCGGCATTCAGGTGTGCCAGCTGTACGATCAGGACTATCTGCGCGCCCGCCTTACCAGCGTGGCGACCCAGAAAAACGCCCAGCTGGAGGCGTTGTATGGCAAGCCCCCTATCGACGTGGAGGCGCTGCTGGCGCTGCTGGCCGAACAGGCGGAACGCATTCGCCCCATGGTGATTGATACGACTGTTTACCTGCACAAGGCGCTGAAAGAGAAGAAGATCATCCTGCTGGAAGGTCAGCTGGGCAGCCTGCGCGACCCGGACCATGGCATCTACCCGTTCACCACGTCCTCCTCGCCGCTGGCCGGCTTCGGCACGGTGGGCGCGGGTGTGCCCGCGGGTGAAATTAAGGAAGTGTACTGCGTTACCAAGGCCTACTCCAGCTGTGTGGGCGCTGGCCCCTTCACGACCGAACTTTTCGGCGACGAGGCGACGGAGCTTCGCGATCGCGGCGGCGACGCGGGCGAATACGGCGCCACCACCGGGCGGCCCCGCCGCGTCGGCTGGTTCGACGCGGTGGCCACGCGCTATGGCTGCATGGTACAGGGCGCGACTGAATGCGTGCTGACCAACCTGGATGTGCTGGGTTACCTGCCGGAGATTCCCGTTTGCACCGCCTATGAAGTGGACGGAAAGCAGATCACGGACTTCCCCAGCACGCCCACCCTGCTGCGCGCCAAACCCGTATACACCGTGCTGCCCGGCTGGAACACCAGTGTGCGCGGTGTGACCGATTTTGCCGCCCTGCCGGAAAATTGCCGTAAATATGTCGATTTCCTGGAGAAACAGGTGGAAGTGCCCATCAATATGATTTCGACCGGCCCCAAGCGCTGCGAAACGTTCCGCCGCCGCTGAGGGATTCGGCAGTGCGCGCGTCGGGCAACCGGCGCGCTCAGCTTGCCTACAAAGGCCCATCTGCGTTGTCAGCTACGGGACGGCAAGGGGCATCCCTTACGAACGGTAAACTCAACCCCTTGCCAACCTTGCTTTCTGGCAGCTGAACCTTTTTGAGCAAGCTGCGATGAACTGCCTGAAAGGGCTGGTCAACGGTCTGCGCGCGCACTGGGCAACCGGCGCGCGCTTCCCATATCCGGAATCAATCGAAGGGAGCGAAGGGTGTATGTACCGTTTTGAATGCGATTATCTGGAGGGAGCGGCCCCGGAAGTGTTGGAAGCGCTTTGCCGCACCAACGCGGAGCAGACCCCCGGTTATGGTGAGGATGATTTTTCCGACCGGGCGAGAACGCTGATCGCGGGCCTTTGCGCCTGCCCCGGTGCGGGTGTGCATTTTTTTACCGGCGGTACGCAGGTGAACCTGACGGTGATCGCGGCGGCGTTGCGGCCTTTCGAAGGCGTGCTGTGCGCCGACACCGGACATATTAACGTGCACGAGACCGGCGCGGTAGAAGCGACCGGCCACAAGGCGCTCGCGCTGCCCTCCGCCGAGGGGAAAATTTCCGCGGCGCAGGTGCGCGAAGCCTGCGAGAAGCATTTGGGCGACGCGACGCACGAGCACATGGTGCGCCCAGCCATGGTGTACATCAGCTATCCGACCGAGCTTGGCACGCTGTATACCCGGCAGGAACTGGAAGATATTTTTACGGCTGCACAGTCGTATGGGCTGAAGCTGTTTATTGACGGCGCCCGTATGAGCTACGGACTGGCGGCCGACCCGACGGTGGATTTACCGTTTCTGGCTTCGCACTGCGACGCGTTCACCCTGGGCGGCACCAAGTGCGGCGCGCTGTTCGGCGAGGCGCTGGTGTTGCCAAAGCCTGCTGACTGGCCGCTTTTCCGCTACCATATCAAGCAGCGCGGAGCGATGCTGGCCAAGGGAAGGCTGCTGGGCGTGCAATTTCTGGCGCTGATGGAGAACGGACGGTATCAGGCGCTGGGCGCGCGGGCGAACGGGCAGGCGCAGCGGATCAAAGCCGCGTTTCTGTCGCGCGGGTTCCCGATGCTTTGCGACACGTTGACCAACCAGATTTTTCCCGTTCTGCCCAATGCGGCAATGGAAAAACTTGCCGAAAATTTCAGCTTCGCGCATTGGCAGGCAGTGGACGCAGGGCATACCGCCGTGCGCTTCTGTGCCGGGGCGACCACGCCGGAAGTCAATGTACAGGCGCTTTTAGTGGCTGTTTCGGCCCTTGCCGCGCAATAACCGCGGGCTATCCGGTTGCAGCCACCTGTCCCATGCCTGTTCCGGGTTGCCTGTGACCAAAATGCAATATAATTGAACAAAAAATCTTGACAACGTAATAAATTTGTAATAACATAGGAGTGCTCATGAGGATCAGAATCGTTCAATGGATCAGTAGCGAGAATGCGCGGAATGGAGAGATGTACCTATGGTATGGAATCATCGGAGCGTAGGGGGTACCCTGCGCAGAGGCATTTCGCTCCTGCTGGTCTGCTTTTTGGCGTTTTCGCTGGTCCCGGCGGCGTTTGCCGATTCCGTGGGCAGCACGCCCGCGTCGGTAACGGATTCCGCCTCCAAGAGCTTTGTTAAGCTCGGCAAAGCCGTTAATATATTCACCACCGATTCCACCCCCACCGCAGGCGCGATTACGGTGGCGAACGGAACCGTTCTCATGCTGGTATCCACCAGTACCTACACCGTCACCAGCAACGGGACGGCAACGGAGTACGGATGCCTGTATTATAACAACTCACGGTATAACGTACTGTGGAGCGACGTAAGCGCAAGCATCATGAGCGACGCGGACGTTACTGCCTATGTTACGGGTACGCTGTGGCAGGTGAGCACCTACCCCAACCTGAAGCAGGAACTGAAGCTGCTGGGCAATGTGGAAGTATACGCGCTGCAATATGCGCTGCAGACGCTCGGTTATTATTCCGCCGCGCTGGACGGCGAATATGGCGAAAAGACCGTGGCCGCCGTGAAAGCCTTTCAGAAGGCCTATTCGCTGACCGCCGACGGCAGCGCCGGCCCGCTGACGCTGAAGGTGCTTTATCCCCTCGCCTCTCAAAAATATGGCGTAACCGGCAGCACAACGTCCACGACGACAACGACGACCACGACGACGTCGGGCACCACCGGCACGCTGACCACGACGCTCAGCCTGAATCTGCGCCAGTCTGCTTCCGCCAAATCGCAGCGGCTGGCGGTTTTGCCTGCCAAAACCACGCTGGCATACACGAATACTTCGGTCGTTAGCGGCGTTACGTGGTATTACGTTGCATACAACAACCTGAACGGTTGGCTGATGGGCACCTACGTAACCGTGGGCAGTTCGTCCGGTTCCAGCTCGTCTACCACACAGTTGGGCACGCTGACAACCACCGTGAAGGTGAATCTGCGCAAATCCGCCTCCACCAAGGCAACAAAGCTTGCGCTGGTTCCCGCATCCACAAGCTTGTCATATTACAACACCTCTACCGTGAGCGGGGTTACGTGGTACTATGTCACCTACAACAATATCAACGGCTGGCTGATGGGCACCTACACCAGCGCAAGCGGATCGTCGTCCGGTTCTACGACTACCAGCCTGGGTACGGTGACGATTACTAAAAAGAATACCCGCCTGCGCAGCAGCGCCAACGGCAGCAAAACCGGCTATGTGCTGGCCAAGGGCAGCACCGGGTCGCTGCTGGCCACGCCGACCACAGCGGGCGGATATACCTGGTATTATATCAAAACTTCCGGAGGGCAGACCGGCTATGTGCGCGGGGACTGTGCCACGGTAAGCTACAACGGCGTTACGCCTTCCGCTACCAAAACCTATGTGAAGCTGGCCAACAACGTAACGATCTTTACCAGCGAGGAGCAAAGCTCCACCGGCGCGGTCAGCGTTGCCGCCGGAACCGTGCTGCAGCTGGTCAGCACCGATACGTACACCAAGAACAACGTGGTGTACTGCAGCCTGTACTACAACAACACAAAATACAACGCCGTATACAATGACGTGAAGGATTCCATCCTCACCTCCGCGGCGCTGACCACGTACATCACCGGCACGCTCTGGCCCGCGGGTTATGTAAAAACGCTGAAGGCGGATATGAATCTGGTGGGCGATATCTATGTGCACAGCGCGCAGTACGCCCTGACGGTTCTGGGATACTACACCGGCACGCTGGACGGCAATTTTGGCAGCGGAACCACCAGCGCGGTGCGCAACTTCCAGCGGAAATACAACCTTACGGTGGACGGTTCCATCGGCAAGGAAACCAGCAACGTTCTCTACGCGAAGGCTGTCGCGGCGATCAGCGGCACTTCCGGCAGCGACACGTCCGATTTCGGCACCATCACCAGCGTTACGATGACCGACTGGAATTTCGGCAATCAGGGCGCGGACATCTTCCCTAAGGGCGCGACCGCTACGGTGATGGATGTGGAAACGCAGATGGTGTTTAAGGTGAAGCGCTGGGCGGGCGGATACCACGCGGACTGCGTGCCCCTTACCTCCGCCGATACTAAAACGATGTGCGATATTGCAAAATTCACCTATAATTCCAGCCACCCGACCAGCGACCAGCTCAAGAAAATTGTTTCCACTTCTTCGTCGGACAGCTCCGGCAGCATTACCTATGCCTGGCCGGATTTCAACGGCAAGCTTACCGGCGCTACCAGCATCGGCAGCAAGTGGGATCGCCGCGCGGCGCTGCTGAACTACAACGGGCATGTATACTGCGTAAGCATCTACGGATTCCCGCATGGCTACATGGGCGGTAAAAGCTCCTGCGACCAGTATGCGGACGGAAACAATTACTACGGCATGATGTGTATCCACTTCAAGGGCAGCGAAACCCACACCAGCGGCACGGTGGACGCGCAGCATCAGGCCAACATCGTGAAGGCCTACAACTTCGCCAAAACCAAGTGGCCTTCGCTGTGCAAGTAAACGGTTTGTATCCCAAATCCGAGTTGTCAAAAAACCCCGCCGCGATTAATCTCGCGGCGGGGCTTTCATATCATAGCCATTATAAGGTGGTATGGAACCGGGAGCCGCTTACTCCCGTTTTCCGCCCCAGAAGAACAGGGCGACTGTGCCGGGGTGACAGCTTTATTTGGTTAGTCAATCGGAGTGAGATGGTCGTAATACAAATGATTCAAACTGGAAAGATCGCCTTGGAATGCTCGAATATCGGCCTCCAGCAAAGAGGCTTGTGCTATCTGGCTATAATCAATGTGAAAACCGCATCTCAGTGAAAAAAGGATTAGAAATGTGCGGATGGCACGTCCATTGCCTTCCCGAAAAGGATGCAATGCGTTTAGCTCGGAGGATAACCAGGAGAGCTGCCTGGACAGAGCTTCAGCAGTAAGATCACCGGGTTGCGGATTGGAATTGAAATGACTGAATATCTGAACCTGCTGGCTTTCGATATTTTGTGAATAACAGAAGACGCTATCGCCTTTGGCAATATCGACTGTGCGTACCTGCCCGGCGATATAGTATAAATCATGAAAAAGAGAAAAATGGATTTGCTTTAGATAAGCAAAGTCCATTTTTCCTCTTGGCGGATTGGCCAGTATCTCTGCCATACGAAGCGGCACTACCTCTGCTTCGAGCTTCTTCATTTTTTCAGGCGACGTGATTCCTAGCTTGTTTTTCAGAATGTCATCCTGTTGTGTAAAATAGTCGCTCAAATCAATCACAAGCCAGATAAGGCTTGATATGTTTCCGTATCAGTTCTTCCGCGGTTTGTTTGCCGGTGGCAACGGCGCGGCATTCCGATAGGGTTCTCTTTGTGAATGGGAAGTGTTCGGCTTTCATACTGGCAGCAACATTTTGAACGATTCTAAGATCAGCCTTTGTCGCTTTTTGCATAATATCACCTCACCAGTACAGTATACCATAAAGAGGACGAAAACGCGATTCCAGTACAAACAGTTTCTTACTCCCGTTTTCCGCCCCAGAAGAACAGGGCGACTGTGCCGGGGCCGGTGTGGCTGCCGATGGTGGTGCCCACGTAGTTGATCTCCACCTTGCCGTTCAGCCGGGGAAAATTCGCTTCCACAAGCGTCGCGACGGCTTTGGCGTCGTCCATGCAGGCGGATTGGGAGATGTAGCATTTTCCGGAATAGTCTACCCCGTCTACGGCGTTCTCGATCATCCGGTCCACAATCTCCCGGATGACCTTATGCTTGGTACGAACCTTGGAGCGCGGCACCAGCCGCCCCTGCGCGTCCATGTTGAGCAGCGGGCAGATATTGAGCAGCTTGCCGAACATCCCCGCTGTTTTGGAAATGCGACCGCCTTTGATATAAAACGTGAGGTCGGTGGAGAAAAACCAGTGGTGCAGCTCCAGCTTGTGGGTCTCGGCCCATGCGCGCAGGTCGTCGATGCCCATGCCGCCGTCCCGCAGGTCGGCAAGCTTGTCCATCAGCAGGCCATAGCCGCTGGACGCGCCCAGCGAATCGACAATGTAGATTTTTCGATCCGGAAACTTCGCTTCCAGGTTTTCTTTGGCGATCACCGCGGAGTTGATGACGCCGGAAATGCCGGAAGACAGGGTGACATGCAAAATGTCCTTCCCTTCCTGTAGAAAACGGGTGAAATAGGCCTCAAACTCGTCGGCGTTCACCTGTGAAGTGCTGGTGTCCGCTCCGGCGGCCATCCGGCGGTAAAACTCCTCAAAGGGCATGCTCTGTCCCAGATCGTCCGAAAGCTGGCGGCCATCCAGACTGTAATGAAAACAGATATAGTGAATATCGCGTTTTTCAAAATGCTCCGCATTCAGGTCGGCTGTAGAGCAGCAGCTGAGGATATAATCGGCCATCGTTCATCATTCTTTCCGGTGCGAAATGGGGAAACGTAAACACATCCTTCATGATACCCGATGGAGGCGGAAAAAGCAATCCCTTTCCGGCATTGGAGTCGTGCGCATTAAGATCACTGTGCTTTCCACACTTCTTCTCCACCCACAAAGGTACGTGTCGGTTGCATCTGCCGGTCAAAAATGGCGATGTCGGCTTCGTTGCCATCGGCAAGCGTCCCGCGTGCGCGTTCCCCAATGGAGGCGGCCGCACCGGCAGTCGCGGCAAAAAGAGCCTGTGTTGTTGCCATGCCCCCCATATCGTGCGCGTTTCGCACCGCGCGATCCAGCGTGAGGGTGCTGCCCGCGATGGTGCCGCCCGGCAGCAGGCATTCCGGCCCGTGTACGGTCACGGTTTGCCCGGACAGGGTATAGGTGCCGTCCGGCAGGCCCGCGAAGCGGATGGAATCGGTAATCAGCACCAGCCGGTCGCCCTTCAGTCGCGCGGTCAGCGCCAGCAGCGCCGGGTGCACATGGAAGCCGTCCGCGATCAGTTCGCAGTACACGCGGCTGTCGTTCAGCAGCGCGGTGACGGGGCCGGGGTTCCGGCTGATCAGGCTGGGCATGGCGTTAAACAGGTGCGTGGCGTGGGTGATGCCCGCGTCGATCCCCGCGACGGTCTGCGTGTAATTGGCGTTGGTATGCCCGGCGGATACGGTGATGCCCGCGTCGGTCAGGCGGCGGATCAGCGGCAGCGCACCCTCCATTTCCGGCGCGACGGTGATCATTCGTATCTCTGGCAGAAATGGCTCGATCATTGTCCAGTCGGGCGGCAGAATGCAGGCGGCGTTCTGCGCGCCGCATTTCTGCGGACTCAGAAAAGGGCCTTCGGCATGCGCGCCCAGAATGCGCGCGCCCCTGAAACCCTGCTTTTCGGTCTGGCGGCGAGCCGTACGAATCTGGTCGAAACAATCCCGGTAGCGGGCTTTCGGGAGACAGCTGACCGTGGGCAGCCAGGCGGTGACTCCGTGGCTTGTTAGCGTTCGGCACATCTCCAGCAGCTCTTCGGCGGTCGCTTCGCCCGCTTCCCGGCCGCCGAAGCCGTGGCAATGCACGTCAATCAGCCCGGCGGACACCATGCCGCCGCCTGCGTCGTATACCTGCGCGCCCTCCGGCGCACACGCCGCGGTGCCCAGAATACGCCGGTCGAACAGCAGCACGCGGTTTTCAACAAACTCTCCGTTCAGGAACAGGGTTCCGTTTACGATTGCTTTCACGGATGCACCTCCTTGATCGAACCTGTCGTTACTGTTATTGTACTGTTTTTTTGGGATTGCGCAAGAACGGGTGGGAGAAGCGCGCGAAAAAGCTCACGTGTAAATTCGCGGGCACAGCCTACTGAATAGGGCCTGTCTGATTTTAAACTTACTGCAAAGGGCGGAGCTGTCGTACATCGGTACGCGCTTCCGCCCCTGCGTTGTCAGTTCTTAACGATGTGTCTTTTCAGGCAGGCCGGTTATCCGGCCGGACATCGGGCTGTTTGCCCGTTGGTGTTTATACCCGGAAACGCACCCATTGCAGATCCGCGTCCCGGGAGGAACTGCCGACCATCAGCGTATATTCGCCGTGCTCCAGCACCCGGCTGCCATCGTCGCGTACGGCGCACAGGCGATCGTCCGGGATGGAGAAAACCAGTTCCTTTTCTTCGCCCGCCGCAAGCGGCACGCGGATAAAATCCACCAGTTCCTTAACGGGCGTGATACGGCCTGCGGAAGGTCGGTGCGCGTATACCTGCACGGTTTCCACGCCGTCCCATCCGCCCGCGTTCTGCACGGTAACGCTGAGGGTTCGACCGGTTTCGACTTCCGAATAAAGGGGCGCACCGTACCGGAAACGGGTGTAGCTTAGCCCGAAGCCGAAAGGATACAGCGGCTCGGCGGGCGCGTCCATGTAGCGGCCGTCATGCCAGCCGGGCAGGCTGTTGTGGTACACGGGCAGTTGGCCCGTGGTGTGGGCGAAGCTGATCGGCAGTTTGCCGGAGGGGTTCAATTCACCGGTCAGCAGCCGGGCCAGCGCGTCGCCCAGTGTCTGCCCGCCGCTGAAAGCCTGCACAACCGCATCGGCGTTTAACTTGATCCACAGCGTCGTAAGCGGTTTGGCGGTCACCAGCACCACGATCAGCGGCTTGCCAAACGATTTCAGCGTTTCAAGCAGCACCTGCTGGTCGCCGGACAGGTTCAGGTCCGCGCGGTCGCGCCCCTCGCCGTTCTGGGCGAGGCAGTCACCCACACAGGCGACGATTACTTCCGCGTCGGCGCAGGCCGCCTGTACGGCAGGAAGGTTCAGCGAACCGGACAGGCGGGCAAACTCGGCCTGCAGGGCGGGCGTGGCCTCGTATTGCACAGTCGCTGGCGTTTCGGCGGAAAAGAAGCCGCATCCGCGCGCGTACGACACGGTGAAGCCATGCCGTTCGCCCAGTGCGCATAGCCCGCGATAGGGGGTGACGGGCGGGATCGCGTGCGTGGCGTCCGGATGGGGATCGGGATGGCTTAAATAGGTCCAGTCTCCAAGCATCGCGACGGCGTCGTCCGCAGCGGGGCCGACTACGGCGATTTGATGGGCGGACAGCGGCAGCGCGCCGTTGTTTTGAAGCAGCACCAGCGCTTCCTCCTGCGCGCGGCGGTTGAGCGCGCGGTGCTTTTCCATGGCGTCCGCGGGCAGCGCATACGCATGGAGGCTCTTTTCCCCAAACAGCCCCAGACGGTATTTCAGGGTGAGAATCCGGCGCACCGCGCCGTCCAGCACGGTTTCGGACAGCGAGCCTTCCCGCACCGCGGCAATCAGCTCGTCGCAGGCTTCGGGCGTGGACATAAACATATCATTCCCGGCATTGGCGGCCAGCACGGCCGCGTCGCGCAGGGATTCCGCCACGTGCTGGCGGGTCACCAGCGCGCGCACATTGTCCCAGTCGGTTACCACAAACCCGTCAAAACCCAATTCTTCCTTGAGGATGTGGGTCAGCAGTTCGCGGTGGATGGTCAGCGGCACGCCGTCAATGGAGGAATAGGCGGTCATGAAGGTGGCGCAGCCGGCCTGCACCGCCTGCGCGAAGGGCGGCAGAAAAAGCTGGCGGATCAGCCGCAGCGGGATCGGCGCGTCCACCGAGTCGCGCCCGCCGGTGCTTTCGCCGTAGGCAAGGTAGTGTTTCGCACAGGCCATGATGCTGTCCGGCGCGGACAGGTCGTCCCCCTGATACCCGCGGATCATGGCGGAGGCCAGCTCTCCGATCAGGCGCGGGGATTCGCCGAAGGTTTCGTCCACCCGGCCCCAGCGCAGGTCCCGCGCCACGCACAACAGCGGAGAAAACGTCCAGTGCAGGCCGTCGGCGGCTACTTCCCCGGCGGTGGCGCGCCCCACGGCGGTCAGCAGTTCCCGGTCCCAGGAGCAGGCCAGCGCCAGCGGGCAGGGGTAGATCGTCGCGCCGTTTTTAAGCGCGTGACCGCGCACCGCGTCGATGCCGAAAAGCACCGGAATGCCCAGCCGGCTGTGCAGGGCGATCTGCTGTAATCTGGCGGCGCGTTCCCCCAGCGTATGTAAAAAACTGCCCACGCCGCGCGCGGCCCAGGCTTCAGCCTGCTCGTCGGTCAGGGCGCTGGCGGGCACCTGTGTCATCTGCGCGGCTTTTTCCTCCAGCGTCATCCGGGCCAGCAGTTCCTCCGCGCGCCGCGCGGCTTCCACGTATCGGTCGTTCATCCGTATTCCTCCCGCGCGGTCCGGGGGATCGCGCTTTGTGTTATTGCCCTAATGTTGTTCGCCCGCGAACAGCCCCGCCCCTGCCGGACGGCAAAAAACCCTGTTGCCGGGTCGTAAAGGCCGTGCTATACTGCGGTCAACGCAACTTTTCCACACCTTCCGCATGGTTGCGCCCACAGTAAGGGGGTACTCTCTCATGCGATGGAAAAACAGCTACCATCCCTACGCGGCGGTTACCATCCTGTTTTGGTCGATGGCGTTTGTATTCACCCGTCTTGCGCTGACCAGTTTTACGCCGTATTCGCTGGGCGTGCTGCGGTATCTGGCGGCGTCCGCCGCGCTTGCGGTTGTGGCAATCGCGACGCGCATGAAGCCGCCCGCGTTGCGCGACCTGCCGTGGTTTCTGCTGTCCGGCGCGACGGGCTTCGGGCTGTATATGATTACGTTCAACCTGGGCAGCGTAAGCGTTAGCGCGTCCACCGGCAGCGTGATGATCGCCACGACGCCGATCCTTACGGCGCTGCTGGCGCGGGTGGTGTACCGGGAAAAACTGACCGCGCTTCAGTACGGCGCAATCGGGGTATCCTTTCTCGGGGTGGCTGTGCTTACGGTGCTGCGCGGCGGGTTTACGTTCAACGCGGGGCTTTTTTACATGATCCTGTCCGCCCTGCTGATCAGCGTATATAACCTGCTCCAGCGGCGGCTGACAAAAACGTACTCGGCGCTGCAATCCACGGCGTACAGCATCTTTTTCGGCACGCTGATGCTGTGCGTGTTTCTGCCCGACGCCGTAACGGAGCTTCGGGCCGCGCCGCCCATCCAGTACCTGTACCTGGCGGTGCTGGGTGTGTTCTCCAGCGCGGTCGCCTACTGCGCGTGGAGCAAGGCGCTGTCGCTGGCCGCGAATACCTCGTCGGTGAGCAACTACATGTTCGTTACGCCGTTTTTAACCACGCTGCTCGGCCTTTGGCTTGCCGGGGAAGCCATCGAAATGTCCACGGTCGCGGGCGGCGCGCTGATTATCGCGGGGCTGCTTTTGTTCCGCTTCGGGGGCCGGTGGTTCGGCTGTACACGGGCGGGGAACCATGCCTGAACGCACGTGAAAACAGTGCTTTCCGGATGGTAAAATTTATGTTATGATGAAATCGGAAAGGAGGAAGATAAAATGGATCGAGTCGCTGTATTTGTGGACGGCGCCAATTTCTTCTATATGCAGAAAAATGATCTGAAATGGTTTGTGGATACAAAAAAACTGTTGAAATACTGCGAACGCTTCGGGGAAATCGTGGACGCGTATTATTACGTCGGCAAGGACGCCCCGCCGGAATCGGGCCAGCAGGCATTTTTAAACGCACTGACCTATATCGGATACTCGCTTGTGACCAAACCGATCAAGACCATCCATGACCCCACGACGGGGGAAACGAAGCAAAAAGCGGATCTGGATATTGAAATTGTTCTGGATATGTTTAATACCATCGACAACTACGACATTGCCGTGCTGGTAAGCGGCGACGGGGACTTTGACCGGGCCCTGCGGCTGCTGCGCGCGCGCGGCAAACGGTTCAAGGTGATTGCCTCGCCGCACTTTGTGGCGTCGGAGCTGCGGGACGTGGCGGGCATGCACCTGATTGATATGGAAAGCCTTCGGCCGGAAATTGAAAAACTGCCCGGAAACGGATATAGTATGGATACCATCGCATAACACCCGTTGCAAGGATAAGAATATAATGAAA
>DAOPZG010000071.1:0-12747 GCA_035353235.1 Candidatus Limiplasma sp.
TCGGCTGACCTGGTCTTTGACCCCACACTCGCCGGCTGGAAGGCTTGCTCATCGCAATTGCGCCCTACGCACCTTCTCTCGGGGTTTGACCCCCGGTCGGACTTACCACTAGAACGCGCCATGCTCGCCGGACTTTGTCCGGTTTACGTGGGCCGCTTTGCCCGCATCTGGCTTCGGCTTTCAACCACAGACCCGTATACGATCGATGCTATTATATCGTTATCAGTCAACGAACGCAAGTGTTTTTTCACATGTACGGTAATTTTTGTCATTTTTTACCCCTTTCTCCGCATACTTCCGGGCGAAAGCACTCTCCCCCAAGAAAATTCCATTCTCGACAGAATATCTACTCCGTGCAGAGGTCTCTGCGCGCCTCTCCCCTTAGTATGCTCACAGGTGTTTTTCATCCGGCAGGCAGGAAAAGTACACCGCTTTCCAGAAAAAGATAAATAGGAATCCCATTCTTTTCAGGCGGCTCAAACTGAAACGGCTTACGCCAGAAACGGAGATTGAAGCGGCATGAAGAATTTTGTTATCGCGATCGCTCGCGGCTTTGGCAGCGGTGGCAAGCAAATCGGTCTGAAGATCGCCGGAGACCTGAATATTAAATTGATGGATAAGGAACTGCTGGAACTTGCGTCTATCGAGAGCGGCATCAGCGAGGAGCTTTTCGCCCTTGCGGATGAGAAACTGAACCGCCGGCTGCTGATGCAGGTGCCGGATCGGGAACATTACGGCAACGTGCTTCGCCCCGAAAGCCGGAAATTCGTTTCCGACATCAACCTTTTTAATTATCAGGTTAAAATCCTGCGAAGCCTTGCCAAAACCGAATCGTATATCGTTGTGGGCAAAGCGGCTAATTTTGTGCTCCGCGACCTGCCCAACGTGGTCAGCGTACAGGTACAGGCGCCTTTTGAAGATTGTGTAAAAGAAATTATGGCCCGTTCCCCCATGACGGAAGCACAGGCGGCCCGCGCTGTTCGCCAGACCGATAAGTATCGCGCCGATTACCATCGGTACTATACGGGGGAGAAATGGACCGACCCCATCCATTACGACCTGTGCCTGAACAGTTCCCGCATCGGCTGGGACGCATGCGCAGAAGTGATCAAACATACCGTATCCGAAAAGTTAGGCATCCCGTATGCCGAACTTGTACAGACCCCTGAGCACGCGGAGTAAATTCGGAGTAGGTTTCCTGCACGTCTGAATTCGCCACACCCATTTTGTTGTGTGAACACACACTCCTATCGCAACGTAAATAAGCCTCCCGATGACGGCGCGCGCTTCCGTCTCCGGGAGGTTTTTATATTGTCCGTTAACAGGTTCCTACTCGTCCTTTTCCGGGTCGAACCCCTCTCCGTTCAGGTAACGGTCAATGATAAAACGCGGACGATGTTTGCTTTCGTTGTAAATTTTCCCGATATATTCGCCGATCACGCCAAGGCTTAACAGCTGGATTCCGCCAATCAGCCAGATGGAAGCGATGGTGCTGGTCCAGCCGGTTACGGTATGGCCCACAATGAAGGAGATCAGCGTGTAAATCAGCATCAGCAGAGAAATCACAAATACCACCAGCCCCAGCGTGGTAATCAGCCGAAGGGGTTTTACGGAGAAGCTGGTGATACCGTCGATGGCAAACGCAAGCATCTTCTTGAACGGATACTTGCTCTTTCCCGCGAAACGCTCGTTACGGTCGTAATAAACATAACCGCTCTGGAAGCCCACCAACGGTGCAAGCCCGCGCAGGAAAAGGTTAACCTCACGGAAACCTGCCAGCGCATCCAGCGCCCGGCGGCTCATCAGGCGGTAATCCGCATGGTTATAGGTAATATCCACGCCCAGACTTTTCATCATCCGATAGAATGCAAGCGCCGTCTGCCGCTTGAAAAAGGTGTCGGTATCCCGTTTATTGCGCACACCGTAGACGATGTCGCAACCGTCCCGGTATTCGTTAATAAAGCGATCCATGGCATCCATATCGTCCTGCAGATCGGCGTCCATGGAGATACAAAAATCACAGTGTTTGCGCGCGGTCATCAACCCAGCCAGCAGTGCGTTCTGATGACCGCGGTTCCGGCTCAGCTTCAGGCCTTCAAACAGCGGATTTTCCTGGTGCAGAGCGCGGATCAGTTCCCATGTTTTGTCTTTGCTTCCGTCGTCCACAAAAAGCACGCGGCTGGTCTCGTCACAGGCTCCTTTTTCGATCAGTGCTTTCATCTTCAGGGTCAACCGGCGTGAGGTTTCCGGCAATACTTCTTCTTCGTTATAACAGGGAATCACCACCATCAGCTTCTGGCTCATAGAAAACGATAACCTCCCTATTAGCGGGTGAGGCTGCCGCCTCCGCCCGCGTTCTTGATGACCCAATCAACCCAAAATTTACGCGTCGGCCGATCGCACGGTAATCGTGTTACTGTCAGCCGTAAAGGTTTGCTTTCCCAGAAAACAGGTCACATGGATGCGATACTTCCCGGCAGGCACTGCCGTGCCGTTTCTGTCGCGGCCGTTCCAGTAAAATGTGCTGCCATTCGGAATGATTTTCAGCGGGCGTGTGCTTTGCCGGTAGCATAGTTTCCGTACCGTTTGCCCCGCTTCGTTCTCGATGGTTACGCTCAGCTCGCAGGGGCAGGCATGACGAACGAAAATCGGCAGTTCGCGCGGCCCGCCAACTGAAAAAGCATTCACCGTCTCAATCGACAGGTCCGGGTCGCCGTCCGAGGGAGGCACCGCAATCACCTGCCCGGCATGCACCGTCAGTTCTCCATTATCAATCGAAACCACCTGTACCAGCACATAGCCGCTCGTCCCGGCGTTTTCCAGATTCAGCGTCAGGGTGCGCACTTTGCGGCCTGGCGTAATGGCGCCCTGTTCGTCGCCATAAGCGGTGTAGCGTTCCACATCATCATACAGGAGCTGGGCTTCGTCGAAACGCCATTTATCTTCCCGCCGGTAAACAATCTGGTAAGCGACGCGCACAGGACGGTTCGCCACAAATTCCAGCGTCAGCTGGTTATCCAACTGGCTTAAGGTGGATTTTGAAAAAGTAATATCTCCGATCGGTGATCGTACAGACGGATCCAGCGCGGTTTCATCGGCAGGGTTGTACGTGAAGACTACAAAATCATCTTCCTGCGGATACACCTGCGGAGTGGAGGTAGCATGGTTGCGCAGCAACGATGTATACAGTTCTTTCAGCGTAATCTGCCCATCCCGGTTTGCGTCCGCCGGCGAGCCGCAGCGTGGGCTGAGGCTTTGCGTAAGCATCTGGGTAAAATAGAAAGCGCCCTGCACACCACCCGCAGCGGCTCCATCCGCGGAAGCATTCCAGTACCAGCTTTCTTCCATAGCGCCAGAACTGGTTAGCACTTTGAAATCCTTCCTCAGAAAGCACAAATCCCGAGGCTGGGCGCGCATTCCCTTGCCAATGAAAGCGCCGCTGTAGCAGGCATCCAGCAATAGTACCTTTGTTCCCGCGATACCGTCGAGGCATCCTGCAACGCCTGCGGTGTCAGCTGCCCTTCCTTTACACCGTCGCTTAACAACAGGGCAGGCTCCACATTGTGATCCGGGTCGTAGATGCCATGGGTACTGATGTACAGGTAGCAGGCGTCATCGGCGTCCGATCCGGCGAACGTGTCCCGGATCAGGGCGGTCAAGCCTTCCGAATCGGTTACAGGCGTTTCGGGAATAACGATCGACGCAAAAGGATCGGCGCTTTCCTGTAAAACCGCCTGCATGGCGAATACATTGTTTGTGGAAGAGGGATAGGTGCTGGGTTCGGATACAAAGTCGTCAACCCCGATCAGCAACGCGCGGTTCGTCCGGGTACCATCGGCTGTGGCTGTCGCAGGAGCGGGCTGCAATGTAACCGCTGCCAGACAGGCCAGCGTGAGTACCAGGGCAAATATACGCCGTAAACGGTCGCGCATTGCGCATCCTCCCGCAAGAAATTTCGTCCCCCCATTGTACACGAAAAATTCGTTTCTTACAACTCGCCGCCGGTACGTACAGGTTCGTTGGCCACGGTCCGGCGCTTCTCTCGCGCCAGACCGGCGCGTGTTTATTCGTCCACCAACCAGGTGTCCGGCGTGTTATACTCCTTTTCCCGGATGGCCGCTTCAATAGCCTGCTGGGTGCGGCGGTCAGCGATCCCGCTGACAGGCTGATCTTTCATCGCTTTCTGGTATTCTACAACGGCAGCTTTTGTGTTGCCGCCATAGGTGCCTGTCTGGTCCTTTTCCGCAAGATAGCCAAGCTCTGCCAGCCGTTTTTGCAGCACAAGTACTTTCTCCCCGCTGCAACCGAAGCGCAGGGTGGTATCCACCACATCCTCACAGGTGCCAAAGCCCAGTACCTGACTGTTGTCCAGCGAATAGGCATTATGCTGCACGCTTGAGGGGTTGTTACCCTCGATGACATGCAGGGTTACTTTTCCGTCCGCATCCGTCGTACAGTATTCCACAAGGGCGACATGCTCGGTATCCCCCGCCTCGCTGTAGGTAAAGAAAACCAGATCACCGGGATGTGGAACGTATTCGTTTTTCTTCATCAGATGGTCGCTGCCCCGCAGCCACTGGTACCCCCAGTTGGGGCAGTTGCCTTTTCGGTACACAAAGCGTCCATGGGCAATGAACCAATCCCGTCCGGTATTCTGCCCGCTGTATTTAGGGTAGATCGCATTAAGCAGCTGCGTACCATAGCGCTGATCCGTCTGATCCACGCACCAGCAAACAAACTCCGCACACCAGGCCGCATGCGGGTCGCCCGACCAAACGCCGTACTTGCTGTAATTATTCGGGCCTTCCGTATAGCCCAGTTCCCCTTCCGCAACTGTCAGCAGGTTTTCCACAAAATCCGGCGTCTGGCCTGAATCCACCAACGTTTCGTCTGCCGCCACCTTCGGAACGAACATCGCCTGCGGCGTCGCTGTCGTTTCCGCCAACGCCGTTCCGAAAAGCAATATCCCTACCGCCAGAGCCAGCGCTCCGGTTCGGCATCTTCTCATCTGCGTCCCTCCGTATCCGCTGATCTTCTCGCCGCCGTCATCGCCCGAAGGCTTCGATACCCCTGAGCAATTCAAACTCCCGGATGTCCCGAACCGTCGTATACATTTTCCGGGTCAGGACCGCGCCGGAGCGGTAAAACAGGCAGATAAAGGGCACGTCGTTGGCAAACTGCTGCTGGATGGATTGCTGGGTGCGCGCGTAATCCTCTTGTGTCACACTGTTTCTCAGGGTTTCAAACAGGCTGCTCATCTCGCTGGAAACATAGCGGCAATAGTTGCCGCTGTTCCCCTTCATCAGCATAAAACCCGCGTCCGGCGTAACGTCCATCTGAAAAGACGCCAGCGCCATGTCAAACGAATTCGCCTCCAGCTTGGCTTTCTCCTCGGTGTAATCTACGGTGTCCACCGTCACGCTGATTTTCAATGCGCCCAGCATATCGGCGATCATATTCGCGGTTTCAAAGCGCACATCGTTTTCCGGGTCTTCGTAAACCAGCAGATGGAGGTACAGGTGCTTCACCTTATCGTCCCCAATCGCCTTGTCCAGTACGCCGTCGCCGTCAATATCGCTCCACCCCGAATCCGCCAGCAGCTTTTGCGCCAGTTCCAGATTGTACTGGTATTCGTTGGTCTGGTCATAATACAGCCAGCTGGTGGAAGCAATGGGTGTGTCCGCGTCCACGGTCATTCCCATATAAACCTTTTCAGAAATCAGCTTGGTATCAATGGCGGCCCGGATGGCCTTGCGCACGTTCACATCATCCAATGGGTAGGACGTATTATTCAGCAGCAGCGTTTCCAGCTGTCGGGTGCTGTAAGTGATGGCCAGCGAACTGTTGCCGCTTTTATACTGAGACGCGGAAATCGAGCGGGTGAACGCAGTATCCACACGGCCGTATTCGTAAGCGGTAATCAAATCCTTATTACTGGTAAACAGAGACACCATAATTTCCTGCACCTGCGGTTTGGTTTGCCACCACTTGTCGTTTACCTTCAGCCAGATGTAATTTCCCGGCTGGAATGTGTCAATCCGGTACGGTCCGGTACCCAGCGGGTTGGGCATGTCAACCTGCGACATGGGCACCACGGGGAACGTGAGCGCATACAGGATACCATAATACGAGCGGCTGGTTTTTACCACCACGGTTCGGTCATCAGTCGCGGAGAAGTCTTTGATCATATATCGTATGTTCTGGTAAAATCCGCGTGCCGTCTCATCCTCGCTGTTAGCCATCGTCAGCAGATATTTTCCCGACGCAACCACATCGTTTGCGGTCAGCGGGGTGCCGTCCGAAAAAGTCACGTTTTCGCGAAGGGTGAACGTCCAGGTTTTTCCGTTGTCTGATTCGGTCCAGTTCTCCGCCAGTAACGGTTGCGGCAGGCCGGTATCGTCCACCGTAACCAGGCTTTCGTACACCATGCCATACACAGACACAATATCCCGTTCCAGCGGGTTGAGTGGGCGAATTTCGTTCGTACGGGTGGAATAAATCCCCACGATCAATGAGTCCTGAACATTTTCAGCCAGGGCAGGGGTCGCGGATATGGCAAGCAGCATGACGAGTAACAGGCAAAGCGTTCGTTTCATGGGTTTCCTCCCCAAAGGCTCAGGCGGCATTGGCTGAAGTGGCTGGCAGTCCACCCTCGTAATACAATCGCCTGTAAATCGCATAGGAATTCATCACTCGGGTCGCGTAGTTCTTGGTAGGGCCTTCCGCCATGTTTTTTAGCTCGATGGTTTGGCTGTCCATGCTATAGCGGGAGTCGCTCAACCAATTCTTCACAGTGGTTTGCCCCGCGTGGAACGCGGCCGCCACCAGCACAGGGTCGTTGTGGAAATAATTACCCAGATAAGCCAGATACCAGCAGGCATACTTCACGTTAGCATCGGGATCATACATCAGGTCAAAAGAATATTCGGTATTGGCGTCGATTTTTCCATGTACCCACTCCGCTGTGTCCGGCATCATCTGCATCAGGCCGCGCGCGCCAACGGCGCTCTCGGCCTTGGGGTTAAAGGAGCTTTCATTGAAAATAATCGCGGCGATAAACGCTGGGTTCAGGTTATTGGCGGTCGCCTCGCGCTCGATCAGTTCGCGATATTGAAACGGGTGGGTATCCGCCAGCTTTTGGATTGTCTCGGCCCGGGCGGCCAGCACACCTGTTTTCAGGTTGCCAAACGTTACCTGCCCGATCCACAGCCCCACCAGCAGTAAAGCGGCGACGAACACTGCAATTCCCAGTGTGGGAATCTTCACTGCCTTCCGCTCTTCGCCTTCCTCGGTGTCCTCTTCGTGATCCTCATCGTCGTCTCTGCGCCGTGCAGTTCTGCGGGGTTCCTGTGTAACGGAATAAGGCGACGTGCCCGTTTCTTCCGTATGATACGGCCGTTTGTTTTCCCGCGGAGGCATGCGGCGGTTGCCGTCCGGCTCCGTATAAGCCCGGCGGAGGTTGGACACGGCCGCCTGTGCCCCATGGCTGCGATGTCCCACACCCTGTGCGTTTCCGGCGGCTTCCTGTTCTAACCGCTGATCGTTCAGCAGCTCCGGCGGGTATCCCGCGTTGGAATAATCCAGGGGATTCGGGCGGTTGAACTGGGTTGGGCCATCGGACGGAGTTGGATTGGAAGGGTAGGGGGTCTGGTTTTGCTGGGCGGCACGAAGCCAGTCCGGCGTCTGACGGGATGATGGTGCTGCGTTGCGCGCTCTGCCGGAAGCAGGCGCTCCTTCCCGGCTGTTGTTTCCTGGGTTTTGAAATGGGTTCGGGGGTGTTTCCGGCTGAGGTGCTTCGCGTTGTTCTGCATAATGCGCGGCGCGTCGGTAATTTCTTCCGGGTTCTCCGGCTTGTGACGTGGCAGTCGGCGGTTCAGCTTGAGCAGCTCCGTGTGAAGCGGCATATCTCGTTTGCGCCGCTTGCAGGGTATCCGGTGCTTTGGGCGTATAAGCAGGGGTTTGCGTAAAAGCATTACTGCGCGGTCGGGGATACACGGCGGAAACCGTCGTGCCGTCCTCTTTCGTACGATGGATAGGCTCGCTCTGGCGGCGACGCTCGCCCTCCGCTACAGAATCCGCATAGGTGTAATCAACGGGAGCCCCGTCGTCATCAGGGCTCCTGTATCGTTTGGGATAAACCAGCAGCATAGGGCAACCCCTTTCCTTTAAAAATGAACGGGCCTGCGTGGCCCATCCGCCAGTACATGCTGCCACAGCGACAGCGCCCGTTTCCGGGTCTGGTCAAAAGGCGCATCGGTCGACAGCACATAATCAGCCAGCTTCTCGGTTGTCTCCGCCGGATTCTGGCTGCGGATCCGTCGCAGCGCCTGCTCGCGGGTCAGCCCGTCACGCTCGCAAACGCGGCGAATCCGCACTTCCTCCGGCGCCGTAACGCAGATCACCGCATCCGCCAGCCGATCCATACCGGTTTCAAACAGCAGCGGCACATCCAACAGGACAATCGCTTCTCCTGCCGTTTCCAGTGCCTTCAGCTCCGCCGTTACCCGTTCTGTGATCAAGGGATGAATTGCTGCGTTCAATTTCGTCAGCGCTTCCCGGTCCGCGAATACCAGCCTGCCAAGCGCCGATCGGTTGAGCGTCCCATCCTCCAGAAACACGGTATCGCCAAACGCCTGGCGAATCGGCGCAAGCCCTTCCCCGCCGGGAGCGGTCAGTGCGCGGCTGATCGCGTCCGCGTCAATGCTTTTTGCCCCCAGCGAACGGTAAAGAGCCGCCACGGTCGTTTTTCCCGAGCCAATGCCTCCGGTCACTGCAATAATACGCACAACGCGTTCCCCCTTTCCGGGTCACTTCGCCTCGTACCAGCTGTGTCCGCTGCTGACCTCCGCAACCAGCGGAACAGACAGCGTTACAATCTGTTCCATCGCATTCTGCAACAGTCTGCCAACCGCATCCGTCTCTTCCGTGGGGCACTCCACCACCAATTCATCGTGCACTTGAAGGATCAAACGGGCGCTGTATCCTCCCGCGTCCAGTTCTTTTTGCACACGCACCATCGCCAGCTTGATAATATCTGCTGCCGTACCCTGTACAGGAGTATTCATCGCAGCCCGTTCGCCGAAACTGCGGATACTGCGGTTGGGGCTGTGCAGTTCGTGCAGTTCGCGCCTGCGGTGAAACATCGTTTCGGCATAACCCAGCTCGTAGCCAAGCCGTACGCACTGGTCCATAAATGTCTTGACTTTGGGATAACGTTCAAAATAGGTAGCAATGAATCGGTCGGCTTCCTTGCGGCTCACGCCGATATTACGCGCCAGACCGAATCCGCTGATCCCGTACACAATCCCGAAATTGACCGCCTTGGCGCTTCGGCGCATGGCGGGGGTGACGTTTTCAAACGGTACTCCGTTCACTTCGGCGGCGGTACGGGTGTGAATATCCTGCCCGCGGATAAAAGCATCCTGCATGGCGGGATCGCCGCTTAAATGAGCCAATACCCGCAGCTCAATCTGGCTGTAGTCCGCATCCAGCAATACGCAGCCCTCCCGGGCAACAAACGCGCGCCGTATCTCCCTCCCCTCGTCGCTGCGAACGGGGATGTTCTGCAAATTGGGTTCCACGCTGGAGATGCGCCCGGTCACCGTCGCGGTCTGGTCAAAGGTAGTATGAATGCGCCCCGTCGCATCCACCAGCCGGCTGAGGCCCTCAATATAGGTGTTTTGCAGTTTGCTGAGTTTGCGATACCTTAGCAGCGGCTCAATCGCCGGGTGATCCAGCGCTTCCAGCACTTCCGCAGAGGTAGACCATGCGCCAGCCTTGCCCTTGCGTCCCGGCGAAGCAAGCCCCAGCCGTTCGAAGAGCACCTCACCCAGTTGCTTGGGGCTGTTTACGTTAAAGTCCACACCGCCGGTCAACGCGATCACCTCGGCACGGCAGCGTTCGATTTCCGCAGTGAATTGAACACCCAGTTCCGCCAGCGCGGCTTTATCCACGCTGAAACCTTCCCTTTCCATCGCGAACAGCACGCGGGTCAGCGGCATCTCCATTTCGGTCAACAGTCGCAGCATCCCCCGGGTGGTCAGGCTGTCGCGCTGCCGGATGGACAAGGCATAGACCTCTGCGGCATCTGCGGCTGCTTTTTCCGGAGGCGGTGGGGGCGCGTTCTTAACAACCGCGTTCTCAGCAGGTTCGTCCGGATTCTCTGCGGCAAGGGTCGCGGCCAGATCGAAGCTTTTTCTCGTCGGTTCCAGCAGATAAGCCGCAACCATGGTATCCCACGCCACAACCGGCTGCGAAAGACTTAACGAATCCAACCGATGGAAAAGGCTCTTCGCGCCGTGCAGAATCAGCGGCGTCTTTTCAAGCAGAGGCTGGAGTGCCGATAAAATCTGATCGTCATAAAGCCCCGGGCTCATCATATCCCGTAAAATCGGGGTATACCAGCAGCGCCCATCGCTTGCGCACAGCGCAACCACGCTTTCGCCCTGCACAAGCGACACCGGCTTACCTTCTATTACCAGTCGTTGCGCAAGCGCGGTCAGCGCCTCCGCGGTCAATACGGCCTGCGGTGTTTGCGGTTGCGGAAATGCTTCCGTCGGCCCCGCGAGCGGTTCGGCGTTCTGATCCGTTTTGATCACAGGCACAGGGGTTTTCGATACGGGGGGTGCCGCCCTTCCCGAGGCTGCCAGCGTTTCCAACTGCTTCGCCAGCCGATTCAACCGATACTTCTGCAACGCAGGTACTGCGGCGGACATCGCGGTGAGTCCGCAGGCGGAAAAATCAACGTTCAACGGCGCGTTGAGCCGAATAGTGCCCAAATCTTTACTCAGTTCCGCCAGTTCGCTGTTTTCGCGGATACGCTCCCCTAACTTACCGGGAATCTCTTCCGCATGAGCCAGCACGCCCTCCAGATCACCGTATTGCGTAATCAGTTTCAGCGCCGTTTTTTCACCTACGCCAGGCACACCGGGGATATTATCGCTGCTGTCCCCCATCAGCCCTTTCATATCGGTCACCTGCGCAGGCGTAAAGCCGTATACTTCCTTAACCGTATCCGGGGAAAGCAGCAGGCTTTCGGAAATCCCGGTCTTGGTTAAAATCACCTGTGTATTGTTATTTACCAGCTGCAGGCTGTCGCGATCACCGGTCAGGACATAGGCATGGATGCCGCGCTCATTCGCCAGCTTCGCGGCAGTCCCCAGCAGATCATCCGCCTCGTAACCTTCAAGTTCGCATTGCGTAATGCCCATCGCGGTCAGCAGTTCGTGGATAATCGGAAACTGCGGCCGCAGGTCCTCCGGCGTCGGTTTACGCCCGGCTTTATATTCCGTAAACATTTTATGCCGGAATGTTGGCGCGTGCATATCGAACATGACTGCGAGCGCCCCGGGGCGGTAATCCGTTATTGCCTTAAACAGCATCAGGAAAAAACCCTGAACCGCATTGGTGGCAACGCCATCCACGCTTAACGCGGGCAGGGCATGATAAGCACGGTGGATCAGGCTGTGCCCATCCACCAGCAGGACGGATTGTGGTTGTTCAGGCATCGAAAACCCTCCCTTCCATTTGCAGCATTCATCAAGCAAAGTATAACACAACCGCTGCGGGAATACAAAAGCAGGTCTTGCGACCATAAGAAAACGGCCTTGAAAAAGCTTTTCCCGCATTGCTTTTCAAGACCGTACTCATAATGTAACAATTTATTACGGTTGGGGATTGTCACTTTCGTTCTGTGCGCGTTGTTTATTTTCCGTAACCAGTTTGTTCAGCTCGTCCATAAAACTGCTTACGTCCGTAAACTGGCGATATACACTGGCAAAGCGTACATAAGCGACTTCATCCAGCTTTTTTAACTCCTCCATCACCAGTTCGCCGATTCGGCGGCTGCTGAATTCATCTTCACCGCTGCTGTATACGGCTTTCTCCACCTTTTCCTCTATCGCGTCGATATCCTTCATGCTGACCGGACGTTTTTGGCAGGCATGGATTAAACCCTTTTTAATTTTCTCCGCGCTGAACGGTTCCCGACGCATATCTTTCTTTACCACCATCACCACGGCAGTCTCGATCTTTTCGTAGGTAGTAAAACGTCTCCCACAGCGCATGCACTCCCGGCGTCTGCGAATGCTTGTGCCTTCCTCCGTCGGTCGGCTGTCAATAACGCGGGAGTCCAGATAACCACAGTACTGGCATCTCATGGGGGCCGCCTTCTTCCTTGACGCGATTTTTACAGATTTTTTACCATTATAATGCTTTTGCTCTTCGCTTTCAAGCCCGTGAAGCGCCCAAGCCCTTTCTGTCCTGCGGTTTCTCCTCCCGTTGCAGCAGCGCCATCACCAGGCACATTACCAGGGATATTTCACGAGAGTAAAACACCGTGCCCAGCGCCAGACAGGCGAGAAACGCGATCCACTGCAGAACAATGTGGGATACCGGCGCTTCCCGACCAATCCCCCTGAACGCTCCGCGCCCGATCTGCCAGGCTCCCAAACCAAAACCGACCGTGCCAAACAGCCCCATGCCGGAAAGCAAATCCAGAAAATCACTGTGCATTCCCAACTTTTTTATTCCGGTAAATATAGAACCAAACCACGGTGAAGCAAGAAACCCATGCCATGCCACAGCGTATGCCTGCATCCGTGACCCGCTCTCCAATGAGCCTCCCGAAAACAACGTGCTTAACAGGGACAGGCTGTATGCGGCGTTTTCAAAACCCAAGGCTGTCGCCAGCCCTGTTGCCCAGTTTACAAGCGGCATCCGAAATACCCACAGAAGCACGAATATAGG
>DAOPZG010000072.1:0-12632 GCA_035353235.1 Candidatus Limiplasma sp.
TGGATTTTACCGACCGGGAGGAGCAGAAGGCCGAAAGCCTGCGCAAGATGATCCTCGCCATGAGCAAGGACATCCGTGTGGTGATTATCAAGCTGGCGGATCGCCTGCACAACATGCGCACCCTGCGCTACCAGCCGGAGGATCGGCAACGGGCCATCGCGGGCGAGACGCTGGATATTTTCGCGCCGCTGGCGCACCGTTTGGGCATGAACGCCGTAAAGCAGGAGCTGGAGGACCTCTCCTTTAAATACATCAACCCCGAGGCCTACCACGACATTGCCCAGAAGGTGGGTCTGCGCCGCGCCGAGCGGGAGGAAAACATCCGCATGGTGATCAGCCAGCTTTCCGAGAAGCTGGACGCGCAGGGCATCCATTACGAGATGGACGGCCGCCCCAAGCACCTGTATTCCATCTACAAAAAAATGACCGACCAGAACAAGACCTTCGACCAGATTTACGACCTGATCGCCGTGCGCGTGATTGTGGATACGGTGCAGGACTGCTATACGGTGCTGGGCATCGTGCATACGCTGTGGAACCAGATCCCGGGCCGGTTTAAGGATTATATCAGCGTGCCCAAGAGTAACATGTACCAGAGCCTGCATACCACGGTCATCGGCGGGCGCAAAATGCCCTTCCCCTTTGAAATCCAGATTCGCACGTGGGACATGCACCGCGTGGCCGAGTTCGGCGTGGCCGCCCATTGGCGCTACAAGGAGGGCGGCGGCCCCGAAGGCGATCTGGATAACAAACTGTACTGGCTGCGGCAGATTTTGGACTGGCAAAACGAAACGCGGGACAGCAAGGAATTTATCGACTCGTTAAAGACCGACCTGTTCAGCGACGAGGTGCTGTTGTTTACCCCTAAAGGGGACATCGTAAGCATGCAGCGCGGCTCCACCCCCGTGGACTTTGCCTATCGCATCCACAGCGGCGTGGGCAACCACTGCGTGGGGGCCAAGGTGAACGGGCGCATCGTGCCGCTGGAAACACCGCTGGAAACGGGCGACCGTGTGGAAATCATCACCTCCGCCAACTCCAAGGGCCCCAGCATGGACTGGCTCAAAGTGGTGAAAACCCAGCAGGCCAAGGCGAAGATCCGCCAGTTTTTCAAGCGCGAACTGCACGGCGAAAACGTGGTGCGCGGCCGGGAAATGCTGGAGCACGAGGCCAAACGCCGGGGCGTGTCGTTGCCGGCGCTGACCAAACCGGAATACTACGACCCCATTTTGAAGCGATACGCCTTTCAGGAACTGGACGACATTTACGGCGCGGTGGGCTACGGCGGCATCGCCAGCGCCTATGTGATCAGCCGTTTGCTGGATGAGCAGCGCAAGGACGAGGCGCAAACCCTGCCCAAGGTGGTGGAAACCCCGCCGCAGGAGCTGCAAAAACAGTTGGGCAAGCCGACCCACGGTATCTATGTGAAGGGCGAAAGCGGGATGCTGGTGCGTTTCGCCAAGTGCTGCAACCCCGTGCCGGGCGACGAAATCGTGGGCTACATCACGCGCGGGCGCGGCGTGACCGTGCACAAGGCGGACTGCCCCAACGTGAGCGCCAGCGAACACGAGCGCATGGTGGAGGTCAGCTGGGCCAACACCGAAGGCGGTTCCTTCAACGCCACCATCAACATCATCGCCTACGACCACGTAAGCCTGCTGGGCGAGCTGGCGCTGTTTATCGGCAATCTGGGCGTGCCCATCGTGGCGGTGTCCGCCAAGCGGGATGACAAACGCAAGACCAGCGTGATCACCATGGTGGTGCAGGTAACGGCGCGCGAACAGCTGGATAAGGTGATAAAGGCCCTGCAGCGGCGTACGGACATTATGGAAGTGTACCGTGGCATATCGTAACCGGCGATTCTGTTAGGCCCGGCGGCCAGACCGACCGGGCCTTTGGGAAAGGGTGGTTTTCATGCGGGCAGTGGTGCAGCGCGTTCTTCGCGCGTCGGTCGCCGTGCGCGACCAGATTACAGGGGAAATCGGCAAGGGGCTGATGGTGTTAATCGGCGTGGAGGTGGGCGACGGGGAACGAGACGCCGCCTATATTGCGGATAAGGTGCTCAACCTGCGCGTTTTTGAGGACGACGCGGGCAAGATGAACCGCTCCCTGCAGGAAGTGGGCGGGGCGATACTGGCGGTGAGCCAGTTTACCCTGCTGGGCGACGCGCGCGACGGCAGACGGTCCAGTTTTATCCGGGCGGAGCGCCCCGAAGCGGCGGATGCGCTGTACCAGAAGGCGGTCGCCTCATGGCGCGGGCAGGGCGTGCTGGTGGAAACCGGCGTATTCGGCGCGGACATGGCCGTGAGTCTGGTCAATGACGGGCCGGTCACCATTCTGCTGGATTCCCGGCGCACGTTTTAGGCCGGGCGTCCGCACCCTGCGGGCAAAGGCTTCCGGGCCGCTGCCGATCCCCGCGGAAATGTCACGGAAGTTAATGAGGTGAATAGTTTGCCGGTTTTGGTGGAAACGCTCCGTGTGGGCGAGTTTCAAATGAACTGTTACGTGGTGGAAAACGCCGCCACGCGGCAGGTGGTGATTGTGGACCCCGGGGCCGACGCACTGCGCATCATCGCCGACGTCGCGGATCGCAGACCCGCGGCGGTGCTGCTGACCCACGGGCATTACGACCATATCGGTGCGGTGGACGCGGTGTGCGCGCACTACGGCATCCCCGTATACATCCATCCGGCGGACGCGCCGAAGCTGACCGACCCGGCGCTGAACGTGGGGGCGGAGTTCGGTTTTGACGTGCGCGTGAAAACGAAACCGCTTTTTGTGGAGGATAATCAGGCGCTGCGGCTGGCGGGCATGGACATCCGCGTGCTGCACACCCCCGGGCACAGCGCGGGGAGTGTTTGCTACCTGCTGCCGGAAAACGCCGGGCTGCTGTGCGGGGATACGCTGTTTAACGGCGGATACGGCCGCTATGATTTCGCCGACGGGGATTTTACGGCGCTCAAGAACAGCCTGCGGCGCATCCTGTACCTGCATCCGCGCATCCCGGCATATCCGGGGCACGGCGCGAGCACCTTCGCGGGGCGGGACGAAGCATGAAAATTCTGCTGCGCACGCCTTTGCCCCGCTACGCCAACGAACTGGACGAAGTACTAAAACTCTTCTGGCCTGTGGAGGCTTTCGCGGTGGAAGCGACCGCGCCCCTGACCCCGGAGGACGAAGCCAAGGCGCAGTTTACCGCCACCCCCGCCACGGCGGATATGGAGACGCTGACCCACTTGTTTTCGGAAACCGGCGGCGGTTGGCGCTGCGCGTTTACCCTGCGCGGGGAAAGCACGGTACGGGAACAGCCCGCGCCGGACGGTGAACCGCTGGTGGTGAGGCGGCTGCAGAAGCGCCTTTGCAAGCTGGCGCTGTACGACCTGTGTAAACAATTGACCGGATACCAGCCCCCGTGGGGATCGCTTACGGGTATTCGCCCCACGCGCCTTGTATACGAAAATATGGCTTCTGGCCTGAGCCTTTCGGAAAGCGCGGGGGCGCTGACCGACGTGTTTGACGTGTCGCCCGAAAAGGCGGAACTGCTGCGCCGCATCGTTACGGTGCAGCAAACGCTGCCAGCGCCCGCCGAAACCGACGCGGACGTGTACGTGTCCATCCCATTTTGCCGCACGCGGTGCGCCTACTGCTCGTTCCCCGGCGAGGCGCTGGGCAGGGGGCGGCAGGTAGCCCCGTACCTGAACGCGCTGTTTGCCGAGATGACCGCCGCTGCGCAGTTGCTGCGGGACCGCGGCCTGCGCCTGCGCGCGCTCTACATCGGCGGCGGCACGCCCACGGCGCTGAACGAGGAAGCGTTCGCCGCACTGCTTGCCCATACGGTCGCGTGCTTTCCCAACCCGCCGGAGTTTACGGTGGAGGCCGGGCGGCCGGACACCATCACCGTGGGCAAGTTGACCGCGATGCTCCGCTGCGGCGTAGGGCGCATCAGCGTAAACCCGCAAACCATGAACGACGCCACCCTGCGCGCCGTGGGCCGCGACCACACCGCCGCCCAGACCGAGGAGATTTTCCGCCTGGCGCGCGCGCTTGGCTTTGCCGATATCAACATGGATGTGATCGCCGGGCTGCCCGGCGAAACGACCGCCGATTTTGCCTATACCATGGCCCGTATCGCCGACCTGAACCCGGACAGCCTGACCGTGCACACGCTGGCCATCAAGCGTTCCAGCCGCCTGCATCTGGAAGGCGCGCCCCTTGCGGACGCGGACGCGGTGGCGGAAATGACGGCGCTGGGCGGGGCGACCGCCGACGCGCTGGGGATGGAGCCTTACTACCTGTACCGGCAGAAGTATATGGCCGGGCAGCAGCAGAACGTGGGCTACGCCCGCCCCGGCGCGGCCTGCCTGTACAACGTGGACATCATGGAGGAAACCGCCTCCATCCTCGCCTGCGGCGCGGGCGCCATCAGCAAGCGTGTGTTTACGGACCATGACCTGCGCATCGAGCGCGCGCCCAATGTGACCAATGTGGCGGAGTATATCGCCCGCGCGCCGGAAATGGCCGCGCGCAAGGCGGCGCTTTACCGCTGACGGCGGACGCGCCGCGAACCTTTTCCTTTGTGTATTTAATACTATTTCGAAACCTTAACGCTTCTATCTCGCGGCGTTTTTGCCCTCTGGCTTTGTCGCGAAGGCTCGACGTAGCCACCGCTACGCCTTCGCCTCCGCTCCTCGCCAGAGAACTAAACCGTTCGCGATCTATGACGCATTAAGGATTTGAAATAGTATAGCCCGATCCGTTCGGGTTGATTTGCGATCATCAATCAAACCGCGCAGGGAAGCCCCGCGCGGGAGGGAGGGGTTCTTTTGCCGCGTTCCGTTCTTGTCGCCCTGGATCAGGGCACCACATCCAGCCGCGCGGTCGTTTTCGATACGCAGGGGCAGGTGCTGGCGACCCACGCCATCGAGTTTAAGCAGTACTTTCCGCAACCCGGCTGGGTGGAGCACGACCCGGAGGACATTTTAAACAGTCAGGTATCCGCTTTGCAGGCCGCCGTGAAGCTTTCCGGCGTGGACGTAAACGACATCGCGGCTATCGGCATCACCAACCAGCGGGAAACTACCCTGCTGTGGGACCGCGCCACCGGCGCGTGCGTGCACAACGCCATTGTGTGGCAGTGTCGCCGCACCGCCCCGTATGTGGAAAAACTGGTGGCCGAAGGTAAAAGCGACCTGATCCGGCAAAAAACCGGGCTGGTGCCGGACGCGTATTTCAGCGGCACCAAACTCGCGTGGCTGCTGGACACGCTGCACCTGCACGAGCGCGCCGAGCGGGGAGAGCTGTGCTTTGGCACCGTGGACAGCTTTCTGGCCTGGCATCTGGTGGAGGGCCGCCCGCATGTAACCGACGCGACCAACGCAGGGCGCACGATGCTGTTTAACATCCACACCCAGCAATGGGACGATGAGCTTTTACGGATGCTGAACATCCCCCGCGCGCTGCTGCCGGAGGTAACGGACAGCGCGCAGGGGATCGGCAACCTGCGTTCGGAGATTCTGGGGCGGCCCATCCCCGTGGCGGCGCTGGCGGGCGACCAGCACGCGTCGCTGTTCGGGCAGGCCTGTTTTGAAAAGGGCATGGTGAAAAACACCTACGGCACCGGCTGCTTTATGCTGATGAACACCGGCGAAACCGCCGCCGAAAGCCGCAACGGGCTGCTGACCACCGTGGCGTGGCGGCTGAACGGAAAGCCTACCTACGCGCTGGAAGGCAGCGTGTTTATGGGTGGGGCAACCGTACAATGGCTGCGCGACGAGCTGGGGCTGATCCAGACCAGCGCCGAAACCGAGCAGATTGCCCAGAGCGTTAAGGACACGGCGGGCGTTTTTCTGGTGCCTGCGTTTACCGGGCTGGGCGCGCCCTATTGGGATATGTACAGCCGGGGAACCATCGTAGGGATGACGCGCGGCACTAACCGTGCGCACATCGTGCGCGCCGCGCTGGAGGCCATCGCCTACCAGAGCGCGGACCTGTTTAACGCCATGGCGGCGGATTGCGGCAGCCGCCCACCCCGTATGCAGGTGGACGGGGGCGCTAGCGCCAACGGGTTTTTGATGCAGTTCCAGAGCGATATTCTGGGCGTGCCCGTGGTGCGCCCCGCCGTGCTGGAAACGACCGCTTTGGGGGCGGCGCTGCTGGCGGGGCTGGCCGTGGGCGTTTACCAGAGCAAGGAAGAGGCGGCTTCCATGGTGAAGCCGGACCTCACCTTTACCCCCGCCATGGACGAGTACAACCGGGGGCTGGCGCTGTATGGCTGGCACCGCGCGGTGGAGCGCGCCCGCGGCTGGGTGGAGCACGGATAATACGCCGCGTTTGCGTCGGGGTCAGGCGTTGCCGGTTTCATTCATCACCAGCACGTCGTTCTCACGCAGCGTCGTGCTGCCGTTGGGGATCACGATGCCGCCGCCGCGGCAGATCATCATAATCAGCCGGTCGTTTTCGGTAAGCTCCGCCGGGGTTTTGCCGATCAGCTCATCACCCGGTTCCAACACCTTTTCGTACAGGCGCACACCGTCGATCTTCACGCTGGCTTTGCCGCTCAGCACCAGCGTGTCGCCCGGCAGGATGACCGTGGAGCCGTTGGGCACGGTTTTTTCATGCCCGCGCAGTACCAGCACCAGCAGCGTATCCGGCGGCAGGGGCAGTTCCGCAACCGTGCGGCCCGCCCACGGATGCTCCGCGGGAATGGTAAACTGGATCAACTGCACCGGTACCTCGTCGGTATAGTCGGTAAAGGTCTTCATCACGTCGGCGGAAGGGTCGGTCATGCGCAGGGCGCGGGCCACGGGCGGAATCAGCGATCCCTGCAGCAGGATGGAGAAAAGCACGATCGAGAACACAATGTGGAAAATATCATAACTCGTGGACGCGGGATCAACCGTGACCATAATGGCGAACACGATGGACGCGGCGCCGCGCATGCCCGCCCACGATACCAGCAGCCGTTGCCGGACGCCGCACCGGAACGGGGACAGGATGGCGAACACCGCCGCCGGGCGCGCCACGAAGGTGAGGAACAGCGCGATCAGCAGGGCCGTGGGCGCGATTGCGGGCAGGCTGGAGGGATACGCCAGCAGCCCCAGGGTGAAAAAGAGCAGCATCTGCATCATCCCCGTCGTACCGTCAAAAAAGTTGACGAGCACGCCCTTGTTGGGGATTTTCGCGTTGCCAAGCAGGATGCCCGCCAGATAGGCCGACAGGTAACCGTTCCCGCCCACGGCGGCGGGCGAGGCGTAGGCCAGCAGCGCAACCGCCACCAGAAACACAGCGCAGAAACCGTCCGCCGCGAAGTGAAAACGGCGCAGAAAAGCGATCGCCAGCGCCGTGATGCCCACGCCGAAGGCCGCTCCGTACACAAGCTGCGCAAACACCGCGTAGGCAAACCCACCCGGCGACGCGTCGCCGCCCATCAGGGACAGCAGGATGACCGTGAGCATGTACGAGAACGGGTCGTTGCTGCCGCTTTCGATCTCCAACAGCGAGGCCGTGTTATCCTTCAGGTTGAGGCGGCGGGAGCGGAGGATGGAGAACACCGACGCGGCATCCGTGGAGCTGATGACCGCGCCGATTAAAAAGCTTTCCAGAACCTCCATGCGCAGCGCCAGCCAGCAGAAAAGCCCCACCAGCCCCGCCGTAAGCACCGTGCCCAGCGACGACAGCAGTCCGGCTTTCAGCGCCACGGGCCGCGCCTGCCGCCATTTGGTGCCGAAGCCGCCGTAGAACATGATAAAGATCAGGGCGACGGAGCACAGCTGCTCGGCCAGAGCGTAATCGTCGAACGGGATTTTCATTAACCCGTCCGAGCCGAAAAGCATCCCCAGCAGGATAAAAGCCAGCAGCGAGGGCACGCCCAGCCGACTGCTGATTTTCTGGAAGATTACGCAGGCCACGATAATGGCGGCGGCCAACAATAAAAAGTTCGCCATTCTTTCGCCTCCTTTTATTTTTTTCGGTTACGGATGCGGCAAACTGTTCTTCCCTTTTATGATACCATCCCACGGGACATCTGGCTACCCGCGGGCGGGAAAAGGCCTGTAAAAATGCAGGCGAAGCCAGAGCGGCGGCACGGGCTGGCTCCGCGTGGCCGGCAGGTTTTTCGCCGGCATGTAATTTGAGGAAACCGGGCGTTGCCCGGAAGGAGTGAAAAAGATGCGGTATAACGTGATTGCTTTGTTTTCGGCGGAGGGTGACCGGGTGCTGTTGTGCAGACGCAGGAAAGCGCCCTATCAGGGAAAGCTGAATTTTGTAGGCGGTAAAATCGAGGCGGGCGAAGACCCCCTCGCGGCCGCGTACCGGGAGCTATGGGAGGAAACCGCCGTGACCCGCGACGACGTGACCCTTACGCATATCATGGACCTTGCTTATTCGCTGGAAGGCGTGGTGCTGGAGGCATACGCCGGAACGCTTAGCCGGGCGGTGCCGGTCAGCGGCACAGAAAACGAACTGCTCTGGGTGGGGCTTAACGAGGATTTTTCCGATACGGCCCGCTTCGCCGGGTGCGGAAACATTTACCACATGCTCTGTTACCTGCGGGAATACGGAGAGCAGATCCGCGAAACCGGCCGGGTGCGCCCGGTGTAGATGCGCCGGTTGGATCGTGTGGTATAATGGGATATCCGGCGATTCAGCAATTCGGCGATCGGCGGTACGCCGGGGCGCTTCCGTGCGCCCGGGGGTTCCGGCCGGTTAGCCTTTAGGGGGCGGTGGGCGCGATGTGGGTACTTTTCGCGTTCGGTTCGGCGTTCTTCGCGGGGATTACGGCGATACTGGCCAAGGTGGGCATCCGCAATACGGACTCCGACACCGCGACGGCGATCCGGACGGTTGTGGTGCTGCTGTTTTCGTGGCTGATGGCGTGGCTTAGCGGCAGCGTCGGGCAGCTTTCCTCGGTTTCAGCGAAAACGTGGCTGTTTCTGGCGCTTTCCGGGCTGGCGACCGGCGCGTCGTGGCTGTGCTACTTCCGCGCGCTGCAGCTGGGTGACGTGAACAAGGTAACGCCGATCGACAAATCCTCCACCGTGCTCACGATGCTGCTGGCGTTCCTCTTTCTGGGGGAAAGCCTGACGTGGCTCAAGGCCGCCGCCATGGTACTGATCGGCGCGGGCGCGTACCTGATGATCCAGCGCAAACGGGAAGCGGTCCCGGCGGCGGAAAAAGGGAAACCCCGCAAAAACCCGGCGTGGCTTCTGTACGCGCTGGGTTCGGCGGTGTTCGCCAGCCTGACAGCCATTTTGGGCAAAATCGGCATCGAGGGCGTCAACTCCACGCTGGGCACGGCCATCCGTACCGGGGTGGTGCTGGTGATGGCATGGGCGATCGTGTTCGGCCGGGGTAAGCAGAAAACGATCCGGCAGATCGACGGGCGCAGTTACCTGTTCCTGATCCTGTCCGGGTTTGCCACGGGCGGTTCGTGGCTGTGCTACTACCGGGCGCTGCAAACCGGGCCCGCCAGCGTGGTGGTGCCCATCGACAAACTGAGCATTCTGGTCAGCGTCCTGTTTGCGCGCATCGCGTTTAACGAACGGCTTACGATCAAGGCCGGCGCGGGGCTTGCCATGATCGTGGCGGGCACGCTGCTTTTACTGCTGTAAAGGAAAACCCCGGCTTGACAGAGAATGCTTAACGAAGTTCTTCCGAAGGGGGGGCGTCCATGCCGCCGCTGGTCAGCGTTTGCTGTGTAACCTACAACCATGCCGAGACCGTCGCCCAAGCGCTGGAAGGCTTTCTGGCGCAACAGGCGGACCTGCCGATAGAAATTCTGGTGCACGACGACGCCTCCACGGACGGCACGCCGGACATTTTGCGTCGATACGCCACGGAATACCCCGATGTGGTCAAGCCTCTGTTTGAAACGGAAAACCAGTACCGCAAGGGCACGGCCATGGACGCGACGTTTAACTTTCCGCGCGCGTCGGGCGAGTATATCGCCCTGTGCGAGGGGGACGATTACTGGACCGACCCCCACAAGCTGCAAAAACAGGTGGATTGCCTGCGCGCCCACCCCGGCTGTACCTTCTGCTTTACCAACGCCACCGTGCTGGACGGGAGCGGGAAGGCCCCGGAGCGCCCCTTTCTCCCCTACTATCCGGAGGAGGCGGCGTATTATACCCCCGCAACGCGGGAGTACGATCTGGCGGAGATTACGCGCCTGTCCTTTCTGCCCACGGCGTCGTTTCTGTTCCCCCGGGAGGCGCTGGCCCGCGTGCCGGCGGAACTGCTGCTGGCCCCCTGCCCCTACGGGGATTTGCGGCTGAAACTGCTGCTGACCGCTGTGGGCCGGGCCGTGTACCTGCACGAATTCACCTGCGTGTACCGGCTGAACGCGCAAAGCAGCGCCATGGCGGCGTGGGGCGCGGAGAGCGGCGAAAAAACGCGCCTGCGCTGTACGCAGACGCTTGCGATGCTTCGCGGGGTGGACGGTTTCAGCGGCGGCGGGCGGTACCATGAGGCGTTCTCGCGGCTGATGGACGCGCAGTACCGGGTACTGCTGGAAGCCGCGCCGACCCGGCAACTGCTGAAAGACCCGGACGCGGCCCGCGTATACCGGGCCCTGCCCTTTTCCCGCCGGATGAAGGTTCACCTGAAAACAGGACTTCCGGAAAAATGGTTCCGGCTGCTAAAACGGAGTGTTGTGCGGGGCTGAACGTGGAATTTTCCGCGACACGCTCCCCCAATGCCTGAAAGAAGGTTCGTTCATGCGCATCAACGTAGCGCGCAGCTCCATGCCCCCTTTTGAGGAGTACTGCGCCGAAATCCGCGATCTTTGGGACACGCACTGGCTGACCAACAACGGCGAAAAGGCGTTAAAACTGGAAGCGGCGCTGATGGAAGTTCTGGATACGCCTAACGTGGTGCTGTTTTCCAACGGGCATCTCGCGCTGGAGGCGGCCATCCGCGCCATGGGGCTTTCCGGCGAGGCGGTCACCACCCCCTACACCTTCGCCTCCACCACGCACGCGCTGGTGCGCTGCGGCGTAAGCCCCGTGTTTGCCGATATCCGGCCGGATACCTATACCCTCGACCCCGCGGAGATCGAACGGAGAATCACCCCTCAAACCACGGCGATCGTGCCGGTGCACGTGTACGGCAACTTCTGCGACGTGGAGGCAATCGCCGCCATTGCGGAAAAGCACCACCTGAAGGTGCTCTACGACGCGGCGCACGCTTTCGGCGCCACGTACAACGGGCGGACTGCCGCGGCGTTCGGCGACGCGGCCATGTTCAGCTTTCACGCCACCAAGGTGTTCCACACCGTTGAGGGCGGCGCGGTGGTGTGCAAAAGCGCCGAACTGGCTAACGCCCTGCGGCTGGAACGCAATTTTGGCATTACCGGGCCGGAGAACACCGTGTCGGTGGGCGGCAACGCGAAGATGAACGAGTTTCAGGCCGCGATGGGCTTGTGCAACCTGCGGCATCTGGACGAGGAAATCGAAAAACGCCGTAAGGTGTGCGCCGTCTACCACGCGCGGCTGAACGGCGTTGCCGGGCTTACGCTGTGCCCGGAACGCGCGGAAGACAACTGCGCGTACCTGCCGGTGCTTTTTAACGGCTTTCGTAAAACCCGGGATCAGGTGTTTAGCGAGCTGGCCGCGCAGGACATCTACGCGCGCAAGTATTTTTACCCCATCACGCCCGCTTTCGAGTGTTACGCGGATCGCTTTGACCCCAACGATACCCCGATTGCGAAACGTGTGAGCGAGCAGATCCTGACCCTGCCGCTGTACGCCGGGCTGGCCGAAGCGGACGTGCAGCGCATCTGCGATATTCTGTTGCGATAAAAAAACGCATTCGGGAGGATGGCTTTGAGCGAAACCAAAAAGCGCACGGCGGGCAAATCGTTCCTGTTCAAGCTGACGGAAAGCATCGCCACGCAGGGCATTTCCTTCGTGGTGGGCATTGTGCTGGCGCGGCTGTTGAGCCCGGAGGATTATACCATTCTGGGCTTGTTGCTGATTTTCGGCAACGTGGCGCGCGTGTTTGTGCAAAGCGGGTTGAACACTGCGCTGATCCAGAAGCTGGATGTGGACGAAACCGACCTGTCCAGCGTGTTTTACTTAAGCCTGGGCATTTCCGGGGCGTGCTACGCGCTGCTGTATTTTACCGCGCCGCTGATCGCCGGGTATTTTGCCGTACCCCAGTTTACGGGGCTTTTGCGGGTGTACGCGCTCATCCTGTTCCCGGGAGCGTTCAACTCCGTGCAGCAGGCCGTGATTGCCCGGCGCATGGCGTTTCGCAAACTGATGAAGGCCAGCATCGCGGCTACGGTTTTGTCCGGCGCAGTCGGCATTGGAATGGCGTACGGCAGGTGCGGCGTGTGGGCGCTGGTAGCCCAGCAGATCACCACGCAGGCGGCGGTTTGCGTCATCCTCCTGTTTGTGGTGGACTGGCGGCCCAAACTGCTTTTTTCCTGGCAGAAGGTGAAAAGCCTGTTTTCCTTCGGGTGGAAGCTGTTGCTGTCCAGCCTGATTGAAACGATTTATAACGAACTGCGCCCGCTGGTGATCGGCAAACGCTACCCGGAAGGGGAACTTGGTTTTTACAAGCGGGGCAACCAGTTTCCGGAACTGCTGATGAACAGCGTGGTACCGACTGGCGGCGTGTAGAGTCCGATGGCC
>DAOPZG010000073.1:0-12292 GCA_035353235.1 Candidatus Limiplasma sp.
GCTGGAACGGGTGAAGCACAAACTGGCCCCGGAGAACAAGAGCGACGATCCGGTTCGCCCCTGACGCGAAGCCTTACTTACGCAATCTAAAACGGGCTTCCCGTTTATCGGGCCGCCCGCCGAAAATTTTTTTGTATGCCGCGTTTGAACCCAAACCGGATGAAACCGAATGGTTATTTTTCCTCTGTCGGGGGCAATTCATTCGGTTGGTGTTCGCATCCCCGTTTCTATTCGTTTTCTTCCTCTTCCGGCGGCGCGGGATTTTCCGCAAGCCATTTCAGCCCGAAATCCACCAGCGGGCGTACGCGCAGCACTTTGCATTCCGCCGCGCCGAGCCTGCCGCATACCACTTCCCCGCCCGCCTGCTCGTAAGCCTCTCCGAGCTGTGGAAAACGGTCGCTGTTAAACTCAATATCCTCGCAGGTTTGCCAGCGCCGCCTGCCCCGCACAGTCACCGCCGCCGAGATGGTTTCTTTGGGCGTACCGGGGTACAGGGTTTCCGCCAGATGCAGGGATGTGCAGTTGCCGTATCCCACGCCCAGCAGCAGAATTTTGGCGTTGCGCCGGTACAGCCGCCCCAGTGGAGACTGCATCCCGAAGCAGGGTTTGCCGAAGGTGTGCCCCCTGAGCAGCCACCGCGCAAACGGGCCACGCGCACACCAGCTTACATGCGGGTGCGCTGAACGCCGGGTGCCCGGATAGGTGCGAAAGCACTCCGCGATTCGCCCCATGCTGCGCGTGGGGGTCACGCGGCGGTCGTAGGCGGGCATGGCGTCCCGTATCGTTTGGAACCAGCTTTTCGGCACGGGAGGATTGCACCAGTTGGAAGGCTCGCTGTTGTCGCCGCTGTGCGCGGGCATCACCAGCGTGCCGGTGCGCCCCACCGCATTGATCAGCGCGTGCACAACCGCCGCTTCCCGGCCGCACACCCAGCCGAGCTTACTCATGGAAGAATGCACAATGACCGTGTCCCCCGCGCCGATACCCAGCGTTTGCAACCCGGCCAGCAGATCGGCTTCGGTGACCGGGTTTTCTACCAGAGCGATGGTATCCAGTTCCGGCATTGTAAATCAAATTCCCTTCAAGAATGTTTCAAAGTTGCGATGGGCGATATTCTCCCGTTCCGTCTCCGTCAGGGGCAGCGCGTCGAAACGGGCGCGTTCCTCCACGGGGTCCCACATGGGGTAATCGGTACCGAAAAACACGTGCGTGCCATCGTACCGGCGGATAATCGCCGCCGCGTCCTCCGGCGTAAGCGCATAAAGGCTGGAGGAGGTATCCACCCACGCGTTGGGCAGGTCAGCCAGCTCCTTCCACGCCTCGCTCCAGACCGACCAGCCGCCCAGATGGGCGCAGATTGCTTTTAATTCCGGCACGGCCCTCAGCACCCGGGCCATGCGCGCCGGTTCGCTGTAAGGGTAGCGTTTGTCGCCGGTATGCACCAGCACCGGCAGGTTCATTTCCGCCAGAATGCGGAACATCTCTATCGCCCGGTCTCCGTCCAGATAGAAATGCTGAAAATCCGGGTGCAGTTTTACGCCGCGCAGCCCACCCGCGCGAATCCGCTCCGCCTCCGCCCGCACATCGTCCATCTCCGGGTGCAGGGTGCCAAAACCAATCAGCCGGTCGGGGTACGTGGCGGCGGTGCTCATCAGATAATCATTGATGCGGGCCACCCGATCCGGCGTAACCCCCACGCTGTGCACCAGATGCTTTACAATCCCCGCCTGCTGCCCGCGCTGCAGCAGCGTATCCAGCCGCCCGCTGGCTTCGATGTCCAGTTGATAGAACTCCCCGATGGATCTGGCGGCCCGGGCCGCGATCGCGTCCGGGTAGATATGCGCGTGCGTGTCGATAAAGTCCAAAGCCTGACGCTCCTTATGCCTGCATGTGCCGTGGAAAACGGCTCTCCCTTATATAGCACCCCTTTTGAGGCCTTGTCAAGCTTTCTGCTGTTTTATAATGATGAAATGCGGGTAACCCGGAACAAACGGAACCGTTCGCTCGTCAAATGGATAGAGCGACGAAATGCGGGAGGAGGGATGGGCGTGAGCGAGGAACTGATCCGCCGGGCCAGGCACGGCGACGCGGACGCGTTTACCGCGCTTTGCGCCCCGCTGGAAGGCATGGTGTACCGCCATTGCCTGCAGCTGCTTAAAAACCCCACCGACGCGCAGGATGCCGCTCAGGACGCGATGCTGAAAGCTTACCGGGGGTTCGCCGCCTTCCGCGGAGGCAGCGGAATCGCCACGTGGCTGTACCGTATCGCCCACAACGTTTGTCTGGACCGGCTGAAGCGCCCGCGGACACGCGCGGAAGCCGCCTCGCTGGATGCCCTGCGGGAAACCGGCTTCGACCCGCCGGACACGGCCCCCACCCCGGAGGGCGATTATGTAGCCCAAAGCGAACGCGAAGCCCTGCAAAACGCCGTCGCCCGCCTGCCGGAAGACATGCGCGTGCTGCTGTCCCTCCGCTACGGCGACAACATGAGTTACGAAGCCCTCGCCGACGCGCTCCGCCTCAACCCCGGCACCGTGAAAAGCCGGCTGAACCGCGCCAAAGAAAAGCTGCGCACCCTGCTGCCCGGATTTACTCCCGGCGGCGAATAATCCCCCGGAACCTTATGCTCTCTCTCTCGTCTAAGTTGGTGAAAGGAGGTCAGCCTATGGAAAAGCAATCGAAACCCGACACACTGGACCGCGCGCTGACCGACCTTTACCGTACCGACGTCCCCGATGGCTACCGCGCCGCCTGGCGCGCCGCCGTACAAAGAGAGGAGCAAACCGTCATGAAACCCACCCCGAAACGCAACCCGTTCCTGCGCGCGGCGCTGCCCGTCGCGGCAACGCTGGTGCTGGTGATCGGCGCGCTTTCCGCAGGCAGGCTGATTCCCGCCACAACGCCCGCTTCCGCGCCCGTCCCCGCGCCCAAAACCGCCGTTGTATACGACACAGCCGAGTATGGCTCCGTATCCAACCGGGCCGTAAGCTTTTCCGCCCCGGCGCCAGACGGCGCGGCAAGCAACGAAAGCTTCGCCGCAGACGCCGGAACCGGGTCCGCTTCCACGGCCGATACGGCGGATACGGCAAGCACGACAAAAATCGTACGCACCGCCGACCTCACCATCGCTACCACCACATTCGACGCGGACCGGCAGGCGCTGACCGATCTCACAGCCCGGCTCGGCGGCTACATCGCCAGCGTTTCCGTTGACGGCGAAGCGTCCGAGCGGATGGACCGCACGGCCTATTACAGCCTGCGTATCCCCAGCGACCAGCTCGACGATTTTCTGACCGGGGTATCCGCCATCGGCCGGATCACCCAACGCAACGAAACCGCCACCGACATGACTACCCAGTATAACGACACCCAGATGCGCCTGACCACCCAGCAGGAGAAGATGAATCGCCTTCAGGCGCTGTTGAAACAGGCCAGCGACGTAAGCGACCTGCTGGAGATCGAAAACGAGATCGCCAACACCCAGTACACCATCGACCAGTTGGAAACCTCCATGCGCACCATCGACCGCGACGTGGACAACAGCGCCGTAAGCGTGACCCTTGTGGAGCAAAGCGCAGGCGACACCGCGCAGGCGACCGAGCTTACGCTGTGGCAACGGCTGCAAAGCGGCTTCGAGGCTTCGGTGAAGTGGCTGGGCACATTCCTGCAAAACCTGCTGGTGTTCCTGTCCCTGATCCTGCCGGTGCTGGTGCCGCTGGCCGTGGTCGGCGTGCCCATCGGGCTGGCGGTTCGCGCCCGCCGTCGCAAACGCGACGCGGCAATCCACACGCCCGATTCGTCACACGACAAACCCGGTTTCCCCGATGAACCCCAAAAACCCTGACAAATGAAGGAGTGATTTCGATGAAAAAATTATTCGCCGTTCTGCTCGCTCTGTCCCTGTGCCTGTTTACCGCCGCCGCGCTTGCTGAGGGCGACGACAATACCGTGAGCGCCATCGGCGCCGCCAGCGTGAACATTCAGCCGGATACCGCCACCTTTACCGCGGGCGTGAATACGCAGGCGGACAAGGTCGCCGATGCGCAGGCCGCTAACGCCAAAGCCATGCAGGCCGTGCTGGAGGCGCTGAAAAAGCAGGGCGTTGCCGACGCGGATATGCAAACCCAAAGCTTCAGCGTAAGCCCCTCATACGACTACTCCACCAGCAACCCCACCCCGACGGGATACACCGTGAATAACACAGTCATTATCACCGTGCGCGATTTAAGCCAGCTTTCCAAGCTGCTGGACACGGCTATTGCCGCAGGCGCGAACGACACCTACGGCGTCACCTTCACCAGCAGCCAGTATGACGCCGCTTACGACCAGGCGTTGCAGGCCGCCGTGCAAAGCGCACTGCATAAAGCGGATGTCATGGCCAAAGCCCTGAACCGGGAAGTGGGCGCGGTGCAGACCGTTACGGAAACAGGCGATACCTACCTGATGGCTGCCAGCAGCAAATCCGCCGATATGAGCGCGGGAGACGCCACCCCCATCCAGAACGGCGTGCTCGGCGTGACTGCCAACGTGACCGTGGTAGCCGAATTGAAGTAAGCCAGACACTCTTGCGCACAAAAGCCGGGAGAAGCGAATCGCTTCTCCCGGCTTCTCATTTTCTGCTTGCGCTACACCAGCCGGATGCCCTGCGCGGCCTGCTGATCCTGATAACAGCCCACCAGCCTGCGGATACGGTCGTAGGGGTTAAGCAGTTTGCTCAGGCTGCGGTCATGGTTCAGGGTGGCGATGATGAAGCTGACGTACTTGCTCATGTCCGCTTCCACAAACCACGGCGCGGCTTTCAGCTCCGGGGTGCGGTAGGTCAGGTTGGTGCCGATCACTCGGGTGATGATGCCGTCCTCGTACGCCTTGTTGAACTCCTCCAGCCCGTTGGTGAAAAGCGAGAAGGTCGCGGCGGCATAAATACGGTTGGCGTTGCGCATTTTCAGTTCCCGCGCCAGGTCGAGGATGCTGTCGCCGGAAGAGATGATGTCGTCGCTTACGAACACATCCTTGCCGTCCACGGAATCGCCCAGGTACTCATGCGCGATGATGGGGTTACGGCCGTCCACGATGGTGGTGTAATCGCGGCGCTTGTAAAACAGGCCCATATCCAGCCCCAGTACCGAGGAATAGAAAATGTTGCGGTCGATCGCGCCTTCGTCGGGGCTTACGATCATCATATGGCTGCGGGACAGGTGCAAATCCTGCTGGTTGCGAAGAAGCGCCTTCAAAATCTGGTAGGTCGGCTTTACGCTGTCAAAGCCCGCCAGCGGAACCGCGTTCTGCACGCGGGGGTCGTGCGCGTCAAAGGTGATGATGTTGGATACGCCCATGTTCACCAATTCCTGCAGCGCCAGTGCGCAATCCAGGCTCTCGCGCCCGTTGCGCCGGTGCTGCCGGCCTTCGTAAAGCATGGGCATAATCAGGTTGATTCTTCTGGCGCGGCCGCCGATTGCCGCGATAATGCGCTTGATATCCTGGTAATGGTCGTCGGGCGACATGGGTACGGTTTTCCCATACATCTTATAAGTTACGTTGTACGCGCCGATATCCGAAAGGATATAAATATCGTAGCCGCGTACGGAACTGCGGATCATGCCCTTTCCCTCGCCGGTACCGAAGCGGGGGCACTGCACGTCGATCAGGAAATTCTCCCGGTTTGCGCCTAAAACGCCGAAAAGAGGAGTCTGTGTGTCCTCCATGGCGTCCTGATGCTCACGCCATTTCATCAGCCATCGGTTCACGCTCGCACCCAGCTCCTCGCAACCGGGCATGGCGATGAGTCCGAGCGGGGCGTAGGGTGCGGTTAAAATTTCCTCGTCGTTCCAACCGTTCGTAAAATCCGTCATGATTTCGCTCCTTTGGCACAAGTCCCAGGCTCAAAATTGGCATGAACAGTATACCCCAATTTGTCCGTATTGGAAAGGTCGAGTTTGAAAAAGCCGGATATTTCTTTCCTCTTTGTGAAAATCCTACACTTTTCGGCTGTTCTCGTTTACGGTTTTTAAACGTTCGGCCTGTCCGCAGGCGCAGGAGCGAACTTTCCCGTATCCATCCGTTCGGCGCGTACATCGGGGTAAAACCGGGCTGGACGACCTCCTCTCTATGGAATCGCACGATATGGTCTATACATTTCCAACGGTTTATCCGCGGCGTTCGGCATTCCCGGTTTCCGCCGGGCCGTCCACGTGTTGGGCCTGCTGTGTTTTTCCCTTGAAAATCCAAAACTTGCTGGCCACATAATTAAACACCATCACGATCACCAGCACAATCAGCCGGTTCCAGAAATTACTGATTCCCATCCACTTCAACAGTTCTGCCAGCCCAAGTTCAAAAAGCAGCAGGCTGGCAACACGCGCGCCCACAAACTCCACGAATTCCTTACGTTTGCTGCCCGCAGTACCTCCCTGTACCCGAAACACCATTTTACGGTTGATCCAGAAAGCGAAAACCACGGCCACGCACCAGGATACGATGTTGCCCACCAGCAGTTGGGCGGCGTTGGCGTCGTTAATGGTATGCTTTTCGGAAAGCAGAATGTAGCATCCATAGGCGATCACCAGGCTCAGAAGTGTGGTAAGCACCCCGGCGATTAAGTAGCGGATCAGTTCCATCATTTCGTCCCGGTTGGTCAGGAGACGTTTAATCTTTTGCATTTCTGTTATTCCTCTCCATGGTCGCCGCGAGCGTAATCGCAGCCTAAAATATCGGTCAGCGCGACCGGCACCGGGGTTTTCTTCGCGCCGATCCGCAGCGTGGCGGTCTGCGTGTCCAGCGCGAGCACCGTTACAGTCTTTTGTTCCATCTGCCCGTTCAGCAGCAGCACCGCGCGAATCGCGCGCCCTTTTTCCAGCGAGTAACGTAAAAAACGTTCCATCGCCGGTCATCCCTCACTGTTCGGGTCTTGCGACGGGTCCCGTGTGGGCTCGGGCGAAACGGTCGTGCCCGGCACGCCCGGGTCAGCCTGCTCACGGAGCTTCTCCGGCACGGAGTAGATCAGGTAACTGCCGTCGTCGGACTGGTACACCGGGGTGAGTAGCGTGTTCAGCGCGGTTACATCCACCTCATAATTATAAAACTCCGAGGGGCTTACGTATACGTATTCCACCCCATATTTCTGTAACAGTTCCAGGTTCGAGGCAGGGTCGGCGTAAAAGGCGCTCACTTCCTGTTTGCGCTCCCCGGTGCTGAAGCCGTGATAATACAGGTACAGGTCGCTTCCGCACACGATGGTGCGCCCGGCCAGCGAAGCCACGGGATTCAGGTGCTGATTGCCGGTTAAAAATACGCTGTGTTCCGGCGTATTCTGTTTCACAAAATCCGCCACAGCCACATCCTGCGCGCTGTAGGCCTGATAATCGCTCACCGCTTCCCGGGCTACCGTCAGCCCGGCGGACAGGAAGAACACCGTAAGCGTAAGCGCCGCCAGCACCCGGCGGCCGCCCAGTCCCTTCAGCCGCGCATAAATCTCCAGCGCGTAATCCGCCGCCATGGGCAGGCACAGCAGGAACCAGACATAAATCAGCTTGTTGTTGTCGTACTCGTTGGGCTGGAACAGGATCAGCTCCGCAATCAGCAGGATCAGGAACGCGCCCGCCGCCAGCAGGCGGTTGCGGCGCACCCAGTCCCTCGCGGGCGGGTTGTCGGCAAAGCACGTTTCCGGCTCGCCCGGCGTGGTGGCACGCGCGCGCGCTTCCGCGTCGCCCGCTTCGTCGCGGTGCCACGTCGAGTGGAAAATTTCCTCGATCAGCGGCCTGTGGCTGGGTTCCGGCCCGGCTTCGCCCGTGACCGCGCGCATCACGCCCACGCGATCCGCGTCCTCCGGAGAGAAGGCGGCGGCGTGCAGTTTTTCCGGCGGCAGGGGGCGGATATAGGGTCGTGCAGCGATCATCGGTCGAGCCTCATCCACCGCCGCAAGGTGATGAACCTGCCCGTAAGTGGGCATTTCATGCGCAAGCACGCTGGCCGGTTCGTCATCCTCGGACTCCTCCGCCACGGAGGGTTGCTGTGCCGACGCAACGGTCATGGATTCCTCCAACCCGGTCTGCGCTTCTGTCTGCGCCACGCTCTCCGCGGGAATGCTCTCCGCTTCCGGAGTAACCGCCGTCGTCGCGGCCGGTTTACGCCGGTACAACCCGTCCGTCAGCGCGTCGGCGCGGTCGGCTTCCTCCCGCAGACCACCTTTGCGGCGCTCCAGAAGGGCCAGCAGAATCAGCAGGTACGGCAATCCGACGTTCTTAATATAAAACCAGAAATACGGATCGACCAGCCCGTTCCCCCCACGGTTGTTGCACCAGTTAAACCGGAAGCGCAGGAAATGGTCGCTGGAGGTCGCCTGGACAAAGGTGAAGCCGAAAAGTTGCGGCAGTGACAGCAGCGCGGCGATCGCGCCGTACAGCAGGAAAGGGCGAAACGCTTCCGCACGGCGGCTCTTCGGCGCGGTGCACACGGTATAAAGGCAGAACCCAAGGCTGGCAATCGCCAGCGCCAGAAAAGTGTGCGTATAAATCAACGGCATGCCGCCCGCCATGATCCCCGCCAGAATCAACGCACGCGGCACGGGGCGATCGCGTCGAAAGAGGGGCGGTACAATCAGCAACAGCACCGGCATCAGGATCGTCCACCCGCCCAGCAATCCACGCTGCGGCACCAGCATATCGCACAGGATGTTCACCCACCGCAGGTTGTTGGGGTCCGGCTGGTTAGTGGGGGTCTGGTAATACCCGGTCATCACGGTACGCAGATTGTCCCACGCGGTGGAAACGATCGCGCCGTTTTCCGTGGTGCCGCTTAATGTGTAGAAAAAGCCCAGCCCGCCGTTTAAAAACAACAGAAGCACCGCCAGCGTCACCGCGCCGCGCCTGCGGCACAGGTTGGCGCAGAGCAGCGCAAAACCCGTAAACACACTGGCGCACATCACCGTACCGGTAAACGCCATCGCAGCGGACAGGTTCATCCCCAGCAGGTAAAACGAACTGGCAAAGGTATCGGAAAGGTAAGGGTACGCCATCGTGGCGCCGACCATCAGACTGTTTTTAAGCGGAAACGCCGCGTTGACCGCGGAGGACGCAACCGCCAGATGCAGCGACAGGTCTCCGTAGGTGCTCTGCCCCACATGGCAGGTGCCGTCCGGCGCGATGCGGATGGAGTGCGAATACTCCAGCCACCCGGCGATCAGCGTAAGCGGCACAACCACCAGCAGCACCGCGCGCAGCATCCGCCGATCCTCCTCGCCATAGCGCACACGGGGCCTCGGGTCGCGCGTCAGGTAGGCGACCATCATCAGCAAACACAGGGTAAGCACCGCCAGCAGGTGCGCCGTTACGGTAAACGCGACCACGCAGGCCCAAAGCGCGGGCAGCCACAGCATGGAAAACAAACCGAAGGACGCCCCGGCATACCAGCGCGTCAGGGGCCTTAGCCCCGGCAGCCAGTACCGGGCGATCGTCAGCCCACCAGCCAGAAAGAACAGGAAAAAGGCAATTCCAGCCAAAGGCACATCTCCTTTATGCGGGTTCCCCCGTTACACGGACAGCATCTGCCGGAAAAACTGTACCGCCGTTTGCAGCGCGTCGTCATCCACGGTACATTCGCCGCGCAGCGCCTCCCGGCCGTTGACCAGAAAGGGCGAAAAACGGTACACCCTCCCCTTAAGGCCGCTGTAGAACCGCCCGTCGGTCACATAGGGGGACAGGCAGGGGGCGATCACCGCGCGTTCGAACAGGATTTCGATGGCGGTTTCCAGCGCGTCCCATGCCGCGCCGTTTGCCGCGCTGCGGTGGCTGTGCTCGTTCTGCACCGTGATGTCCAGCTTCGCGCCGTCGCGGCACCCCTTGCGGATCAGCCGCGCTTTCCACCAGCTCAGCGGTTTCCCCGGCACCGTGTGCAGCGAAAACGTAAGCTCCGCTGCGGTGGGGCTGCGCGAAGGTTCGCCCTGCGTGCTTACGCCGGTCACCGTGCACTCGCTGATAAAGAACTGCGACAGCACCGCCCGTTTCTGCCACATCAGCCGGAGCAGCGGAAAAGTCAGCCGGGGGTTGGCCAGCAGCAGCCTGCGAAAGAACGGCGCATGCCGGGACAGCTCCGTAAGCATCTGCGCGCTCGCCTTGCACAGCGACGCGTACCGAGGTCTGGCGATCAGGCGGGAACCGATGCGAAGCAGGATGTTCAGGGGCCGCGCGGCCCCGCGCTCGTCTGAAACGCTCACCGTGGGCGCTTTTACGCGCCCTTCCAGCTGCCCCTTCTCGGAGATGCCGATCAGCGCCAGCGGCGCGCCTTCCGGCAGGTACCGCCGGAAAGCCGATTGTGTCACGTAACCCCCATGATCCAGGACAAAACAGGGCGAGATTTTTCGCTTGTCCAGGTATTCCGCAATCGCTTTCGCCCCCGCCCCGCCGCTTAACCCGTCCATCGACAGAGCCAGAAACAGCTGCCCGCTGGGTTGGTACCCGCTTTGCAGCAACGCGTCCAGCGCTTCTAAAAGCGCCACCACATGCGCGCGCTGCAGGGGCACCGTCATCGGGCGGTCGATCAGCACAGGGGGTTCCTCACAATGCAACGCATCCATATGAGACACAAAAACCAGCGGATCGGCAATGTTCGCGCCAGGCATTTCCAGCACAAGGGCGCCGTTAACGAAGGTTTTCTGCTCCATGCGCGTGAAAACCGCCGGATACCGCTCGATAAGCAGCGCCGTCACAAAGGCCGCCCCTTCGGGCGTGTAGGCGGTGTATGCGTCCAGTGCGCGAAGGGTGTCCTTCGCGCGGCGATAATCCAGCGGCGCCAGAAATTCGCTCATGTCCGGCCTCCTGCAATGTGTTGATGCAGCATTATTTCGCCCTGCGAACCGATAAATCCTGCCCGGCGGCACAGGGAAAGACCAGGTAACCGCTGATTCAATCGCTTTGTGGCTGCCAATGCAGAGCGCTGGCGATTGGGGTGAGAAAAGACGAAGGAATAGCGGCGCTATTTCAAGGCTTTTCGAACGCAAAGCGGCGATGCTCTGCGAAGGCAGGCGCAAAGGGTTTTTAAACAGCGGTTGCCTGGTTTGACACCAGGACCCCCAGAGGCATAGAATGCAGGGGGAATGGGAGGCCACGACATTTTCGGAGCCGCCCGGAAAGAAGGCGGAAACATTGCGCGCGCAGACGTACCCGGCGCAGGCGTTCGACGCCATGCAGTATTTTTACGGTGACGTACAACCGCCGCGTATTCGCTGCCGTATCCGTTTTACGGGACGGGTGAACATTACGGCGCTGCGCGGTGCGATTGAAGCGTGCCAGACTGCCCATCCGCTGTTGGGTTGCGTGTTTCACCCCGGGCGGCATCGCTGGGAAGCGCCCCAACCGGCGGCGTCCGTTCCCCTGTACGAATCGGAGCAAGCCGACGAAGCCAGTGTACAGCAATGTCTGCTCAGCCCGCTTAACGAAACGTGCGAACCGCAATGGAAGCTATTTTTGCTCCGCATGCCCGGCGGCGACGAACTGTGCGTGATCATCAACCATATGGTCTGCGACGGCGCGGGCTTTAAGCAACTTTTATACGAACTGGCGGAGAACTACAGCCGTATCGCGGCGGGTGAAAGCGTGGTACCCGTCCCGGAAGCGCCGGACAGCCGCCGTTTTCGCCTGCTTCTCCATTCGCTGGGCCTGCGGGGCAGGCTGCGGGTAATACTGTCTCCCACTCGCCCCTTTGAGCATATTGCCTCGCCGCTGCTGCCTTACCGGGGCGGTTCCGGCTGCCCGGTACTGATTGAAAAGCATCTGCCGCCGGAACAGTTTTCCGCCGTTCGCCGCTATGCCCATGCCGCGGACGCCAGCGTGAACGACGTACTGCTGACCGCCTATCTGCGCGCGCTACACACCATAACCGGCAAGGACGAGGTGGCCGTGCCCTGCCCGGTTGATCTGCGCCGGTTTGCCGCGCCGGGGCAGACCTTTGGTTTGTGTAACCTCACGGGCAACTACTGGTGCCGTCTCACCCTGAGTGTATCCGAGCCGTTTGCCGTGTCTCTCAAACGGGTTTCCGGGCAGATGCGGACGCAAAAAAACAGCGTCGCCTGCCTGAAGGAGCCGATGCTGTTTCACGCGCTGTATGCGGTTGTTCCTTTCAGGTTGCTGCGGAGGCTGTTTCGCAGCATGGGCGGGGTGCCGGTCACATCGTATTCCAATCTCGGGGTATTGAACGAGGAACGGCTGCGCTTCGCGGGGTGTGAAATTGCGAACGCATCTCTCGCCACGGCAGTGAAGCGTCCCCCCTACTACCAGCTTTCCCTGTCCACCTGGCGGGACAT
>DAOPZG010000074.1:0-12229 GCA_035353235.1 Candidatus Limiplasma sp.
CGCAGGCCCTTCAGCCCGCACTGGTCAATCAGCGTGCCCGCAAACTGCCCCGGCGGCCGCTTGAAGGTGCTGCCGCAGCAGGGCAGCGTAATCGGCTGCTTTTCCCGGCGGCGGGAGGCAAACTCCCGCATGGCGACACGGATGGTATCCGCGTCCCCGGGCGCGAGCGCAACCGTAACGGAAAGCACAATTTCCGGTTCGGCCTCCGGCGCGCAAAGGCGGCTGTGCCGGTAACGGAAATCCATCTCGTCGCGCGTATAATGGCGAAACTCTCCTGCAAACGTTACGCAGGTGACCCCTTCCGTAACGTTCTGCATCTCTCCGCCATAGGCCCCGGCATTCATCACCACACCGCCGCCCACCGTGCCGGGGATGCCTGCGGCAAACTCCAGCCCCGTCAGCGACGCGTCCGCCGCGACACTGCTTAATCGGGCCAGCGTCGCGCCCGCCTGCGCGGTGATGGCAAAACGACCGTCCGGCAGGGGCACGGGCGGGGTAATTTCCGCAAACTCTTCGCCAAGCCGCAGGGTAAGCCCCGGCAGGCCCCCGTCCTTCACCAGCAGGTTGGACCCGTTGCCCAGCAGGTTGATCGGCACGCCCAGTTGCCGGGCCAGACGCAGCACCTGCAACAGCTGGTCGGCTGAGGAGATTTCGCAAAGCACTTCCGCCGGGCCGCCAAGCCCCAGAGTGGTGTATCGGCTCATCGGAACGTTTTCCGCAAGGTCTTTCTTTTTCACCAGAAGGCGCAGGCCTTCCAGAAGTTCATTTCGTATGGTTTCCTCCACCGGCGCCTCCCCCTTTGCCCTGTCCGGGTTCATTGTAACGCAGTCAGCCCCGGCTGTCAAAGTTTTCGGGGACACGGCGGGGGTTTTTACAGTTATACGATTTTAACTCATTAACCCTCCAATCTCGCGGCGATTTTATAGCATAAGTGCGTTAAAATAGGATTCCGGTTAAAACAAGCCGCCCGCGGGCGCGGCAGGGGGATTCTCCCTCCGTCGCGGCGCGGGCGGCGCGTATTCGTTTTTGTCCGGGCGATCAATTTATACGTTCAGTTCCGCCTTATCGCCCAGTTCCCCGGCAAAGCGTTCCAGCAAGGGGTCCACGCACTCCGCCACAAAGGTTTCCACCTGCTGGGCGCTGCGGCCGATAAAGCGTTTCGGCTCTAATATCGCCTCGATGTCCGCACGGCTCACCATGAAGGCCGGGTCGGCGGCAATGCGGTCCACCAGATCGTTCTGCCCGCCTTCCTCCTTCACCACCGCAGCGGCCTGCTGGCTGTACACGCGCAGTTTTTCGTGCAGGGCCTGCCGGTCGCCGCCCTTCTTGACCGTGTCCATCAGGATATTCTCGGTCGCCATAAAGGGCAGCTCGTTCATCACGCGGGCGTGGATTACCTTGGGGTACACCACCAGCCCGTCGCACACGTTCATCATCAGGTTCAAAATGCCGTCGGTGGCCAGGAACGCCTCGCTGACCGCGATGCGGCGGTTGGCGCTGTCGTCCAGCGTGCGTTCAAACCACTGGGTGCCCGCGGTGATGGCGGCGTTGAGCGTATCCACCATCACGTACCGGCTCAGGCCACTGATCCGTTCGCTGCGCATGGGGTTGCGCTTGTAGGGCATGGCGGAGGAACCGATCTGGTGCTTTTCGAAAGGTTCTTCCATCTCTTTGTAGCTTTGCAGCAGCCGCAGGTCGTAGCTGAACTTGCTGGCGCTCTGCGCGATGCCGGACAGCACGGACACCACCTGATAATCCATCTTGCGGCTGTAGGTCTGCCCGCTTACGGGCACCACACGGGTAAAACCCAGGTCCGCGGCGATGTCTTTTTCGATCTGCGCTATTCTTTCGCCGTCGCCATCCAGCAGCTCCATAAAGCTGGCCTGCGTGCCGGTGGTGCCTTTGCTGCCCAGCAGCGCCAGCGTGGACAGCCGATGCTCCACCTCGTCGCAGTCCATCAGCAATTCGTTCAGCCACAGGGACGCACGCTTGCCCACGGTGGTAAGCTGCGCGGGCTGCAGGTGGGTGTAGGCCAGCGCGGGCAGGTCGCGGTGCGCCATGGCGAAATCCCGCAGTTCCTTGATTACGTTGAGCAGCTTATGCCGCACCAGCGTAAGGCCCTGTTTCATCACCAGCACGTCGGTATTGTCACCCACGTAGCAACTGGTGGCCCCCAGGTGAATAATCCCTTTCGCTTTGGGGCACTGCACGCCGTAGGCGTATACATGGCTCATCACATCGTGGCGCACTTCGCGCTCCCGCGCCTCGGCCATGTCGTAGTTGATATCGTCGCGGTGCGCTTCCAGCTCGGCAATCTGCTCGTCGGTAATGGGCAGGCCCTGCTTCTGCTCCGCTTTGGCAAGGCTGATCCACAGCCTGCGCCAGGTGCGGAACTTGTTATCCTCCGAAAAAATAAACTGCATTTCGGGGCTGGCGTACCGTGTGGAAAAGGGGCTGACGTAAATGGAATGATCGGTCATGGGAGAACCCTCCTTCGTTTCCTCGGCGGGGTCGCCGTTATCGGGCGCGGGTCGGCTGAAAATACGCGACTCCACCCTCGAAAAGCGGCTGGAATGTTAATCCTTCGACGTTCCGGTAAAGATTCCTGCCGCTGCGCTCGGTGTGCGCCATCTTGCCCAGCACCCGTCCGTCCGGCGAGGTGATCGCCTCCACGGCCAGTACGCTCCCGTTGGGGTTGATCCGCAGGTCCATGCCCGGTTCGCCGTTTTCATCCACGTACTGCGCCGCGATCTGGCCGTTGGCAATCAACTCCGCAAGCAGCGCGTCGCCGCAGACGAAGCGGCCTTCCCCGTGGCTTACGGGTACGGTGTACACCTCGCCCACTTTGCACTTTTGCAGCCACGGGCTTTTATTGCTCGCAATCCGGGTGCGTACCAGCCGGCTCTGGTGACGGCCGATGGTGTTATAGGTCAGGGTGGGGCAGGTATCGTCCGTATCCACGATTTTGCCAAAGGGCAGCAGCCCCAGTTTGATCAGCGCCTGAAAACCGTTGCAGATGCCCAGCATCAGCCCGTCGCGGTTAGCAAGAAGCGCCATCGCGGCCTCCCGCACGGCGGGATTGCGGAAAAACGCGGTGATCAGCTTGCCGCTTCCGTCCGGCTCGTCCCCGCCGGAGAAGCCGCCGGGGAATACCAGCATCTGCGCCTGCGAAATCGCCGCGCGCATAGCGTCCACACTGCGGGCCACCGCGTCCGCCGAAAGGTTGTTTACCAACACGATACGCGGCTCCGCGCCCGCGCGTTCCAGCGCCCGGGCGGTATCCGTTTCGCAGTTGGTGCCCGGAAACGCGGGGATCACCGCCACAGGTTTCGCGGTAAAGACCGCGGGCTTTGGCCAATCGGTATAAACGCAGGAGATCGCAGCGGGTTTTTGCGCGGCCTCCGGCGCGCCGTTCACGCGGCGGTACGGAAACACCTTTTCCAGCCTGCCTTCGTACGCGTCCTGCAGGGGGGTCAGATCATGCCGCACGCCGCCGTAAACCAGCGCGTAGTCCGCGATCGTTTCGCCCAGCGGTTCGCCGACCGGTTCCGTTACGCCGTCCGCCAGCTCCACGACCACCCCGCCGATTGCCTGCGCGAACAGGTCGCGGGCAAAGGCCGCGTCTACCTTCGCGCCGATCCCGTTGCCCAGCGCCATTTTGAACAGCCCTTCCGCCACGCCGCCGAAGCCGACCGCCCACGCGGAAACGACCTTCTTTTCGTGAATCAGCCGGTACAGCGTGTCCAGCTGCGCGGTGAACGCCCGCGCGTCGAACGGATCGGCGTACAGATACCGCAATTGATGGCCTACGGCCTTCCATTCCGGGGAAATCACATCGTCCGTATCGCCGGGGGCGACGGCAAAGCTGACCAGCGTAGGCGGCACGTGCAGCTTTTCGAAGGTGCCGCTCATGCTGTCCTTGCCGCCGATGGCCGCCACGCCAAAATTGAGCTGCGCGTCCAGCGCGCCCAACAGCGCCGCCAGCGGCTGACCCCAGCCCGCGGGGTCGTCTGTCATGCGCTTGAAATATTCCTGAAAAGTCAGGTAAGCCCTGCGAAAATCAAACCCGCTGGCGGTCAGCCTTAGCAGGCTTTCCGCCACGCTCAGGTACGCGCCCTCGTACGGGCTTTGCTCCATCATCTGCGGGTGAAAGCCGTACGCCATGCCGCTGCACGTGCGCGTTTCGCCGTGCGGCACGGGCAGCTTCGCCGCCATCGCCTGCGCGGGCGTCAGCTGGCGGGTTCCGCCGAAGGGCATCAGCACCGTGCCCGCGCCGATGGTGGAATCGAACCGTTCGGCCAACCCCTTTTTACAGCACACGTTCAGATCGGTCGCCATGCTCAGCAGCTTTTCGCCGAAAGTTTCGCCCGCGAAGGGCACAGGGCGGATGCCGTCATCCGCCACATAGGCACGGGCATGTTTTTCCGCGCCGTTGGAGTTGAGAAACTCCCGCCCGATATCCACAATCATGCGGTCTTTCCACGTCATACGCAAACGGGCTTCCGCCGTCACCTGCGCCACGGCCGTCGCTTCCAGATTTTCTCCGTTCGCAAGGGCGATAAACGCCTGCGCGTCCTCCGGGGCGACCACCACGGCCATCCGCTCCTGGCTTTCCGAAATCGCCAGTTCCGTACCGTCCAGCCCGTCGTACTTCTTGGGCACCCGGTCCAGATCAATCGTCAGCCCATCGGCCAGTTCGCCGATCGCCACGCTCACCCCGCCCGCGCCGAAGTCGTTGCAGCGCTTGATAAGCTTCGTCACCTTCGGCTCGCGGAACAGGCGCTGCAGCTTGCGCTCCACCACGGGGTTGCCCTTCTGCACCTCCGCGCCGCAGGTTTCCAGGCTTTCCAGACTGTGGCTCTTGCTGGAACCGGTGGCTCCGCCGCAGCCGTCGCGCCCCGTGCGCCCGCCCAGCAGAATCACCACGTCGCCGGGCGCGGGGGTTTCCCGCCGCACGTTAGTCGCCGGGGCAGCGCCGATTACCGCGCCGATCTCCATGCGTTTGGCCGCGTAGCCGGGGTGGTACAGCTCGTCTACCAGCCCGGTCGCCAGGCCGATCTGGTTGCCGTAGGCGCTGTAGCCCGCCGCCGCGGTGGTCACCAGCTTGCGCTGGGGCAGCTTCCCCGGCAGGGTATCCGCCACGGGTACCAGCGGGTCCGCCGCGCCGGTTACGCGCATGGCCTGATACACGTATGTGCGGCCGGAAAGCGGATCGCGGATCGCGCCGCCGATGCAGGTGGCCGCGCCGCCGAAAGGCTCAATTTCCGTGGGGTGGTTGTGCGTCTCGTTTTTAAACATCATCAGCCACGGCTCGGTCACGCCGTTGTTGTCCACGTCGATCACGATGGAGCAGGCATTGATCTCGTCGCTCAGGTCCAGATTGGTAAGCCCGCCCCGCGCCCGCAGGGCCTTCGCGCCGATGGTGGCCACGTCCATCAGGGTGATCGGTTTTGCTTCGCGCCCCAGTTCCCTGCGCAGGGCCAGATAGCGGGCGAACGCCTTTTCCACGGCAGGCTTGTCCGCCTTTACCCCGGTAAGCCGGGTTAAAAAGGTGGTGTGGCGGCAATGGTCGCTCCAGTAGGTGTCGATCATGCGGATTTCGGTCAGCGTCGGGTCGCGGTGTTCGCCGCGGAAGTAGGTCTGGCAAAACGCCAGATCCTCCGCGTCCATCGCCAGTCCGTAACGGGCCACGAACGCCGCCAGCGCCTCGCCGCCCATGGCGGTAAACCCGGCAAGCGTCTCCACCGTATCCGGCGCGGCGTAGGTCTGTTTCAGCGTCGCCTTCTCCTTCAGGTCGGCCCCGCGGCTTTCCACGGGGTTCATCACATACTTTTTCACGCGCTCCAGCTCGTCCGCCGTGGGCGTGCCAAACAGCAGGTACACCCGCGCCGTGCGCACCGTGGGGCGTTCCCCGCGGCTGACCAGCTGCACGCACTCCTCGCACGAGGCCGCCCGCGCGTCAAACTGCCCCGGCAGGGGTTCCACCGCGAACACCGCCGCCGCGTCGCTTTGCGGCAAAGCGGCGTAATGCTCGTCCAACTGCGGCTCAAAAAAAACGACGGGCAGGCATTGCGCGAAAAGCGCCCCGTCCACCCCTTCGATATCGTAACGGTTCAGCAGCCGCACGCCAGTAATGCTCTTGATAAGCAGGATGTGCCGGATTTCGTGCAGCAGCGCCTGCGCCTCCACGGCATAAGCCGGTTTTTTCTCGGTGTACACTCGAAAAACTGCCATAAAAACCTCCTGCGTGATCCAGTGTTTTCTGTTCGTCACGGGTCTGTCCGCGCGGGCGTTATGCGCGGTTCGCGTCAACCGCCTTCGCGCCGATGTCCCCGCGCCGCTGCATCCCCTCGAACGAAATTTCGTCCGCGGCGGCGTAAGCGCGTTCGATGGCCTGCGGCAGCGTATGCCCCACGGCGGTCACCCCCAGCACCCGGCCCCCGGCAGTCACGGGCGCGCCACTCTGGTTGAGGCGCGTGCCCGCGTGGAACACAAACGTGTCCGGATGCGCAGCCGCTTTTGCAAGTCCGCGGATTTCCATCCCCGTGCGGTAGCTGGCGGGATACCCGCCCGACGCCAGCACCACGCAGCAGCTGGCCCCGTCCGAAAAGCGCACGTCCGCGTCCGCGAGCGTGCCCGCGGTCACATGCCGCATAATATCAAACAGATCGCTTTGCAAAAGCGGCAGCACCGCCTGCGCCTCGGGGTCGCCGAAGCGGCAGTTGTACTCAATCACCTTCGGGCCGTTCTCCGTCAGCATCAGACCGAAATAGAGGCACCCGCGAAACGGGTTGCCCTCCCGGCGCATGGCTTTCAGCGTGGGCAGAAAGATGGTGTCCATGCAGACCTGCGCGATTTCCGGGGTGTAAAACGGGTTGGGGGCGATGACCCCCATGCCGCCGGTGTTCAGCCCCTCGTCGCCGTCCAGAGCGCGCTTGTGATCCATGCTGGACACCATGGGGCGCAATTCGGTGCCGTCGGTAAAAGCGAGCACGCTCACCTCCGGACCCCGCAAAAACTCCTCCACCACAATCCGGCTGCCGGACGCGCCGAAGCGCCCGCGCTCCATCATATCGCGCACGGCCTGTTCGGCTTCGTCGCGGGTCTGGCAGATCGCCACGCCCTTGCCCAGCGCCAGCCCGTCGGCCTTCACCACCATGGGGCAGGGCGCGATGCGGATGTAGCGCAGCGCCAGTGAAATGTCGGTAAAAATCTCGCAGGAAGCGGTGGGGATATTGTACTTGCGCATCAGTTTTTTAGCGTAGATTTTGCTGCCCTCGATCCGCGCGGCGGCTTTGGTGGGGCCGAAGGAGGAGATGCCCCTTTCCGCCAGCAGGTCGCACAGCCCCAGGCACAGCGGATCGTCCGGCGCAACCACCACATAGTCCACGGCGTTGCTTTTGGCCCAGTCCGCCAGCGCGTCCACATCGGTCGCCGGGATGGGCACGCACTCGGCGATCTCCGCGACGCCTCCGTTGCCCGGCGCGCAGTACAGGCCTTCGATCAGCGGACTTTCCGCCAGCTTACGGACAATCGCGTGTTCCCGGCCGCCGCCGCCCACCACCAGAACCTTCATCGTTTCATCCTCCTGCACATACAATTTCAATTCATGAATGCGATCAAAAGCGCCGCAGGGCTTACGCGTTTATGATTTGAAATCGTATCAATGGTGGAAAAGCCGCAGGCCCGTAAAGGCCATCGTTACGCCGTACCGGTCGCAAGCGTCGATCACTTCCGGGTCGCGCTTGCTGCCGCCGGGCTCGGCAATGTACTGTACGCCGCTTTGCACTGCCCGGTCGATGTTGTCGCTGAAGGGGAAGAACGCGTCGCTGCCCAGACTTACGTCCGTAAGCCGTTCCAGCCAGGCTTTCTTTTCCGCGGCGGTCAGTTCCGCCGGTTTCTCGGAGAACAGCGTTTGCCAGTTGCCGTCCTTCAATACCGTTTCGGCGCTTTCAGCGCTGATGTACCGGTCGATGGCGTTATCCCGATCCGGGTTTTTTACACCCGGAAGAAAAGGCAGCGCGAGCGTTTTTTCGTGCTGGCGAAGCCACCAGTTGTTGGCCTTGTCCCCGGCCAGCCGCGTGCAGTGGATGCGGCTCTGCTGCCCCGCGCCGATGCCGATGCACTGCCCGTCCTTTACATAACACACGGAGTTGGACTGTGTGTATTTAAGCGTGATCATCGCCACCGCCAGATCGCGTTTGGCGGCCTGCGGCAGGGTTTTGTTTTTCGTGACCACGTTAGCGAAAAAGTCGTCGCTGATGACCAGCTCGTTACGGTTCTGCTCAAAGGTGACGCCGAACACGTCCTTTTGCTCCAGCTTGGGCGGTTCGTAGGCCGGGTCGATCACTACGATGTTGTAGTTGCCCTGCCGTTTGCTCGTAAGGATTTCGAGCGCTTCCGGCTCGTAGCCCGGCGCGATGATGCCGTCGCTCACCTCGGGCTTAATCAGCTTCGCCGTAGGCACGTCGCACACGTCGGACAGGCTGATCCAGTCCCCGAAGCTGCTCATGCGGTCGGCGCCGCGCGCGCGGGCATAGGCGCAGGCAAGCGGGGAAAGCTCCGCCTGCACCGGCACGAAGTAGATCTGCCGCAGCGTGTCCGTAAGCGGCAGGCCAAGCGCCGCCCCGGCGGGGCTTACGTGTTTAAAGGAGGCCGCCGCGGGCAGACCCGTGGCGCGTTTCAGTTCCCGAACCAGCTGCCAGCCGTTCAGCGCGTCCAGAAAGTTAATGTACCCCGGCTTGCCACTGAGCACCGTAAGCGGCAGTTCGCCGTCACGCCTGTAGATACGCGCGGGTTTCTGGTTGGGATTGCAGCCGTACTTCAGCTCCAGTTCGTTCATGAAATCGCAGCCTCCAAGTTTTGTTTTTATCCCCGCTGGTTCAGGATGCGGGTCAGGGTTTCTCCGGTATAAAGGTTGATGGTACGCACAAACAGGCTTACCCGGTTTTGCAGGTCCAGCGCGTTCCACAGACCCGCCGCGAAGCGGTCGATATCGCCCCAGTCCTGGGCCACGCGCACCGGCTCGCCCTCAAAAGAGGGCAGGGGATCGCCGTCGCCCCGGTAGGTGTGGATCAGGTGGCCTTCGCCCGCGCGCGGCTCCGGATATTCGTAAAAGAAGCGCTGCACGCTGTCCGCGTGCCCGCTGTCGCTTTTAATCATGGAGAGTTTATAGCCCATTTTTCCGTCCGCCACGGTCAGCAGGCCCGATACACGCGGGGTATAGTTGGGCGCGTCCGGTTCGAAGGTCTGGTTGCGCAGCGCGTCCTCAAACGTGCGGCCGTCGCGCAGGGCTTCCACCACCGCGTCGGTCTGGTTGCCGTTGGTCACCACGGTATTGCGCTCGTCCGCCATACGTACGGGGGCGTAGATGATCAGGCTGGGGTCGGTCATTTTGGAGGGGTCGGCAGCCTCGGTAACAATGCCGTCCTCCGTGGGGGTAAACACCCGGTTGCGGCTGTTTTCGCTGCGACCCATAATAAAATAGGCCATCACCGCGCGTTCGCCGTCGGCGCTGCGGCCCAGCAGAATGCCGCGGCCGGGATAAGTGTTGCTTGCCAGCAGGTCTTTTACGTTCATCAGCATCATGAAAATGCCCTCCCTTGAGGTAATGTCCGGCTCCCTCCGGGGAAAACTGCCGGCCTGCCTATCATAGCACTTTTCCGACCGTTTCGCACATGGCTCCGTCCGGCTGCGCGGCCGCCAGCTGTGCCGCCAGTTTCTCGGTTTCCCGCGGCAGAAGCAGCCACTCGGCTTCCTCCATCACGCGCTGCTGCAGGGTTTCCGGGGTGTCCCCCTCCCGCACTTCCACGGCTTTCTGGGCCAGTATCGGCCCGCCGTCCGGAATTTCGTCCACCAGATGCACGGTCGCGCCAGTCACCTTTACACCACGCTCCAGCGCCGCGCGGTGCACGCGCAGGCCATAAAACCCTTCCCCGCAAAACGCGGGGATCAGGCTGGGGTGCACGTTCAGGATACGGCCGCGGTACGCCGCGATCACGTTGGGCGACAGAATCTTCAAAAATCCCGCCAGCACCACCAGCGCAATGCCGTGCGCCTTAAGAAGCGCCAGCAGTTCTTCGCCGTAAGCCTCCGGCGTTTCGCGTTTTGCCAGCACCGCGGTTTCCACGCCGGACTCTTGCGCCCGCGTCAGCGCGTACGCGCCGGGTTTACTGCTCACCACCAGCGTGATCCGCCCGCTGTGCAGGGTGCCGCTTTTCTGCGCGTCAAGCAACGCCTGCAGGTTGGTGCCCCCGCCGCTTACGAGCACCGCGATGTTCAGCACAGGGTTACGCCCCCTTCGCCATGTTCGATGCTCCCAAGCACATAGGCTTCCACGCCGTTTTCCCTGAGGATCGCCACAGCCTCGTCCGCCTGGTCGCCGGGCACCACGGCGGTCATGCCCACGCCCATATTGAAGGTGTTAAACATATCCCTTTCCGGGATGTTCCCGGCTTTGGCAATCAGCCCGAACACCGGCGGCGTTTTCACCGCGGCGCGGCGCAGCCTGGCCGTGCAGCCCTCCGCAAGCGACCGCGGGATGTTCTCGTAAAAGCCGCCGCCCGTGATGTGCGCCAGCGACCGCACGTTTACCTTTTGAAGCAGCGCCAGCACGGGTTTTACATAAATGCAGGTGGGGGTCAGCAGCGTTTCACCCAGCGTCGCGCCGTCCAGCGCCGCGTAACGGGTGGCAAGCCCGCCCTTTTCCACGCCGAACACCTTGCGCACCAGCGAAAAGCCGTTGCTGTGCACGCCGGAGGAGGGCAGGGCGATCACCGCGTCGCCCGGGCGCATGGCGGTTTTATCCAGGATCTTCGCCCGGTCCACCACGCCCACGCTGAATCCCGCCAGATCATACTCGTTTATAGGGTAAAAGCCGGGCATTTCGGCGGTTTCGCCGCCCACCAGCGCACAGCCCGCCTGCACGCAACCCTCCGCCACGCCCGCCACGATAGCCGCGATTTTCTCCGGCACATTTTTGCCGCAGGCGATATAATCCAAAAAGAAAAGCGGTTTCGCGCCGCAGCAGATCACGTCGTTCACGCACATGGCCACGCAGTCGATGCCCACGGTGTCGTGCTTATCCAGCAGAAACGCCAGTTTCAACTTGGTGCCCACACCGTCGGTGCCGCTGACCAGCACCGGGCGGGAAATCCCGGTCATGTCCAGCTCAAACAGCCCGCCAAAGCCTCCCACGTCGCCTACCACCCCGGCGGTCAGCGTTCGGGCGATATGCTTCTTCATCAGTTCCACGGCGCGGTACCCGGCGGTAATGTCCACCCCGGCGGCCTTGTAGCTCTCGCTTTCACTCCGGCTCACAGTATGCCCTCCTTTTCGGTCTCCATATCGGAAAGGTGCGTTTCAAACTTGTTTTTGGATGCTTCTTTGGGCGGCTCCACCGGGTAAACGCCGGTGAAACAACCTTTGCAAAAGCCGCAGGCGCTGTGGTCGGCCAGCTTGTCCAGACACTCCACAGGCAGAAAGCCGAGGCTGTCCGCGCCGATCATGTTGCGGATTTCCTCCACGCTGTGGTTGGCGGCGATCAAGTTATCGGTGGAGTCGATATCGGTGCCGAAATAGCAGGGATGCCGGAAGGGCGGAGAGCTTAGGCGCATATGCACTTCTTTGGCCCCGGCCTCCCGCAGCAGGCTCACGATACGGGCGCTGGTGGTGCCGCGCACGATGGAATCGTCGATCAGCACCACGCGCTTACCGCGCACCGCCGCGGCCACAGCGTTCAGTTTGATGCGCACGGCGTTGCGGCGCGCGTCCTGCCCCGGCTGGATAAACGTGCGGCCCACGTATTTATTTTTAATAAAGCCCACACCGTAGGGGATGCCGCTCTGCCGGGCGTAGCCGATGGCAGCGTCAATGCCGCTGTCCGGCACGCCCACTACAATATCCGCCTGCACGGGATGTTCCAGCGCCAGAAACGCGCCCGCGCGCAGGCGCGCGGTCTGCACGGCGCTGCCGTCGATCACGCTGTCCGGTCGGGCGAAATAGATAAACTCGAACACGCAAAGCGCGCTGTCGCACTTTTCCGCAAGGCGCAGGGTGCGCATGCCGTCGCCATCCACCGCCAGCACCTCGCCGGGTTTGATGTCCCGCATGAATGCAGCGCCGATGGCATCCAGCGCGCAGCTTTCACTGGCAAACACGATGCCGCCGTTTTCCAGCGTGCCCACGCAAAGCGGGCGGAAGCCGTGCGGGTCGCGCGCGGCGATAAGCT
>DAOPZG010000075.1:0-12183 GCA_035353235.1 Candidatus Limiplasma sp.
AGTTTCCGCTGTTTTCGCCGTAAACGGATCACAATGCCAGCACCGACGACCGCAGTAACGACAGCAAGTATCAGCCGTACGGCAGATAAGGGATGAGTAATCGTATGCCCTTGTTGAATCAGCTGAAGCTGTACCGCATGGATATCCATATCCCCGCCGTGATCACGGCAGGCACGGTGAAAAATGCCTGTCACCTGCACCGTATCACCAACCTGATCATAACGACCAGGGATTGCAATACTGCCAAGCTGATCTGTGGCGGCCCATATGCCGATTGCGTTGCTGTCGTCGGAAAGGTTCAGCCAGGTATGATCCCCCCTTTGCATGATATCCCCGATGACTTCCCCAGTATAAACTACCGTCTGGCCATCCAACGCCGAAGCGTTATTAATCAGGTCTGTACTGCTGACAACAGTGGATTCCGCAAAAGCCGCAATGGGCAGGAGAAGGAACAGCAACAGGGCAAGAATCTTTTTTTTCATGATCTCCTCACCTTTTTGGCAATATAAGCGCTAAGTGCGAGAACGGACATAAATTCCAGCCGGGCCAGCCACATGATCAACAGAAAGATGATTTTTAAAACGGCGGGTGACGCGCTGGACATCAGCCCGATACTCAGGCCGACGTTGCCGGTTGCGGAGGCGGACTCAAACACCGACATGGCGAACGGATACCCACACAGCATGCAGGCAAGCGTTCCGATTGTGAAGGTTACGATGTAGGCAATCACAATCAGCATGGCGCTGCGGACCGTACCGTCATCCAGCACAACATCATGGATGTGATGATATCTCTGCACGGAGATTTGCCCTTCCGGCTGTGCCATCCGGCGAACATCCCGTTTAAACGCTGAGAAAATAATCCCCATCCGTAATCCTTTAAAACCGCCAGCGGTGGAGCAGGCGCTGCCGCCGATTAGCATAGCGATTACGATAGCGAACAAAGCGATGTCGCCCCACTCGTTATAGAACTGCCGGGCGTATATCGTCATAAACCCGGTGGTTGTATGACCGGAAATGAGCTGATAAAACCCTTTGCGGAACATCGCGACCACATCCGGATATACGTTGAGCCGCATCAGACCCAGCGTGGTAATCAGGGTAAGCAACGTAATCGTAACGGTAAACGATACGCTTTCCACGTTCTTCACCAGTTCACGGCGGTTGCCGGTAAACACGGCGTAATGAAGCGCAAAGTTGAAAGAGCCCAGAACGAAGAAGAGCACGGTGATCAGTTCGTAAAGTTCGCTGTGATAGTACAGCACGTTTTGCGACATTGGGCCAAATCCGCCTGTGCTCCATGCGGACATGAAAATCCACCACCCATGTAAAAACGCACGGTCCGGGGCCATGCCAAGGCTTATTCCGGCAAACCACAGGCTGATCGTACCCAAACCCAAATAGACAAGGCTGATCATCCAGATAGAGCGTGACGTATGAACCACATTGGGAAGCAGGCGTTCGTCTTTCCCTTCGCCTACATACATGCGGTAGATTCCGCTGGAAGCTTTCGTGAGAACAGTCAACACGAGAACGACCATTCCCTGACCGCCGACAAATGTGAGCATGTGCCGCCAGGTATTCACACCATTGGATAGATGATCCATATCCTGGATCAGCGAAAAACCGGTAGTGGTAAAACCGCTCATCACATCAAAACAGCAATCCAGAAACGAAAGATAATTACCATTCAACCAGTAGGGGAATGCGCAAACGATCATCCCGATGAACCAGGCGCTCGCTGTAACGGTCATGCTTTCTCCCCAACCAAGCCGCTGCATCCGGCTGTGGCGGAACAGCAGAAGAAGCGAACCGCCAAAGATCAGCGTCAGGTTAGCGGAAATAAGAAAGTTTACAGCGACAGACCACTCACCATACAGCATTGATACGATCATCGGCAGGTACATCATCGCGCCCAGGCACAAGATAACCGTGCCAATATAATATAGAACGGCTCTCCAATGCCCCGAACGGTTCCGGGCAGGCATCATATTCTCACCATCCAGCCAACATTGATATCACAAAACCGATCAGGATAAACCCACATGCGAAAAGAGGTTCCGCACCAATGGCAAGCATTCCGTTTCGTAATATGCGGTTTCTTTTCCGCTGTTCAGGCGGGCTGCCAAACAGCCTGCCTCCGTCTACCATACAGGGCCGTGAGGGCTGCTCATTACGATCATTCATGCTGCTCGCCTCCGCCGGAAGCGGTAAAGTAATCCGAAAGCAACCCCAGATTACTTTCGTGTGATAAGGCAATCACGCTGTCTCCAGCCTGAATAAGGGTTTGTCCGTTAGGAATAAAAGCTTCCTTCCCCCGAATGATGGACATCAGTACGGTTCCGGCAGGTAAATCCAATTGAGAAACCAGTTTACCGGCGGCGGAGGAGGCGTCTCCGACGGGAATATCCTTCATGCGCACATCGCCAACCTTGCTGGAAAGCATTTGATTGATACCGGCCCAGTCAACTTCCTGACTGATGATGTTCGCGATATGGGCTGTACTGCTGACTACCGAATCAACGCCAAGGCGTTTAAAGACTTCTATATTTTTCGGGTTATTCACACGCGCCACAGTACGGGGAACCCCAAAATAGGACCGGGCAAGCTGACAGGCAACTAAGTTATTCTGGTCGTATCCGGTCACAGCAATCAAGATATCTGCGTGTTCAATCCCTGCGTCCTGAAGAGCGTTAATCTCCGTACCGTCCCCGCAAATCAGCTCAATGTTAAGCTTATTCAATTCTCCGGCAATTTTCGCGCATTGTTGTGCATCGGCTTCCAGCAATACCAGACGGTGCTTCTCCGGCGCCAATGTTTTTGCGAGATAGTAACCCACTTTCCCACCGCCGACAATCACAATCATCATGCTTTCATTCCTCCCGATCTTCACACAAGGCGATTACCAGCAGGTCGGTCGCAAGGACCGTCACCTTCCCATTATAGGGAATAAAACGATTATCTCTCAGAACCCCAAGCACGGGACTTTCGTCCGTAACCGCGATCGATTTCCCAATCTGTTTTTTTGGCGGCTTCACCGTGCGAAAGGAAACAGAAACGCCACGAATAATATGGGTGCCCAACAGGTCGCGACTTAACAGTTGGCTTTTAATTTGTTGTACGGCCAGCGTGGTTGGGCAGACAGTGGTCAAGCCCATACCACTCATAATGGTTTCCCGACGTGGGTCGTACAGGCGGGTAATCACTGTTGGCACATGAAACAGCTCTTTGGCAACCTGAGAAATCATGATGTTCATATTATCATCTTCCGTAACAGCCGCCAACGCGTCAGCCTGCACCGCTCCGGCGTCACGAAGCACGTCTTCATCAATTGGCATGCCGGTTATCGTGACCCCGTTAAAGCCGGATCCCAAGGCCTTAAAACGCTCCGGATCGCTGTCGATCACAACCACATCATGATTTTCCTGCGCCAGTTCCATCGCAAGGCTGGAGCCCACTTTTCGGCACCCAGCAATAATCACATACATATTCTTTACCTCAACATGTCCTTTTTACGCTTGAACGAGTCTTCGGTTTGTTCAACACCGTCCCCAAAGTCCGCATCCGTAATTTTTGTTGAAAAATCAAAACAGGTAATGCGTTCCAGGTTACGGCAGCAGGGTTTGTAAGTGGGATCCAGCGCATAGGCGGCGCGATAATGCTTACGCGCAGCCTGCAAGTCACCTTCCTGCTCGTAATAAATTCCCAGTAAATTATGCGGTTCCGGCGCGTCCGTATACGCTGCCATGGCCGAGGCAATTTCTTCGCGTGCCTGTTTTTGGTTTCCGTTTCGCAACAGCGACGCGATACGCTCAGTAAAATCTCGCATTGCGGATTCTTCCCGTTCCAGACGCATCTTTCATCCTCCCTTTCCGATGAACGATTACAGTATAGGTGTTTGCCTATAAAGAAGGTGTGACAATTGATATGTCCGATATAAGGATTGTATAAAAAAACCGCCCGTCCGGGCGGATAAAGACAGAAACGCAGAGGATAAACATGCAAAACCCACTTTCGTGAGAGAGAACGATGGAAACCCGGGTTAAGCTAAAATTAACATGAGAAGTTTATTGCGTTACTTAAAAAGTTTACAATTCGTCCGCCATTCGGTAACCGACGCCGACTTCAGTGATAATCATACGGGGCCTGGCGGGGTTTTCCTTCAGCTTTCTGCGAAGATTTCCCATGCAGACACGCAGACACTGCGTATCATCCGGGGTCACCTCGCCCCATATTTCCTGTACCAGATAACGGTGAGTCAGAACCTTCCCATGGTGAACGGAGAGAAGCGTAAGCAACCTGTACTCCGTAGGTGTCAGATGCAGCTCTTCACCATCCAGCGTAACGCGGCGTTTTTCGTAATCGATCCGCAGAGAACCCAACTCCCACATAGAGACCCCTTCACCATCTCCCTGATCCCGCTGATGGCGGCGGAGCAGTACCCGAATCCGAGCAAGTAATTCCGCAACGCCAAAAGGTTTGGTCAGGTAATCATCCGCACCGGCATCCAGAGCTTCTACCTTTTCGCGTTCATGGCCGCGTGCGGATACCACTAAAATCGGCAGGTCAGTCCAGCCACGAAGCTTTGCGATCACATCCAGTCCGTCGATATCCGGCAAACCCAGGTCCAGCACCATCACGTCAGGTCGACGAGATGCGGCCAGCGACAGCGCGGACGTTCCATCCTGAGCTTCGACGCAATTATACTGCTGTGCTTCCAATGATACGCGAATAAACCGGCGGATCGTTTTTTCATCTTCTACTATTAATACAAGCGGTTTCATACGACATCCTCCAATGGCAGGGTAAAGCGGAATCGTGCGCCGCCTTCCGGCAGGTTCCCCGCGGAGAGCGTGCCATTATGCGCTTCGATGATGGATTTGCATATCGATAACCCCAAGCCTGCGCCTTTTCGCTCCCCAGGTACGGAGGGGCGTGTATAGAAGCGCTCAAAAAGATGGGGGAGAGCCTCGGGAGGAATCCCAGGGCCCCTGTCGCTTACCTCAAACACGGCCTGATGAGATTCCCGGGTTACGGTAACGGTGATCGGCGTTCCGTCCGGTGTGTGCTGGATGGCGTTATTCAGCAGATTAATCAGCACTTGTTCAATCAGCGTGCCGTCCATGGGAACCAGCAGCAAATCATCGGGAATATGAACGGAGATAGGGTGCTGATCCGCACGTCGTTCCATACGCGAGACAGATTCCGCGATAATCTCCTCCACGGCTTCCGGCTGTTTCTGCAATTTTACCGTATGGCTTTCCAGCCGGGTCAGACTTAATACATTTTCAACCAGAGCGCTTAGCCACTCTGTTTCGTTATAAATATCAGTCAGCAGTTCGCGCCGCACACTGTCATCCAATTCGTCGTAGTGATCCAACAGGGTGCCGACGGAACCCAGCATGCCGGTCAGAGGCGTTCGCAGATCATGGGAAACGGAGCGAAGCAAATCGCCACGCAGATGTTCCCGTTCCACTTCCAGTTTTACGCGCTGTTGTTTTTCGTAAAGCCGTTCGCGTTCCATTGCCAGGGCGAGCTGAGCGGTAATCGCATCCAGAAAGAGTTTCTGGCTTTCTCCCAGCAATAACCCTTCTGGGAAAGCAATACCGATAACCCCCAAAACGCCGCTTGAGCCGATGATGGGGCGGTAATGACCAACACTGGATGAAAAAAGTTCGCTCATGTCGCCACAGGAAACACCGGATTGAAAACATTCCTGTAAAGCGGCCTGTTCCTTTGGTGCCAGAAAAACATCCGTACCTTCTACATACCGCATAGAAAGCTGACCGCTTAAATCGGCGGCGGTAACCAGTATGGAAACCCCAAAGAGCTCATTCAGGTCCTTCGCGGTCGTTTCCAACAGTTGGGTTTTACTGTGCACCGCCAGCAGATTTTTTTCCAGACGGTATAATATCTGCACACGGCGTTCACGGTTTTCTGCCAGCCGGGACTCAATTCGCGCTCGGGTCGTGATTGTGCTGGCGATCAAAGCGGATAACAGCATGCTGATGAAGGTGACCGGATATTCGGGGCTATAGGCGATCAATGTGTAATACGGAACTGTAAAAAAGAAGTTATAGGCCAGCATTGAAAAAAACGAAGCAATGACGCAATAAACATATCCCTCAGAAAAATAAGCGATCAGTACAACACCAAGATTATAAGTCATGATATAGTTCATCTCACTGAAACCGAGGCTGCGGAAACCTACGGAAACCAGTGTGGCAAGCGCGATAATTACGAACATCAGCGTTACGGATCGCAAGATGCGCGTAAAGCGAAGCGATGCTTTTTGTGGGATGGAACGGTGTAAGTCCAATTCTTCCGTGTCCCGTTTCAACCATTGGACGACGTTCATCACAACGCCTCCCTGGGTAAAATATGTAAACTTGACAACATGTGCATCATATCAGCAGCGCGGGTAACCGTCAAGCATGAACGTATATATAGAAAAGCCCCCTGAACGAAATGGTTCAGGGGGTGAGAGAGAAAGGAGATTACTTTAGGCCACTGGATTCCAGTTTGCTATTCATGCGATCCATCCAAAGCGCGACCGCGCAGCCGCCAAAGAAGCAAAGCTCATAAATTACAACGTCTATCCACGATCTGGCATTACCGAAGGGAAGAATGGCTACCGTGGAAGAGAAGGTAAGGCCGAGCACAACGTGCATGGTTACAGAATTTTTATGGGTCAATAGCCAGCCGATACCGCGGCTGAGCGACAGCACACAGGCGAGCAGGCCGATTCCCATGGGAATCAGCACCGGCATGGAAAGGGAGGAAATCCCATCCATCATCGGCCCCATCACGCCAAGAACGAAAAATATGGACGACGGGCTTAGCCCGGGAGCAATAAAACCGAGACCCCAGAAAACGCCGCAAAGAAGCCAGATCCAAACACTGTAAGTCGTCGCTGCTCCGGTTGCCTGCACAGCCTGACTATTCTGCATGGATTCCATATAGAACAGAAAAGGCAGCATAATGGAAAAAGTTACGACAAGAGCCACCCAACTGCCTTTGGTGCGGGCTTCTTTGCCAGATTCTTTCCAAAGAGAGGGAAAAGTACCGACAATCAAGCCGATAAACGCCCACATGGCGGGGGTTTCAGCTCGTTCCAGCACCCATTTCAGCAATTTTGATATTCCCAAAACACCCACTGCGAAACCAAGCAGAATGGGAACGAAGAACCAGAAGTTTTTCCTGATCTCCCGGATCGGGTGTGCCAAAAGTTCCATCACAGGCCGATAGATACCGAAAACAACGCAGAGTACGCCGCCGCTTATTCCGGGTAAAATTGCGCCTGTACCAATCAGCGCGCCCTTCAGCATGGAAAAAAGCCAGCCGCCGAGGGGGGCTTTGCCCCCCTCGGTCTTTGGAAGATTCTTTTCGTTCATCATCTTACTTAATCAGTGAGAAGGCGACAAACAAACCCGCCGCCAGGGAGGAGACCAGTGAAACGACGGTAATCTGAGTGTTAAGCGACGGACCGGCGGTATCCTTGAAAGGATCGCCTACGGTGTCGCCGATTACAGCCGCTTTATGCGCATCGCTGCCTTTGCCACCGAAGTTGCCGGATTCGATAAACTTCTTGGCATTGTCCCACAAACCGCCCGCATTGCTCATCAGCAGCGCAAGCAGAAGACCCGTTACGATGTTGCCGGCCAGATAGCCGCCAACCGCATTGACGCCACCGATGAAGCCAACGAGCAGGGTAATCAGAATCGCGGTCAGACCGGCGGGGATCAGCTCGTGAATCGCGCCCTTCGCGGCGATATCAATACACTTGCCGTATTCGGGACTCACACCCTCTTTGCCTTCGGAAAGGCCGGGAATTTCCCGGAACTGACGGTGGATTTCAGCAACCATCTTTTGCGCGTTACGGTCCACACCAAGAATCAACATGGCGGAGAAGATGGCGGGCACGGCGGCGCCGACCAGAATACCAAACAGCACCATTGGCTCCATCAGGTTCAGGTTAACGGTTGCGCCGTATCCTTCCACAGTTTCAATAAATGCGCCAAGAAGTGCGATAACGGTCAAACCGGCAGCGCCGATCGCAAAACCTTTGGTAATCGCTTTAGAGGTATTGCCGGCGGAATCCAGTTTATCGGTAATTTCCAGCACTTCGTCACCCAGACTGCCCATTTCCGCCAATCCACGGGCGTTATCCACGATGGGGCCGTATGCGTCGTTGCTGATGATCATGCCAACGACGGATAGCATTCCTAGCGCCGCGATCGCGATGCCAAACATTGCGTAATCCGGCCCGAGAGGTTCGCAGATTTTATAGGAGAACAGCGCCGCAAGGCCGATACCGGCCATGGAAGGCAGGGTGCTCCACAGGCCGTAGGAAAAGCCGGAAAGAATGGTGAATGCAGGGCCGCTCTGGCAGGCACGCGCCACTTTTTCAACCGGTTTTTATCGTCCCCAGTAAAAAATTCGCTTGTCAGGCCGATAATCACACCGGCTGCCATACCCAGCATGGCGGCGCCCCAGATGCGCAGGGGGAATCCGGCGCCAATCTGGCTGGCTATCAGCGTTAAAACCGCAAACACGCCACAAGTAACGTAGGTACCGCGGTTCAGCGCCTTGCCGGGATCGCCGTTAGCGCCGATGCGCGCCAGCAACACACCGATGATTGAAGCCAGCAGACCCAGCGCGCCAAAGCAGAAAACGAGATCCACACGCCCGATGACTGCGCCGATGATGATCGCAGCGGCGATAGAAGCCACGTTGGAGTCAAACAGGTCCGCGCCCATACCGGCAACGTCGCCAACATTATCGCCAACGTTATCCGCGATCACAGCCGGGTTGCGGGGATCATCTTCCGGGATGCCCAGTTCCACTTTACCGGCAAGGTCTGCGGAAATATCGGCAGTCTTGGTGAAGATACCGCCGCCCGCTTTTGCGAAAAGCGCAAGGGAACTGGCGCCAAAGCTGAACGCCATAATAACTTCCTGGCTTCTGGTAATCAGATACAGGATCGCTGTGCCAAACAGGGAAGAGGCTACAACCGCCATACCCATGACCGCGCCGCCCCGGAAACCAGCCATAAAGGCGGGCGCGATTCCCTTTTGCGCAGCCGAAGCCGCTTTAACGTTCGCGACAGTCGCGATGCTGATTCCAACAACACCAGCCACGGCTGAGAAGGCTGAACCAAGAATGTATGCAATCATCATGAGTACATTCCGGCTGATCCCATTACCGGTCCAAACAGGATTGGGGAACAGCAGCAGAATCAGGATCGCAGCGGATCCGCAGAAAATCAGCAGCGTTTTGTATTCGGTCTTGATAAAGGTAAAGGCGCCGTCATGTATCAGCTTGCCGATGTGGTTCAGTTTATCACTTGCAGACGGTAAAGCCTTCACCCAACGGTAAAAATACCAGGCAACCCCAATTGCCGCGACAGAAACAACGATGGATGCGATGACCCAGAACATAATGTGGACATCTCCTCTTCGTTTACAATAATATGTTGAAAATTACAATATGATGGGAAGGAGAGGAGGTCCCTGATGAGGGTGGCAGATATAACTCTGGATCGTTGATGATCGAAAGCGCGACCTAGCGAATAATAATGAAGTTATAAAACTGAATGGTTGCGCGCGTGCCACATCAGGCGGCAAGGAATGAAGCCAGTTTGGAGGAGCAACCTGTACATGTAGTTGAGAACCGGAAGGAATGATTGCAAGCCGCATATCCCCTGCGGTGATCATCAGACATATATCTTCGGTGCGGGGAGCAGCAGCGGACGGAGAGACGCAAAGATCAGGTTTTAATAAGGTTGCCTGCGCGCCGATAGCGCAGAAAAAAAGCATGAACAGCGCAATCAGCACACAGACAAACCGGGCTGATGTTTTGTTCATGCAAAAGCCTCCAAGCATTTTTCCCAATGAAAAGAATATATCGAAATTTAACCTGAATGTCAATGGGAAGATGCTTTTCTTCTGTTTTCCCAGGGAAGGATTTTACCTGAAAATACAGAAGAATTAATGTTATGCCATTATCTATCGAGGTGCAGGATGGATGTGGTATCAGCTGTTGCCAATCGTGATCCCTTCTACGATGTCTGCCACATTTTCGCAGGTGTCACAGCAACGTTCGAAAATGTCATAAATTTCACGCCACGCGATGATTTCAATAGGATCGTTGCATGCGGTATGCAGATTTCGCATGCAGTTCAGGTATTTTTCGTCGCCGACTTCTTCCAGCCGATTCAGCTCGATAATCAGGTCCTTCAACTTCTTGGACTTCTTGAAATTAGCGAATTCGCAAAGCATTTCTTTCATCGTGCAGCAACAATGGATCACCAGATCTGCGAAATCAATGCTGTCCGGACGAATCGTGGTGATGTTGGTCATATAGATGCGAATCAGAATATCTTCGATGGCATCGGTTACATCATCAATGTTCTGGCTCAGTTTGGTAAGATCATCCCGTTCGATGGGGGTAATAAAGGCGCTTACCAGTTTGTGAATCAGTTCGTGGCGGGTATTATCGCCCTTATGCTCGATTTCATGGAGCTGTGCGCGCTGTTCGGGCAGTTTTTTCAGATCGAAATTCACCAGCACAGCCTTGAGCATTTCCGCGGCATCACAAGACAGCCCAGCGCTTTCGATAAAGTTGTTAAAGTAAAAGTTATCCGTTTTCTTTGCCATATCTCCGATCTCCTCTCATAATCAGGTGAATAACGCAAACAGCTTAACCATTAAATAGCCGATTAAGCCGCAGCCTGGAAACGTGAGAACCCAGGTAAGCACCATATCCTTGACAAGGCCGAAATTAACCGAGGACAGTCGTTTGGAAGCGCCGACGCCCATTACGGCGGTTGTTTTGGTGTGGGTTGTGCTTACGGGAATGCCAAACAGGGAGGAAAGCAACAGACAAGACGCGGCGGCCATATCAGCCGCAAAGCCCTGATAGGTTTCCAGCTTGACCATATCCATGCCAACAGCCTTGATGATTTTATAACCGCCGATGGAGGTGCCGATTGCCATGACCAGAGAACAGAGAACCATCATCCAGATTGGCAGTATGACCGCGCCTGTCGCGTCGCTGCCATTGGCGAGGAAAACGCTTAAGATCAGAACTCCCATAAATTTCTGACCATCCTGCGCGCCGTGCATAAAGGCCATCGCGGCCCCGCCGAAAATCTGCGCACCTTTAAAGAAACCGGTTGTTTTTCTTCGGTCCATTCTTCGACAGATCAGCACAACCAGCTTCGTGATCAGATAACCGCTTACGAATCCCAGCACTGTGGAAAGCACCAGACCGTAAATTACCTTGATCCATTCGCCGCCATTGATGCCGCCAAAACCGTTGTGCAGCGCAATCGCAGCGCCGGAAATGCCCGCAATCAATGCGTGGCTTTCACTGGTGGGGATGCCGAAGTACCATGCAGCGACAGCCCAGATGATAATCGCGAAAAGCGCCGCGCAAAGCGCGATAAGAGCCTCATGGTTGTTGCCACTGAAATTGACCATGTTCTTGATCGTCATCGCAACCGTTGAGTTGACCAGCGTAAGTACGAAGGTGCCCAACAGGTTGAAAAAGGCGGCCATTAACACGGCGGCGCGAGGCGGCATTGCACGGGTTGCCACGCAGGTTGCGATCGCGTTGGGTGCGTCGGTCCAGCCGTTTACAAAAATCACACCCAAAGTAAGGATCACCGTAATCAACAATACTGGGTTCGTCGTTACCTGCCCAATAAACCACGCCAGAGAAAAATCGTTCAAATCCGGCCACTTCCTTCTACATCCGGCAGATTATCAATCCTGTGTGCCTGACAGACAACACAGGCTAAAAACAATTGTAACATAAATCAATTGTTAAGAGAAGGTAAATTCCCGATGATCCAATGTTAAATATAAGTAAAGTCAATGCCCGAAAATATGAAAACAGGAGCGCCGATCGGTCAAAATCGTTATTCCAAAGGGGAAGGCACATTTTCATTGAATACAAAAACCGGGCAGAATACTGCCCGGCGGAAGAATAAGAAGAAGATGGGAGGTTGCAGATGTTACGGTAAGTTCACTGTAACGCTCATGCCATCGCGAAGCCCTTCGGTACTGCTCAGAGTAATAGTAACGGTATACTGTGGGCTGCCACTGTCCGATACGGGGAGAGAAGATATCGACTCAACCGTTCCGGTCAGCGCACTGCGTTCAGGAAGCGCGTCAAACGT
>DAOPZG010000076.1:0-12109 GCA_035353235.1 Candidatus Limiplasma sp.
AGGCAGGGCGTCGCACTCTCGGTGTCGGCATCGCCCCGCTCATACTGTTTCGCACTTTCCGCGATAAACACCCGCTCCGCCCAGTCGTATTCCGGCGCGACAATCCATTTGCCTTCGGTATTCACATAGCCGAATTTCCCGTCCTGCGCGTACCGGTGCGCCTGCAGCGCCTCGGTTTTCGCCTGCTGATACGCGCTGTCCAGAAAGCCGGGCAGCCCGGACCAGAGCTGTGCGGCCTCGCCCGGTTCGTCACGCTGTAAAAACAGGAGGGCGTTGGCATATTGTGCGTAACGGGCGGCGTCTTCTTCGGCGCCCAGCTTGGCAAAACCGTTTACCGCATCCAGCAGACTGCCCGCATCCAGTGCGGACAACGCCGCCTCGAACGCGGCGGAACCGGAACCCGCGGCGTCCGTAACCGCGAAGGATTCCCCCGTAACCGCTGTTGGCAGGCACAGCGCCAGACACAACAGGGCGATCGCCAGTTTTTTCATGCGTGCCTCCTTATTTTTTCCGGATGTTCTCGTGCTTTGGTACGATTGTACCATTCGGACTAGTACGCGTCAAGTGCGCGGCACCTGGTGGAACGTATGTATTGTTTTTTTACCGTTTCCCGCTTGACAAATCGCCCCTGCGCCGTTACAATGCTCGCAAGGCAATGACGGGAGGAGTACCTCCGAAGCCGAATCGTAAAGAGAGCCGCCGACGGTGGAAACGCGGCAGATTCGCCGGAGAGAAGAACAGCCCCGAGCACTCGCTTGAAAAGCCGTTTCGGCCCAGTAGACGCGAGCGGGTACGCCCGATACAGCGAAGGGAAATCGTACGGCGCACATTTGCGCGGCACTGTTTCCGTGAAAGAGCGGGCCGGAAACGGCCAATGCGGGTGGTACCGCGGAAGACGAATTACATCGCCTTCCACCCCGATGAACAATCGGGGCGGAAGGCTTTTTTGTACCCCGAAACGAACCGGGCGCACAGCGCGCTTCACGGGCGGCATGTGCGCCCACCAGAGCAAGGAGGAAACCAGGAATGTATCGTACGCATTACTGCGGTATTCTGCGCCGGAAACACATCGGCGCGCAGGTCACTGTGTGCGGCTGGGTGCTTACCCGCCGGGACATGGGCGGCATCATTTTTGTGGACGTGCACGACCGGGAAGGCACGCTGCAGGCGGTGTTTGACCTGTCGCTTGTGGACGCGGACAGCTTCGCCGCGGCGGAGCGCCTGCGCAACCAGAGCGTGGTGCGGATCACCGGCGAAGTTCGCCTGCGGGACGAAAGCACTTATAATCCGTCGATCCCGACCGGCGAGGTGGAGCTGGCCGCGACCTGCATGGAAGTGCTGTCCGTGGCGGAGGCGCTGCCCTTTTCGCTGACCGATGACGAGCCGGTGCGGGAGGAGTTGCGCCTGCAATACCGCTACCTCGACCTGCGTCGTCCCAAAATGTACGATACCCTGCGCTTCCGTGCGCGCTTACAGCACGAGGCGGAAATGCTTTTGGACGAGCAGGGATTTTTACAGGTGGAAACGCCCATCCTGTGCAAATCCACGCCGGAAGGCGCGCGGGATTATCTGGTGCCCAGCCGTGTGCACCCCGGCACGTTCTATGCCCTGCCGCAAAGCCCCCAGCTGTTCAAACAGCTTTTAATGGTGGGGGGTATCGACAAGTATTACCAGATCGCCCGCTGTTTCCGCGACGAGGACCTGCGCGCCGATCGCCAGCCGGAGTTTACGCAGGTGGATATGGAGCGCAGTTTCGTTACGCAGGAAGACATGCTCGCGTTCCTTAAAGACCTGTTTACCACCCTGTTTGAGCGTGTGATGGGCCGCCCGCTGGAACTGCCGTTTAAACGCCTGACCTGGCAGGAAGCTATGGACTGTTATGGCAATGATAAGCCCGATCTGCGTTTCGATCTGCCGATTGTGGATGTGAGCGAGGCGGTGGCGCAGTCGTCTTTCGGCGTGTTTACCGACGCGCTGAAGCACGGCGGCGTGGTGCGCTGCATCAACGTGAAAGGCGGAGGCGAAACCTTCACCCGCACCGTGATTGAACAGCTGACCCTGTTCGCCCAGAAGCTGGGGGCCAAGGGGATGGCGTGGATATTGTACAAGGCGGACGGGGAGATCAACAGCATCCTGCCCAAGTACTTCACCCCGGAAAGCTGGGCGGCGCTGGAGACGGCGGCGGGCGCGGAAAAGGGCGATTTTATCCTGTTCTGCGCCGACCAGCTGGAAGTGACGCGCCGGGTGTTAAGCGGCGTGCGCGTGCGCTGCGGGGAGCTGATGGGGCTGATTGACCACAGCCAGTTCCAGTTCGCGCTGGTCACGGATTTTCCGATGTTTGAGTATAAAAAGGATGAAAACCGCTACGCGGCCATGCACCACCCTTTCACCATGCCTTATGAGGAGGACATCGACCTGATGCAGGACGACGCCACCAAGCCGCAAGTGCGTTCGCAGGCGTACGACGTGGTGCTCAACGGTGTGGAGCTGGGCAGTGGCAGCGTGCGAATCCATCGGCCGGACGTGCAAAGTAAGGTATTCAGCGCCCTGGGCTTCAGCAAGGAGGAGGCGCGGGACCGTTTCGGCTTCCTGCTGGGCGCGTTCCGCTATGGCACGCCGCCGCACGCGGGCTTCGCCTTCGGGCTGGATCGGCTGTGCATGCTGCTGACCGGCGCAAGCTCCCTGCGCGAAGTGATTGCCTTCCCCAAGATTAAGGACGCGAGCTGCCCCATGACCGGAGCGCCGGATTTTGTGGACCCCAAACAGCTGGAGGAACTGAAACTGGGCGTGAACGTGGCCGAGGAAATGAAGCGCGAGCATCAGGAGCAGGTCAGCCGCGAAACGGTGCGCAGCACCGCACTGCTGAGCATGCTCACACTGTCCGCCAGCGATGAAAAAGCCATGGATAAAGATTTTCTGGGAATTGTGGATTTTGCGGGCGAACTGGCCGCGCTGGATAAGCAGGCTCCGCAAACCCCGCGTATCCGCAACCAGAAAAGCGTGAACGTGCGCCCGGACGAACCGGGGGAGAGCTTCCCGCTGACGCGGGTGCTGATGAACGCCCAGACCGTAAGCGGCCCGTACATCACCGTGCCCAAAACGTTCGAGTAACCGACGCGGGAAACCCGTTTCCCGCTTTACGGAAAGGAGCCTTGCCCATGCGACCCTATCCTGAAATTTGCCGCCTGACAGTGCGCGAACTGGCCGACGCGCTGCAAACGGGCCAATTGACTTCCGCGGAGATCACGGAAGCGTACCTTGCCAGCATTACAGCGCAGAACGACGCGATTTTCGCCTATCTGGATGTGTATGCCCAATCCGCGCGGGAGGAAGCCGCCGCGAGCGATGAACGCCGCCGGGCGGGTAAGCCGCTTTCTCTGCTGGACGGCGTGCCCATCGCCCTGAAGGACAATATGCTGGTGGAAGGGCGCAAGTGTACCTGCGCCAGCCGGATGCTTAAAAACTTTGTTTCCCCGTACAGCGCCACGGTCGTGGAGAAGCTGCGCGCGGCAGGGATGCCGCTTCTGGGCAAGCTGAACATGGACGAATACGCGATGGGCTCCAGCACCGAGAACAGCGCGTTCGGCCCCTGCCATAACCCCTGGGCCCTGAACCGCGTGCCGGGCGGGTCCTCCGGCGGTGCGGCGGCAGCGGTGGCCGCCGGGATGGCGCCTGTGGCGCTGGGCAGCGACACGGGCGGAAGCATCCGCCAGCCGGCTTCCTTCTGCGGCGTGGTGGGGGTCAAACCCGCCTACGGCGCGGTGAGCCGCTATGGGTTGGTGGCCTTCGCAAGCTCACTGGACCAGATCGGCCCGCTTGCGAAAACTGCGGAGGATGCCGCGCTGGTGATGGATGTGATCGCCGGGCATGACCGGCGGGACGCGACCAGCGACGCGGAGCTGTCGCCCCTGCATCCGCTTCAAAAGATGGAAACTCTCGAGGGGCTTACGGTCGGGTTGCCGAAGGAATGCTTCGGCGAAGGGCTATCCATGCCCGTATACCATGCGGTGCAGCAGGCGGCCGAGAAGCTGCGCGAACTGGGCGCAACGGTGGTGGAAGTAAGCATCCCCTCGCTTCCCTATGCCCTGTCCGCCTATTATGTGCTCTCCAGCGCCGAAGCCAGCAGCAACCTGGCCCGTTTTGACGGTGTGCGCTACGGCTACCGCGTGAAGGAATACGCCGATCTGGACGAACTGTACCGCAAGAGCCGTGAGGAGGGTTTCGGCATTGAGGTAAAACGCCGCATTATGCTGGGTACCTTCGCGTTAAGCAGCGGGTATCAGGACCAGTATTACCTGAAGGCCCAGCAGGCGCGGGAACTGTTGCGTTACGAGTTCGGACTGGCGCTTGCGAATTGCGACCTGCTGCTGACCCCCGTAGCGCCGACCTACGCCTACCGGCTGGGCGAGAAAACCGCCGACCCGATGGAAATGTACATGGGCGACCTGTACACCGTGCCCGCGAACCTTACGGGGTTGCCCAACGTGAGCGTGCCCTGCGGAACCGCGCAGGAGGGCGGCGAAACGCTGCCCATCGGCATGAGCCTGCTGGGCGCGCGCGACAGCCTGCCGAAGCTGCTGTCCGTGGCGGCAGCCTACGAGCGGGCCGTGAAGCCCAACGAAGGCATCCGCCCGTATGAACATCTGCGCAGGGGAGGCGAAACCGCATGAGCTGGGAAATGGTGATCGGTCTGGAAACGCATGTGGAGCTGAACACCGAAAGCAAAGTGTTCTGTACCTGTAAAACCGCGTTCGGCGCGGAGCCGAATACCCACGTTTGCCCCGTGTGCATGGGGCTGCCGGGCGCGCTGCCCGTGTTTAACGAGCGGGTGCTGCACCACGCGGCCATGGCGGGCTTCGCCCTGAACTGCCACGTTCACCATGTGAGCCGTTTCGACCGGAAAAACTACTTTTACCCCGACCTGCCCAAGGCGTACCAGATCAGCCAGTTTTACCGCCCCATCTGCGAGGACGGGTGGCTGACCGTACAGACCGCCGCGGGGGAGAAAAAAATCGGCATTACGCGCATTCACATCGAGGAGGACGCGGGCAAGCTGGTGCACGACGACGAGAACGGCACGATGCTGGATATGAACCGCTGCGGCGTGCCTCTGATCGAGATCGTGAGCGAACCGGACCTGCGCTCGGCGGAGGAAGCGGTCGCCTATCTGCGTAAAGTGCGCGCGATTCTCACCTACATCAACGTAAGCGACTGCCGCATGAACGAGGGAAGCCTCCGCTGCGACGTGAACCTGAGCATCCACCACCCGGGCGACCCTTTCGGTGTGCGCACGGAGATGAAAAACCTGAACTCGTTCCAGAGCGTGGAACGCGCCATACAGGCCGAGTACGACCGGCAGGTGGCCGCGCTGGAAGCGGGCGAGGAAGTGGTGCAGGAAACACGCCGCTACGACCAGAAGACCGGAAAGACCACCTCCATGCGCCGCAAGGAGAACAGTGCGGATTACCGGTATTTTCCCGATCCCGATCTGCCGGAAGTGCGCCTGACCGACGCGGACATGGAAGCGATCCGCGCCGAAATCCCCACCCTGCCGGATGCGCGCCGTGAAGCGTACCGGAACGAATACGGGCTGTCCGCCTACGCGGCGGAACAGATTACCGCCGAACGCTGGCTGGCCGAATATTTTGAGGAGGCTGCCGCTGTGGCACAGTCTCCTGTCGGTGTTGCCAACCTGTTGCAGGGCGAGGTGTTCGCGTTGATGAGCGTGCGCGCCACCGAAGCCGAGAAAAGCGGAAGTTCCGCTGCGGAGGGCAGGGAATCGCTGCCCGTGTCGCCCACCCATCTGGCTAAGCTTTCCGATTTGCTGGCGGATGGTCGGGTGAACAGCTCCACCGGCAAGAAAATCCTTTCCGCTTTGTTTTCGGAGGATTGCGATCCGGAGGCCTACGCCGAAGCCCACGGCCTGTTTACCGTCAGCGACGACGCGACCCTTACGGATGCGATTACCCGCACCCTGACCGAGAACCCGGATATGGTGCAAACCTACCGCGGCGGCAAGGTGAGCGTGGAAAAGGCACTGATGGGTAAGGCGATGGCTGTTACCCGCGGCAAGGCCAACCCGGAAAAACTGGCGCAAATGCTGCATGAGGCGCTGGAGCGGTGAAACGCAAGGTATTGAAGGAAGGGGAAAGCCCTTCCTTCACTTTTCTTTTAATATGCCTGCGGGCACGCGGGGCGTGGGCAGGGCTGTGTCTGCGGACACACCAAAGGGCTTTCCGCTCGCCCTTTGGATACCTTCGGGATCGCCTTTTTACACGGCGGGCTACACGGCAGGGGTCGCTCTCGGAGTACGGGATAGTCGTCCGCTGCTACCTTCGGCAGCGCGACCGACAAGCCCGTCCATCCATCGAGCGACCCCTGCCGCGCCCCGCCTGCTGGTATTCAGGCGATGGGCAAAAATACGGCCCGGGAACCATAAACGCCTGTCTTTTCGTTTTCCTGTTTTTCTTTGTATTCGCATTATTACTGCGTGAGTGAAAGGCTCTCTTTTTCCGTTGCCCCGTTTATTTCCGCATGCGCTTTGTTGCCTGTCGCGTTTTCAGCGGACGTACCCAGCGCGTTACCCCCGTTTCTCTTCCGCATGCACATTGTTGCTAAAGGGGGCGAAAGACTCCCTCGCAGGATGGACTGGACCGTCGGTCGCGCTACCGCAGGTAGCGGCGGACGACATTCCAGTACTCCCAGAGGGAGTCTTTTGCCCCCTATCGCATGCCCCGAAGGTTTCCAAAGGGCGAGCGGAAAGCCCTTTGGTGTGTCCGCAGACACAGCCCTGCTCTCGCACGTAGATCGACGTATAAAGCAGATTCCAAAGGGTTGCGAAACCCTTTGACCATCACATTTTGATGGAGAATTGTTTGACAAGAAAAATCAATCATGATATGCTCTTTGAGAATTCGTGGACGGTATCGTATTCCCTCCCGTCGGCAGGGTCGCCGTCCGAGTAAAGTGAGGTTTTCGGTATGCAACGGTATCGCGTCGGCATCATCGGGGCAACGGGGATGGTCGGCCAGCGGTTTGTGCTGCTGCTTCACAACCATCCGTGGTTTCAGGTAACCTGTCTGGCGGCAAGCAGCCGCAGCGCCGGGTTAACATACCGCGAGGCTGTGGCCAAACGTTGGGCATTCCCCGAAACACCGATCCCCGATACCATTGCGGAGATGACCGTGCTGGATGCTTCGGATGTGGACAAGGTGGCGGAGCAGGTTGATTTTGTTTTCTGCGCTGTCGATATGAAAAAAGACGAAACGCTTGCGCTGGAGGAGCGTTACGCCAAAGCCGAAACCCCGGTGGTAAGCAACAACAGCGCATCCCGGATGCTGCCGGATGTGCCGATGATGATTCCGGAAATCAACGGCGCGCACGCGGCGGTGATTGAGGCGCAACGCGCACGGTTGGGCACGAAACGCGGATTTATCGCGGTGAAACCCAATTGCAGCATCCAGAGCTACGTACCCGCATTATGGCCGCTGCTGGAGTTTGAACCGCAAAAGGTGATTGCCTGCACCTATCAGGCGATCAGCGGCGCCGGAAAAACCTTCGCTTCCTGGCCGGAGATGGTGGACAATGTGATTCCCTATATTCCGGGGGAAGATGAGAAAAGCGAACGCGAACCGATGAAGATTTTCGGGCATGTGGAAAACGGAAAAATCATCTCCGCCAATGCCCCGGCCATCAGCGCCCAGTGCCTGCGCGTAGCCTGCACGGACGGGCACATGGCGGCGGTCAGCGTTAAATTCGGGAAAAAGCCGACGATGGAACAGATTTTGGAACGCTGGGTGAATTGCCGCCCCGCAACCGAAGGACTGGGCCTGCCCAGCAGCCCTGAGAAATTTTTGTACTACTTTGACGATCCCAGCCGCCCCCAGACCCGGCTGGACCGTGATTTTGAACACGGCATGGGGATTACGCTCGGCCGTCTGCGCGAAGACGCGGTGTTTGATTACAAATTTGTCTGCCTGAGCCATAACACCCTGCGCGGCGCTGCGGGCGGCGGGGTGCTGAGCGCGGAGTACCTTTGCAGGCTCGGCTATATCCAGCATAAGCAAATGGTCTGATGAAAGGGGGCGGGCGGAATGCCTGCTTTGTTTCAGGGCAGCGCGGTGGCGCTTGTAACGCCCTTTGTAAACGGCAAAGTGGATACTGCCGCTATTGAGCGGCTGGTGGAACGACAGCTTACGGCGGGAACGGCGGCGATTGTCGCGTGCGGCACCACGGGCGAACCAACCACGATGAACGCCGAGGAACGGGAACTGGTCGTCCGCACGGTGCTGAAGGCCGTGAACGGCAGGGTGCCTGTGGTTGCGGGCACTGGCACCAACTGCACGCAGAACGTGATTGATACCGCCAAGCGGTACGAGGGCATCGGCTGCGCGGCTCAGCTGGTGGTAACACCCTATTATAACAAAACCTCTCCGGAGGGGTTGTATCGGCACTTTATGGCAATCGCCGAAAACACAAGCCTGCCGATCGTGATTTATAACGTGCCTTCCCGCACGGCAATGGATATCGGCCCGGAAACGCTGGACCGGCTGGCGGACACGGGCCGGTTCATCGCCCTTAAGGAAAGCAGTTATAATGTGCCCTTTGTCATGGAGAAAATCCGCGTGCTCAGGGGCCGCATGAGCGTATACAGTGGCAATGACGATATGGTGGTGCCGATGATGGCGCTGGGCGCGCAGGGCGTGATCTCCGTGGTGGCGAACGTACTGCCGGAAGCGATGGCTCAAATGGCGAACGGGTACTTAAGCGGCAACCACGCCGCCGCGCTGGAAAGCCAGCTTTCGCTGATGCCGCTGATCCGCGCGCTGTTTGCGGAAGTAAACCCGATCCCCTGCAAGGCAGCTATGGAGATGATGGGGTTATGCAGCGGAGAGGTACGCCTGCCGCTGATCCCGATCGGCGAAGAAAACCGAAAGAAACTGCGGGAAGCGCTGGAAGATGCGGGCGTTTCACTGCGGTAAACCCTTTGCAGCCGGGCGTTTGCCCGGCTGCGCCTGTATTTGGGTCGGCGGCGACCGGGGCGCGGGCAAGACTGGAGCTTCTCGCGGCTGTCCGCTTTGGCCCGGGTGATTCTGACAGATGTGATAGTCGATTCAAAGAGATTGCGTTTTCCGCAGCCGGGAAACTGGCTGCAGGGTAAGGGGGTATTAGGATGAAAATTCTGATCGGGGGCGCGCTTGGACATATGGGTCGCGAGCTTGCGGGCATCGCCGCGGAGGCGGGCGTAACGATTGTTTGCGGAATCGACGTTGCCTGGCAGGGACAGGCGACGGATTACCCAATGGTGAGCGACTACCGGGACATTCGTGCTGATGCGGACGTGCTGATTGATTTTTCGCGCGCGGACAGCCTGCCGCGCTTGCTGGAATATGCGGTGGAGGCGCGGATACCGCTGGTGCTGTGCGCGACGGGCTACACCGAGGTGGATCAGCAGGCGATCAACAAAGCTGCAATGCTTGTGCCTGTTCTGCAAAGCGCCAATATGAGCCTCGGCATCGCGGTACTGCGGCAGCTGGCGGCGATGGCGGCGCGTGCGCTGGGCGACGGTTACGACGTGGAAATTATTGAGAAACATCACCGCCGCAAGTTGGACAGCCCCAGCGGTACGGCGCTGATGCTGTATGAAGCGGTGAAGCGGGAAAAGAACGGAAACATCGTCCCCGTTTATGGCCGATATGGGCGGGATGCCAAGCGAAACGCGGACGAGATTGGCCTGCATGCCGTACGTGGCGGCACCGTAACCGGAGAACACGAGGTAGGTTTCTACGGGAACGGCGAAGAGATTCTGCTGACCCATCGGGCCGAGAACCGCGCTCTTTTTGCAGAAGGGGCGCTGCGCGCGGCGCGTTTTTTGGCAGGCAAGCCCGCGGGCCGCTATGAAATGAAAGATGTAGTAACGGAGATACTGGCCTGAACGTCCATGGGGGATCAGAAGGGCGAACCGGCGAACGGCGCGGCGCTCAGGCCCCCGGAACGGAACCTCCGATCCGTATGCCGAGGGAAAATCTGTACTAATGACCCTGACGGGCGCTTGATGATTCTGATCAGTACGCTGTAGACAAAACAGAACCTGTTTCTCCCGATGGAGACGATTTTTACCTTAACGCTTCTGTCTTGCGGCTGAGTTGCTCACGATTCCCTGTAAAGGCTTGGCGCGACCCGCTACGCCTTTACCGCTGCTCCTCACCATGAAACAGCAGCGTTCGCGATCAATGACGTATGAAGGATTTGAAATCGCATGGTTTCTTTCGGAATGGTCAGACTCTATCGGGAAATATGAAATCAAAAAATCTCCTCAGCCCGATTTTTGGCGAAGGAGATTTTTTTCATAATTTTTAAAAAGAAAAACAGGAGGTGGGAAACGGCTGATTGCTCAGTCGTCTTTTTCCCACTCCGTAAGATTGTCCTGAATCGTCGAGAGAATCTCCTTCAGCGCCGTACGCTGCTGGGTGTTAAGCCCTCGCGGCATCGGGCCGATCACGCTGCTGTTTATGCTGCCGGACAGTAAATAGTCCAGGCTCACATCCAGCACGTTCGCGATAGAGACCAGCGTTTCCAGGCTGGCTTTGCGCGTTCCGCGCTCTACGTGGCCCACGAAAGAGGTGGACACGTTCACACGTTCCGCCAAAGCTTCCTGTGTCCATCCGCGCTGGGTGCGCTGTTTGCGAATCCTACGCCCAAGATCGATGTAATCCATACCATAAACCTCATTCACAGTCAGGTTCAAGGGGGGGGTTATGCCTGATTACAAAAATACACTTTACTATAACGGATATGGTTTTTTTTGAGAAGTACCTGAGAGGCGCGGATAATGCTTATTGTAGGATTCATCCAAAAGCTGGGGAAAGAAATCGGAAATGCCGCGTTTTAAAGATTTTTCTGGAAAGAGGTATACAAACGTCGTGGTTCATGCTATAATACGGACGTTGACCCAGCCAAGGTATAAGGTTTAGGTGATCCTCCTTCGTTCATCTATGTCCGAATGAATGGAAACCCAATACCCGAAACACTGTGGTGCCTGGGACACAGATTAACATTTGGAGGGAACCATCATGTATCAAGACAAAACCCTGACCTGCCGCGATTGTGGCGCTGAATTCGTATTCTCCGCCAGCGAGCAGCAGTTCTTCGCCGACAAGGGCTTCCAGAATGAGCCCAGCCGCTGCCCCGCCTGCCGTTCTGCCCGCCGTGCCTCGCAGAACCCCAACCGTGGCGAGCGTCAGATGTACGAAGTAATCTGCGATGGCTGCGGTTGCACCACGCAGGTGCCGTTCCAGCCCCGTGGCGATCGTCCGGTGTACTGCCGCGATTGCTTCGAGCGGAATCGCCAGAACAACCAGTACTAAGAATGTACGCCGGTAACCGGCGAGCGAAACGCTTCCCCTTCGGGGGAGGCGTTTTTCGTTTGCCTGTCTACCGGGAAACCGAAGGCCTCATCTGCTTTCGTAAGCTTGAGTAAAAATCGAAGGCAGGCTGGCAAAGGTCACTTCAGGCAGAACGCAGGCAACGGGAAGGAACACGGAAGATTTATAGAGGAGAATCGGATGATCGGAGAGTTAAGTCCGAGTGTTGCGCATCCCTTCTCCGGATGCCGGGAAGAATGGAAACGAAAACGGCACGCACAGGCAAAATGCCCCGCGTGCCGCTTGATACACTTCTTTATTTCCCTGCCCTTTTCAGGGATTGACGAACCTGAGAGAAAACGTTCAGATAGTCGTCTTTATACCCGAGCGGATAGGTAATCTGGATGCAGTAGAGCACTTTATCAACGCATACGGCGTGGATACGGCCGCCTACCGCGGTACCGTCCTTCAGCGTGCCGGTAAAGTTGGCGTAAACACCTTTGCTGCCCAGCAGGAAGCGCGTGGCGGTATAGCTGGGTTTCCATTCTTTATAACCGCTTTCACTGAGGGTGTTCAAGCGCTGTTTAATCTCATTCTCCAGGTTGCTCTGGGTGTAATTGGAGCTTACGGGCGAAGCGTATACGTTTACGATGCCGGCCTGACCGTCTTTCACCTGCTCGGCGGGTTCGGTCAGCGTAAACACGCCATCCACACTCTCGTCCGAAACCCAACCGGCGGGTCCTTTA
>DAOPZG010000077.1:0-12076 GCA_035353235.1 Candidatus Limiplasma sp.
GTGGAGATGGCCAGCGTTGGGCACATGCCCAATACCATACGGAAAGTCGGGTTCTCATCCAGAATACCGTTGCGGAAAATTTCGCCAAGGCGTTTTTGATCGCTCATCCCTTACGCCTCCTTGCCCGGTTTGGCGGGTTTAACATAACCAAAGGGTTTCGGTGCCGTCATCTTGTCAATCAGTGGCGTAAGCACGTTCATGAACAGGATGGCGAAAGAACAGCCCTCCGGGTACGCCGGGTTGTACACGCGGATTACAAACAGGATTGCGGCACAGCCCACGCCCATGATCACCCGTCCCCATGGGGTGATCGGGCTGGTTACGTAGTCGGTTGCCATAAAGAATGCGCCCAGCAACAACCCACCGCTCAGCATTTGATACAACACGTTCTGCGAACCGCTTTCCACGGAATAGAGGTTGCCGTAGTGAATCCAGAACAGCACAAACGCCGTGCCGATAAAAGCGGCGGGAATCCGCCAGTCGATCACGCCGCGTACCAGCAGATAAATGCCGCCCAACAGCAGGGTCAGCTTGCAGGTTTCCCCCATCATGCCGGGGATGTTGCCGCTGAAAAGCTGCCAGAGTGAATATGCGGCCGGGCTTTCTCCCAGCGGTGTTGCGGAGGACACAGCATCAGCACCCGTCGCGGCAACCCACTGGCCTGCATGCGGCAGAACGTTTGCCGCCATCAGCGTTGTCCAGGACAGCATCAGGATCGTTCTGGCCGCCAGCGCCGGATTAATAAAATTCTGCCCCATCCCGCCAAACATCTGTTTTACCAGTACAATGGCGATAACAGAGCCAACCGCAGCCATCCACAGCGGAGCGCTTGCGGGCATGTTGAAAGCCAGCAGCATGCCGGTAACTACCGCGCTCAGATCAGAAACCGTAACTTTCTGCCCGGTGATTTTCTGGTAAGCATATTCAGCAATCACCGCTGTAAGAACGGCGGTCACAAGCAGCTTCAGCGCCGCGCCCCCAAAGAACCAAACGCTTGCGGCAGCAGTTGGCAGCAGGGCGATAATGACATCCAGCATCAGTTTTTGAGTGGAAACCCTGTCATTACGCAGATGCGGCGAGGAGGATACAACCAGTTTGCGTTGCATTTATTTCTCCTCCTCAGTTTTGATAGTTTCAGCGGCTTTACGCGCCGCCTCGGCGGCTTTCTTCGCTTCTTCGGCTTTCTGTTTGGCGGCTGCGGCCCTACGGCGTTCTGTAATGATTTTCTTGCTTGCGCGGCAGCTTTGCGTCAGTTGCCGTTTCGCCGGGCAACTCCACGTGCACGCGCCGCACTCTATACAGTTCATCACGCCGTCTCGCTCGGCTTCTTCAAACATGCCTTTACGCATTTCTTTATCCAGCGTGGAAGGTACAAGGCGCATCGGGCATACCATAGAGCAGCGCCCACAGCGGATACAGTTGCTTTCGCCAAGTTTTGCCGGTGCTGTTTCCAACACCGTGATGCCGGAGCATCCCTTGGTTACGGGGATGTCTACACGGTTAATGGCTTGCCCCATCATGGGGCCGCCATACAGAAGCATCATCGCTTTAGCCGTGATACCGCCGGAGGTATCCAGCAGCCACTCTACCGGTGTTCCGATCCGCGCCAGGTAGTTCGCCGGCTTTTCCACACAACCGCTGACTGTAACCACGCGGTCCACCACGGGGCGGCCTTCATATACGGCCCGGTTAAGAGCATATGCGCTGCCTACATTGATTACGATCACTCCGCTGTCCAACGGCAGCCCGCCGGATTTAACCACGCGGCCTGTAAGCGTATACACCAGCTGTTTTTCACCGCCCTGCGGATAATGCACCGGCAACGACACAACACTAATCGTCGCGTCTCCGGCGCAAGCCTCGGTCATTGCGCGAATCGCGTCCGGTTTGTTGTTCTCAATTCCGATCACGACTTTTTCAATTTTCAGGGCGCGCTGCACAACTTTTGCGCCGCTCACAATTTCTTGGGCTTTATCCAGCATCAGCCTGTGATCCGCGGAGAGGTAAGGTTCGCATTCCGCACCGTTCAGGATTAACGTATCGACCGTTTTATTCGGTGGCAGAGCGTACTTGACAGCATGCGGGAAAGTAGCGCCGCCCAAACCGACCAGCCCGGATTGGCGCGCCAGATCAGAAAGCGCTTTGCCATCCAGTTTCTCCGGCTCCGCTATCGGCGTAAGTTCTACCCATTCATCTTTAAAATCGTTATCGATAATGATGCTGAGCGTTTCTGTCCCGTTTGCCTGAATGCACGGTTGAATATTGACCACCGTGCCGGAAATGCTGGAATGTACAGCCGCGCTGACAAAGCCGACCGGCTCGCCGATCTTCATTCCGGTTTTAACGTGATCACCTTTTTGAACCAGGCTCTTACAGGGAGCGCCGATATGTTGTTGCAGCGGGATCGCAACGCGCGACGGCTGCGGCAGTTCTTCAATCGGCAGGCGGCAGGTAATTGCTTTCCCGTTTGTTCCTTCGCGAGGGTGTATCCCTCCGGGGAAAACATGAAACAGACTCATGTCGTATATTTCCTTCCTTTGTCCTTCTCTTTGGCAGGCAAATTGGCCTACTCCATAAATTATAACATATACGGAAGAAATGCAAGCGATTTTTCGCTGCATTTCGCGTGTTTCTTCGCTATTTTATTCACAATCTCATTTATGCTTTACCGTATGAAATTGATTCCTCTTCCCGCTTAGCGGGAGACGTGGGCCGTACCCTTCCGCTCGTGTGCCGCTGCCAGCAAGCTTTGCGCATGCGCGCGGCCGCTGCCGTCATGGTGCAAATCTGCCCCAACGAGGCGCGCAATTTCTTCCACCCGTTCTTCCGGGGTCAGTTCCTGAACGTGGGTAACGGTTCGTTCCCCTTCTACCCGCTTTTCCACGCGGTATTGCGTATCCGCCATCGAAGCGATCTGTGCCAGATGTGTTACACAGATCACCTGGTGGTATCGCGCGATATCATCCATTTTTTCGCCCACTACACCCGCCACGTGCCCGCTGATGCCCGTGTCGATCTCGTCGAAAATCATCGTCGGGATTTGTGCGCGGTCTGCCGCCGCAGCCTTCATCGCAAGCATAATCCGCGACAGTTCGCCTCCTGATGCTGTTTTAGCCAGAGGCTTCAGCGGTTCGCCTACGTTGGGCGCGATATGGAACGTAACGCTGTCATCCCCTGTTGGCGAAGGCACGCGCTTTTGTTCCGGTGCGGGCTGCTCAAACACGCAGGCAAATCGAGTGCTCCCCATGCCCAGTTGGGACAGCTGGCTTTCCATCTCCGCCTCAAACCGTGCCGCGACCGCCGTACGCGAATCGGTCAGCTGCTTGGATGCCGTTCTGTATTCCGCCAGTCGTGCTTTATAAGCGGTTTCCGCGGTGCGCAGGCGGTCATCCATCGCGGTAAAGGACTTCATTTCATCCTTCAGTTTTTCCGCATAATCCACCAGCTCGTCCGCTTCCATACCGTAACGTTTTTCCATTTTTCGGTAGATATCCAGCCGCGCCAGTATACGATCGTTTTTTTCCGGATCGAAGCTCTCGTTTTCGCTGAGATCACGCAGTTCGATACCCATTTCTTCCGCCTCATAAAACGCGGAAGTCATCCGTTCCGCCAGTGCCGCGAAGCGTGGATCATATTCTTCGATCCGTTTCATTTCCTCCGCCGCTTCTTTCAACAGCGCCACAACGCCAAGGCGTTCGCCTTCGGCAGCAGTCAGGTTATCGTACGCTCCGTTTAACGCCGTCGCAATCTTCTCCGAATCAGCCATCCTCGCGCGCTGCTGTGTCAGCATTGCCTCTTCGCCGATCGCAAGCTGTGCTGCATCCAGCTCCTTTAGATGGGAGGAAATGGCAGCTATCCGCTCTTCCCTTTTTGCGTTTTCTTTACGCAACGCGCTGAACGCGGCACTGGCTTCACGCCACAGCCTGTACTTTTCTTCCACATCTGTTATCAATTTTTGATGTTCGGTATCTCCGAACGCATCTAAAAACCCAAGATGATTCCTTTCATCCAGCAGGCTCTGGTGTTCGTGCTGGCCGTGAATATCCACCAGATAGCCGGAAATCTGTTTTAACAACGCAAGCGGTACGATCACGCCGCACACCCGGCACAGGTTCCGGTCTCCGGTGCTGATCTCGCGCAGCACAGGCATCAGATTGCCATCGGTTTCCAGCGCTTGTTCCTGAAGCAGCTCACGTACTCGCGGAGAATCGGATATATCAAAAACAGCCTCCACCGTAGCCTTCTCGCATCCGGTGCGGATCAGGCCACGGTCAGCCCGTTCTCCAAGTATTAGATTGATCGAATCCACAACGATGGATTTGCCCGCGCCGGTCTCGCCGGTCATCACGTGCAGACCCCGGTGAAACTGTAAATCCAGATGTTCAATCAGCGCGACATTGCGCACCGTCATGGATACCAGCATAACATCAAGCCGTCCTTCGCGTTCAAAGGTTTATCGCAGCATTTCGTCAATCCGGTGCAGTACCACGTCGACCTCCTCGACGCTTCGCACGATCATCAGGATCGTGTTGTCACCGGCAAGCGTACCCATGATTTCCGGCCAGTGGAGGCTGTCCAGCATTTCGGCGGCCGCATTCGCGCTGCCGTTCAGGGTACGGATAATGATCTGATTATAGCAATGCGACATTCCGAGCACCGATTCGCTGAAAATTCGGTGGAATCGCTCGCTCAGCCCGTTTTCGGGCTTGTCCGCTGTCGCGTACTTATACTGTCCGGAAGAGGTAAGCACTTTAATCAGCCGCAATTCGCGTATATCCCGCGATACGGTAGCTTGTGTGACAGAAAAGTTTCTTCTTCGCAGTTCGTCTGCCAGTTCTTCCTGAGTGTCAATATCGCGGTCACGAATAATCTCCAGAATCGCGTTCTGTCGGGTTGATTTCATGCGCGAGCCCTCCCTTATCAGCAACTCCACTCGGTGAGTTTGGCACGTATGCGGTGAAAAAAGCTGTGCGACCCGAAACGGATCAGTTTCACGACTGTTTCGGAACGGCGAATGGTGACCAGTTCCCGCCCGGTGAGTGTGCCGACCATCCGGCCGTCCACATCCAGCTGCGCTGTCTGTGTCGGTGCGCAGTCCAGCGCGATCGTCACCGTCTGTGAAGCATTGGCTACCACCGGGCGGTGCTGCAGCGAGTGCGGACAGATTGGCGTAAGCACCATACATTCCACTTCCGGGCAGATGATCGGCCCGCCCGCAGAAAGCGAATACCCTGTAGAGCCTGTCGGAGTGGAAACTATCAGCCCGTCAGCTACGTATCTGCCGATCAGTTCCTGCCCTACCGAGGCGCGAAGCGCGATCAATCTGGCATATCCTCCGCGGCTGATCACCACATCGTTCAGGGCTTTTTCTACGCTGCCGTCCTGCAGGATCACATCCAGCATCATACGCGTTTCCAGAGAAAAATCGTTCTCTTTTAATCTCCGGCAAGCATCCTGCAGGCCATCCAGTTCACTTTCTACTAAAAAACCGATATGTCCCACGTTTACGCCCAGAAGCGGTACATCATACGTGATGGCTGTTTGCGCTGCCCGAAGCAATGTGCCGTCTCCGCCGACGGAAACGATGCACTCCAGTGGAAAATCCCCAACACCGTCCGGGGAGGGATCACCGTCAGCCGGATCGTGCCATGGCTCCCGGCGAACTGTCAGGCCCTGCTCCTTCAGCGCAGCCGCTACCTGCTCCGCCATCGCTTCACCGTTGGACAATTTCTGGTGCATCATCAGGTAAACGTTTTGCAATTCAGCGGCTCCTTTCGCCCTGCGGCATGATCACGTTGCATATACGAACACATTATCCGCTTTCATTTTAGCATAGTTTGAATAATCATACAATGCGATTCATTTTAACGTCAGGTGTGCCTGCGTAACCGTTTCGTCGATTCTTTCGTCTGTGACGACACTTTCGCTGGCCGGATCCAGACGAGCCAGATACTCAATATTGCCTTCCGGTCCTTTGATCGGTGAAAAATCCAGTTGGGTCATCCCGTATCCGAAAGCAGGTGCAAAATCCCGGATTTCCCGAATAACCGTCTCGTGCACAGCCGGGTCTCGCACTACACCCTTTTTACCGACATTTTCCCGTCCTGCTTCGAATTGCGGCTTAATCAGAATGCAGAATATGCCTTTATTATTCATCAGACCTGCCGCCACCGGCAGAATCAGCCGCACCGAAATAAACGAGACATCCATCACCGTCAGGTCGGGCACGCAACCGTTCAAGTGTTCCTGCGTAAGATAACGGGCATTGGTACGTTCCATTACCGTCACACGCGGATCGCTGCGTATTTTCCAGTCCAGCTGCCCATACCCTACATCTATGGCAAATACATGCGTTGCTCCGTTGCGTAAAAGTACGTCTGAAAAGCCGCCGGTCGCCGCGCCGATATCCAGCGCCGTCCTCCCCGACGGGTCAACGTGAAAAACGCGGATCGCTTTTTCCAGCTTCAATGCTCCACGCCCAACATACGGGTGCTCCGGCTCACGGATGATCAGTTCATCCTCCGGCGTTACCGTTTCGGATGGTTTCTGCACCTTCACTTCCCGGATATAGACGTTACCGCTCATAATCAGCGCCTGCGCCTTTTCGCGGCTTGAAACAAGCCCACGCTGTACCAGCGCCGTATCCACGCGTTGTTTATCGCTCATCCTGCAGTTCCCCCGGTTTCAGCACATCCAGGATTTGCCGGCGTAACCCGGCCTCGTCCAGCTCTACTTCCTTCAGCAGACTCCGATGGTCTCCCTGCGGTATAAACCGGTTTTTTACACCGATGGGATGGATACTGAGCACTCCGCCGTGAGAGGCATTATATTCAAGCACTGAGCTGCCAAAGCCGCCTTCCAGCACATGTTCCTCCACGGTAAAAACCGGCCTGCCCAATTCGGCCAGACGGGAGAGGCAGAATCCATCCAGCGGCTTTACCGTGGAAGCGTTCACCACTTCCAGTTCCAGCCCTTCATCCCGCAAACGCTGCACCACATTCAACACCGGACTGATCATGCTGCCTACCGCCAGCACCGCTGCGTCTTTGCCGGACAGTAGCGACCGCCAGCGGCCTGTCATAAACGGTCTCGTTGGGTATGAGGCATTCGGCGCTACGGCGTTTTTAGGATAGCGAATCGCACAGGGTGCATTCAGTTCCAGGGCGGCACGGATCATTTCGGTCAGTTCTCCGGAGTCGGCAGGCGCAAAAATCGTCATATTTGGGATAGGGCGTAAAAAAGCAATATCAAACAGCCCCTGATGGGATTGTCCATCTTCGTTGCCCAGCCCGGCACGATCCAGCAGAAATACAACCGGCAGGTTCTGCATACATACGTCGTGCAGTACCTGATCATAACCACGTTGGAGGAACGTTGAATATACAAAGAAAAACGGCCGCATCCCGCCTCTGGCCAAGCCAGCGCACATTGTAACGGCGTGTTCTTCCGCGATTCCCACATCAAAAAAGCGATCCGGATACTTTGCTTTAAAACGATCCGCAGCCGTACCGGAAGGCATGGCGGCCGTTACAGCCAGAATACGTGAGTCTTTCTTTGCCATGGCTACCAGTTCGTCCGCCGCAACCTGGCCGTAAAGCCTCGGCCCGTGTTTTTGGATTTCTCCGCTCTCAATGAAAAATGGAGGTGTTCCGTGGAAACGTTCCGGACATTTCTCCGCCTTGCGGTATCCGTTTCCCTTTTTCGTGCAGCAATGGATGATCACCGGCTCGTCCAGCTCACAGGCGCGTTTGAATATCTTTTCCATCGCGCGGATATCATGGCCGTCTATCGGACCCAGGTATTTAAATCCCAGCGAGGTAAAGAACCCTTCGTCCAGCAGCAATGCTTTCAAGGATTTTTTCAGTGAATGAATCAACTTCTCCAGCGGAACCCCGATCACCGGGATCTGGCGCAGGTGATACTTTACACGCTTTTTTGTTATGTTCCAGCTCGCGCTGGCGCGTAACTGCGCAAAATGGTTGTTAAGCGCGCCCACATTTTTCGCGATGGACATCTGATTATCGTTTAATACGATAATCAGCCGCGTTTTGCTGTTGCCGCAGTCGTTCAGGGCCTCGTAGCACATCCCGCCCGTCAGCGCGCCGTCCCCGACGATCGCGACAACATGATGATCGTCTCCCGTGAGGTCACGGGCGCGGGCCAGCCCAAGCGCCGCGGAAATTGCGGTGCTGGCATGCCCGGTCTCAAAACAGTCATGTTCACTTTCGCTGCATTTGGGAAAGCCGGACAGTCCGCCGTACTGACGCAGCGTGGAAAACCGGTCTGCCCGCCCCGTCAGCAGCTTATGCGTATAGGACTGGTGTCCGACATCGAAGACAAACTTGTCTTCCGGCGTGTGGAATACGCGATGCAGCGCCATTGTAATCTCGACCGCGCCCAGATTGGAGGCCAGGTGCCCTCCGTTGCAGGATACGGTTCGGATAATGGTATCTCGTATTTCATCCGCCAGCGCATCACACTCGGCATAACTCAATTGCCGGATATCATCCGGCTGTTTGATGTCCATCAGCTTCAATATCGTTTCTCCCTCATTTCCGCGGTTCAGCGGACTTTCGTGCCGGTCTTCGCGCCGGCTTTGCCACCCAACGCAAGATTTTTGAGGATGTCGGAGGAAAAAGCAAAATTGCTGTCGTTTTTCTCACGATGCGCGCGAAGGGCGCATTCTACCATCTCGTCAATCAGTTGCGCATAAGGCAGACCGCAGGGCTCCCAAAGGTAAAATGCAAGCGATCCCGGAATTGTGTTGATTTCAGTGATAAAAAGTTCGTTCGCTTTCGTATCGTACATATAATCAATTCGCACGACACCCTTGCAATCCATGTTCTTAAAAATATCGACAGAAAGAGTGCGGATCCGGTCGCGCAGTTCCGGTTCGATCGGCGCTGGCAGAACCCGTTTCAGCGATGCCATCCCTTTTGTGGAAGAAGCACCCTGTATATACTTATCCATAAAGCTCAATAAATCGCCGCCGGTCACCGGCATCTCTATCTCCGAGGCGCGCGCTTCTTCGCCATACCCCAGCACCGAGCAGTTCAGTTCCAGCGGATTATCCAATCCTTTTTCCACAAGCACTTTGCGATCAAATGTGAAAGCAAGTTCCAACGCGTCCGTAAGCGCGGCGCGGTCTTTTGCTTTGCTGACGCCGATAGAGGACCCAAGCATCGCGGGTTTCACAAACACGGGATACGGCAGCTTCGTTTCGATGGAAGTAAGCACAGCTTCCGGGTCGCGCTGCCAGGTTTCGCGTAACGCATGGCAGCCGGGAAGCACCGGGAAGCCCCCGCCCTGAAAATACTGTTTCATATAAACTTTGTCCATCCCCACGGCGGATGGAGCCACACCGGAACTGGCGTACGGTATGTTGCACAGTTCCAGCATCCCCTGCAGCGTTCCGTCCTCTCCGTGCATACCGTGCAGCACGGGAATAACGCAGTCCAGACGCGCAACCAGCCGCACCTGTTCGTGACCGAAAAGCCCCTTTGCGGGTTCCATGGTTGTCAGCGCGCCGGAACCGGCGGTCACGTCCAGCTGCACGCGATAAATTCCCTTGCAATTCTCGTTGAAGTTGGTATAGGTGTGAATATCCAGCAGTGGTTCACCGGAAAACCAGACGCCCTTCATGCTGATAAAAATCGGAATCACGTCATATTTGTCGCGGTTCACAGCTTTCATCAGCTGTACGGCGCTGATCACGGACACCTCGTGTTCGCTGCTCCTGCTGCCGAAAATGACGCCCAGTTGCATTTTGCTCATCAATTCATTGCCTCCGTTATGCCTCTTGATACTGGTCGGGTAAATCGTTCTCATAAAGAACAACATCTTCTTTGCATGCCAGCGTGCGCAGAAGAGCCGTTGAAGCGTCCAGCGTGTCTACCCGGTACAGGTTCTCTGCAGGAAAGCCCGCGTCCGCAAGCCCGTCCAGAATCGGTTGCACGCGCTTCTTTCCCACGATAATCGCGATATCCGCAGCCTGTGCGATATCCCGACCAAATTCCCGGTTATATTCGGCTTCGTGTGCGCCGAGTTCCACCATACCAGGGGTTATAATAATCCGACGCCCCGGAAATTGGGAAAGCACTTGAAGAGCGGCTTTCGTTCCGACCGGGTTTGCGTTGAACGCATCGTTGATCACTGTGAAGGCAGATGCTGAAGGGATCAGTTCCAACCGGCACGGGATCGGGTTCAACTTGGCAATCCCGTTGGCAATCTGCTTCAACGTCAGCCCCAAGTAGTCGCCAACCGCCGCGCCCAACAGGATGTTCTGTATATTATGCTGTCCAAGCAGGCGGGTGTGGCATGCAATACTGCCTTTGCCCGTAACATGGAGCGTAAATGTGCATCCCTGGGGGGAAACCGCAACGTCCTCACACCAAACGTCGTGCTGCCCGGCGGCTAACCCAACCAGCGTCTTCGGCTTCTCCGTACGGTCGTACAGGGTTTTACATATGGCCTGATCATCACAGAAAAATGCGTGCCCGTTTCCCGGCAGAGCGTCAATCAGCTCGTATTTCGTTTTGGTCACACGCTCAATCGTTTTAAATGTTTCCAGATGCTGCGGACCTACAGAGGTCAGCACACCGATCGTCGGGTGCACCAGACGGCAAAGCTCACGGATATCGCCCACATGACGGGCTCCCATTTCCGCAACAAACACCTGATGGGACGTCGTAAGTCCTTCCCGGATAGCCCGTGTTACGCCCATAGGAGTATTGAAGCTTGCCGGGGTGATCAGCGTGGGATATTTTTCCGAGAGGATCGTGCCGACGACGTTCTTCACGGTTGTTTTCCCATAGCTTCCGGTAATTCCAATCCGGATCAGGTTGGGATTCTCCAGCAATTTGCGGCGTGCGTCCCGAAAATACAGTTCGCTGATCAGTTTTTCAACCGGCCATACCAGCAAGCCGGATAATGCGACTGTCAGCGGTAGAATCAGTGGCCATAGCGCGGGCAACACCGCCAGCGGGCTTTGGGCCAGTCCAAATGAAACGGCAGCCGTTACCAGCACCGAAGCGGTAAACAGACGTTTCATCCGTCCGGTCCATACAAACTTCTTTTTGGCCTTCTTTTCGTTCAAAGTCCGGCCGATGCCCCAGCCTGCTGCGCAAGCCGCCACAAGCAGCAGGATCGAGATGCCTGCTTTCAGCCAGTCGGGCATAACCGAGCTGGCTACCAAATCGTACAGGTAATACAGTGCCACACAAATCACGGTTACCGTCAGGCCCGGCAGCCATGCACGCATCCGGTTTCGGCGTAACGAACGAAAATAGCCGGGGAACTGATAACTTTCCAGCTGAAAATTATGGTACAGTCCCTTCGCGGCAAAAAGCGAAGCGCCTACCGGAAAAAGCGGCAACAGCCATCGGAATCCATCGACCATCATCAGGCTTATTCCTCCCCGAAGAAATGTTTCGCAATCAGCGCAAATCGCGGTCCCTGCTCCAGAAAAGCAAAATGCGTACCGCCTTCAAAAATAACCAGCCCTGCGTCCGGGATTTCGTTTTCCATTGTTTGTCCCATCCACAACGGCGTTTCCGTGTCAGCATCGCCCCAGATAAGCAGTGTCGGGGCCTGAACCTGTGGTAAAAGCGGACGCAGATCCTCCGACACAATCCGAACGAAGGTTTTTCGCATGTTCTCGTTCAGCTTCACGTAATCTGGCGACCCATAGCGGTTGCGCAGAGTATTCTGTAGCTTTTCGGCCATATCTGCCAGAACGGGCGAGCGTTTCATCCGGTTCAGAAAAGCGTTGTAACGTTTATATCGATCTGAACGCTTACGCCCTTCCTCCGTTTCCGGCTTTTTAATCCCGGCGGCGCCGGTCAGCACCATTTTGTGTACCGTTTCCGGATGTTTTGCGGCAAGCATCAGGGCAACGCGTCCGCCGAAAGAATGCGCGATGACGTTCGTTTCTTTCACGCCGATTTGTTTTAATAATTCACACACCTGCTCCATGTACTCCGATACACCCCAAGGTGCGGCGGGTTCTCCGCTCTGCCCATGTCCGGGAAAATCTACCGTAATTATTGTATAGCGATCGGTCAGCGATGTTTCCAGG
>DAOPZG010000078.1:0-12055 GCA_035353235.1 Candidatus Limiplasma sp.
ATTCGCCCTTCAAGTCGGATGTTTATTTCATTAATACCAAGCAGTTTTTAGATCGTAAATGGGGCACCAGCAACCCTGTGATGATGCGTGACGCCGAATTCGGGATGATCCGTATTCGTGCCTTCGGTATTTTCGCCTTCCGCGTAACCAATCCGGAAGTATTCCTGAAAGAGGTTTTCGGAACCAACGCCATGTTTACCGTGGAAGATGTGGAAGGTCAAATTCGCCGCACGCTGGTTTCCGGGCTGAGCGATGCGATTGCCGAGAGCAAAATCCCGGCGCTGGACCTGGCTGCCAATTATGAAGAACTGAGCCAGTACGCGCTGAAGGCGCTGTCCCCCAAGGTGGAATCCCTCGGGCTGTCGCTGACCAGCTTTGTGATTGAGAACATCAGCCTGCCGGAAGAAGTGGAAAAGAGCATCGATAAACGCACGTCCATGGGCGTGGTTGGTGACCTGAACCGCTATTCCCAGTTCCAGGCAGCGGAGGCTATGCGCGAGGCGGCCAATAATCCGGGCGGCGGCATGGCAGGGATGGGCGTAGGCATGGGCGCTGGCGCGGCGATGGGGCAGATGTTTGCGCAAAGCATGAACGGCACGCCTGCCGCGACGCAGACCGCAACGGTACCCTGCGTGGCCTGTGGTAAGCCGATTCCCGTCGGCAGCCGGTTCTGCCCGGAATGCGGTGCCCCCCAGAGCACTGCGAAAAAGTGCAAAACCTGCGGAGCCGAGCTGAAGCCGGACGCGAAGTTTTGCCCGGAGTGCGGGCAAAAGGTGGAATAAAAGCTTATTCAATCGTATTCTTCCATGATGGGTATATCAATGTGGCGCGACCCGACAAGGGTCGCGCCGTTTTAAATTGCGACAGGATCACATTTATCGTTTGAATTAACTGTACCTGCCGGGAGCGATTCCAGCCACTCCCGGCAGGCTTTCCGGTTTTTAAATCGTAGAACCCGTACCCCGTTCTTCTCTGCGTCTGCCAGAGCCTGGCGCAACACAGGCAATTGTTTCTTTGGAAAGTTCCAGACCCACTTGAGAAAACTCCAATCTACCCGTTCGGGACAGCCTTCTGCCATATCGGGCCGAGTGTGTCCGTAACTGGCCGCCACACGTTTCACAATACCGGTAAGACAGGTCCGGCGGGAGTAATCCAGGCAAATCGCGGTATCACAACGAGCAAGACGAAGTGGTAACGTACGGTCAAAATTGCCATCAATGATCCATTTTGGCTTTTCAAGCTCATCGGAAAGCCGTTGATCAAAAACCTCCCGGCTGACGCTGACCCAGCCGCTTTGCCAGAATAACTGGTCCAGGTGAACGACGGGCAGGCTGGTACGCTCGCTGAGTTTTCGGGAAAGCGTAGATTTACCGCTGCCACTGCAACCTACAATCAGGATTCGATCCATACTCACAGCCGTTTTACCAGCGTGTCCGGGTTGATGGCATACAGAAGAGCGTTCTCACGGGAAATCCGTTTAGCCTGATACAAGCGCAGGATGTCGCTATCCATCGAGATCATCCCTTCGGAGGAAGAGGCATATATAACATTGTCGATTTGCGCAATCTTATTCTCCCGGATCATGTTGGAAATGGCGCTGTTGACCATCATAACCTCAAAAGCCGGTTCGATTCCTCCGTCCACTGTAGGGATCAGTTGCTGGCTCACAACGGCCTGCAGCACCATAGAGAGCTGGATACGCACCTGCTGTTGCTGTGCCGCGGGAAACACATCCACAATCCGGTCAATGGTTTTACCGGACCCGATCGTATGCAGCGTAGAAAGCAGCAGATGCCCGGTTTCAGAAGCGGTCAGCGCGGTCTGCATGGTTTCGTAATCGCGCATTTCTCCAAGCAGGATCACGTCAGGCGCTTCCCGGAGCGACGCGCGCAGTGCGTGCGCGAAGTTCAGGGTGTCGTTCTCAATTTCGCGCTGGGTAACAAGGCAGTGCTTATGCGGGTGGATATACTCAATCGGGTCTTCCAGTGTGATGATGTGACCGCTTCGGTTGACGTTGATCTGGTCAATCAGGCAGGCGAGCGTGGTGGTTTTTCCGCTGCCGGCGGGACCGGTCACCAGTACCATGCCGCGCTTTTTGTGGCTGAGCGATAAAACCGAATCCGGGATGTGAAGCACCTTCGGATCGGGCAGGGAAAAAGGCACCACACGCAGTACCGCCGCCAGCGAACCGCGTTGTTTGAAGGTGTTGCATCGGAAACGGCCAAGGTCCTTCAAACCGAAGGAAAAATCATCGTCTCCGTTTTCCAGCAGACGCTGAGTGGGGCGATGACTGGCGCGCTCGTAAATCTGATGGATCAAATCGTCACACTCGGAAAGCATCAGCTTGTTTGAGAATAGCGGTTTAAGCTGATTGTTCACCTTCAGAGTGACAGGCGCGCCGGGAATGATATATACGTCGGAGCCTTTCTGGTCGAGTATTCCGCGCAGAATATCCTCAAGAAGATAAGGGTTCTCGTCCATTCAATTTCACCTGTTTCTTTTTACCCCAGTCCGGGTGGGACATCGGGTTATGGTTCCAGCAGATTCAACGTATTGTCCGTCTCGGTGGAGTGACTGATCAACTCGTGCCGCGTAAGCGTCAGGCGCGGGAAGAGGGCAGGTGTAAAGTTACCCTCGACGACCAGAGAACGCTGTGCCCCGGCATCTAAGGTAAACGAAAAGATAGCATCCTCCCCGACCGTTATGTTGCCCAGACCGTTTCGGGCAAACAAAGCGTTCCATCCACTGGCATCCGTTACCACGGAAGCATTCTCCTGCGCCAGTTCATCCATTGCCGCAAGGGTTTGCTGAGCCTGTGCCGCTGCCTGATAATAGCCAAGGGTCATCGTGCGGTTTCGGTCGGACAACGCCGCGTTGCTGCGCGCACTGCCAAGCGACAGCAGGCTCAGGGCTGCGAGAGCAAGCACTACCAGCACCATCAGTACGGAGCTGGCGCCAACGCCAACGCGATATTCGCTTCCGGTTTTGCGGAGATTCGTCATGGGGCGGTCGCCTCCCGATACTGTACTGCAGGCAGTGAAAAAAGCAAATGGTCTTTCTGGTATGCACGGATTTCCACGGTCGTCAGGATTCCGGCAGGCTGTGATAAACGCTCAATCCCAGCTTCCAGCCTGTATCCATCTTCGTCTGTCAGAATGTATTGTTGATCCTGTAGCGAAAATCCCAACGAAAACAATGCCGCTTCCGTATCAGCCTGAGCCGCCAGTGTCTCCGCCGTATCCTCTGCTCGCATCAGGGCATGATCGGCAATCTGTGCGTCCTGGTTGATTTGCTGTGCTTTGGTGAATACCTGAAGAACGACGGCCTGCGAAAGAGCGAAGAACAGGATCACGATGACCATTTCGATCAACAGCAGATTGTTTTGATGGCTTCGCATGCTCAATTCGCCTCCTCAGCCGCGCCTGCGCGGAGCGCTATACGCAACGTTCGGTTTTCTCCGCTTGACATTACGACAGACGCTTCCAGCAGATTGGGCGATACCAGGGTAAAGGTTAACGATTGAAGGTCCACCAGCCGTTCTCCGTTTTCCGGTGCGAACGGATCGCCGGTTGACTGAAAATTCTCCCACATGGCGCCTTGCCAGGCATAAATGTCCGTTTCATAAGGATCGCCATCCAGCGTTTCATACAGGCTGAGTACATTCAGACCGTCCCGTTTTGTCAGAGTCACGTTGTTTTCTGTATCGAATGTGCGCACCTTATTGCACAGGTAGCTCAGCACCATTTGCGAGTCGCTGTTGTGAGCAGCCGTATCCGTAACGCGGCGATAAACCCGTGTGCCAATCAGCGTGAGCGTAATGGAAGATACGGCGAAAAGCCCGATCAGCAGAAAAAGGAACGCGGACGGGATGCTGTGCGACAGGGGGGACAGTTCTTTTTTCATGTCAGACCTCCCCAATCAGTAAAACAGAGATGTCGGGCAGGATGTTATCCGCAAAGGCATCCAGCGAAACGATGTAACGGGTATGGTCGTAAGATAGCCCGTAATAAGTCTCAAGATAGGCTGAATCGGAAGGATAACGCCCTTCCACGGCATAGCAGGTAAGCGCCGCGCGAAGAACGGAGGTTTTCAGCGATTCTGTCAGCTCGCCGGTGCCTTTCCGGTTTACCAGCGATAATCCCGCGATGAAAAGAAGAAGGATCACGGCAAATGATGTAAGCGTGATCAGAATCCCCTTCAGCAAGGGTTTGTTCTTCATGCGCGGCCTCCTTTCGATGCAGTGGGACAGATCAGGCCATACCGCCCATCAGCGACAGCAGCGGCAACATCACGGAGAGCAGGATAGCGCCGATGATAACGGACATCAGCGCAACCAGCGAAGGTTCGATCATCGAAACGGCGCGGGTGATAGAGTCATCCACCTCGTCTTCGTATAACGCCGCAAGTCGTGACATCACCACATCGGTTTGTCCGGCCTGAGCGCCCACGCGGATCATCCGGCAGTGCAGCGGTTCGAAGATGCCCATTCGTTCGACAGCGTCGGGGAAGGACTCGCCTTTTTCCATCCGCTGGCGTACCGTCTCCACCTTCTCCGCCACCTGCCGGTTATTAACCACGCCACTTACCAGCTGCAGGCTTTCATTCAGCGGAAAGCCGCTCTTCAGCATCATGGACATCACCGACGCGAAGCGGCCGGCGCTGATCTTTTCTTCCGTATGCCGAAGCGGAGGAATACAGCGGAACAGGAAAGCACGGAAACGGCCGCTTCGGTCCAGACGGATCAGCAGCAACGAAAGCAGGGTGAGAAGAATCACGATCCCCGCCGCGAACAGCACAACCCGGCCTGTGACGATCCCCGCGCTGATCCACGGGCTGCCGGCTGTGTCAACGCCCATGCCGCGGAAAACCCCTTCGAAAATCGGAAGCACCTGCGTAATCAACACAGCGATCAGCACTGCCATGATGGCCAGCAGGATCAGCGGATAGGCGACGGCATTGATGACGGCCCGCCTGATTTTCGCTTCCCGCTGGTAATACTGCGACAACCCTTCCATCACATTGTCCAGCTCGCCCGTACGTTCGCCAATCAGAGCCATCTCGCTCATATAGCGCGGGAAAATCCCCGCGTCTGCGATGCCACGGTACAGCGAACCGGAGGCCATAACCGATTGCTGCATTGCTTCCATCTGATCGGCAAGATGGGTATGGCGATAGTTTTCGCTCAGGGCTTCCACACCGTCGTGCAATGGCAGTTTGGACCGCAGGATCAGCGCGAATTGCTCACAAAGGATCGACAGTTCTTCCGCGTCCAAACGTGAACGGCGTGGCTTTGCTTTCCGCTCTTTCGCCATGGAAAGGTCCCTCCTTGAGGTTAATAAACCCGCTCTTCAGTATAATTCGCAACTTTCATTCCGTTGGCTTCCGCGGTGGTATCCACGCGATACCACTGCCCGTTGACCAATACGTTGTTCCAGGCATGATAGCTTTGATCGGCGTAACCGATCACCAGTTTTACGGGCACGCCCTGAGTACGCAGCATGCAGGCGAGCAGCGCGGCGTAATCGAAGCAAATTCCACGTCCCTTGGACAGCACATCGTCCACGACGGGCACGTAGCCGCTTTTTACCGTCATGGCAAGCGCGTAATCATAGGTGATGTGCCGGTCGATATACTGGCGGATCGCCGTCACTTTGTCTGTGTCACTGTCCAGATCACCGCAGAGTTCAGCGGCTTTCTGCACAGCGGCGCTGTCCGGAGTGTACCATACATACTGATTGGGATATAAAAAGGGGAGCGTATCGTCAGTCAGCTCCGCGTTAAAATTATAACTGGACTCGCGGGTGTATTTTTTCCCTGAAACCTGCTTAAAAACCTGCAGGCTGTATTTTCCACTGCCAAGGGGAAGCGGAAAGGTTTCGTACTCGTTATCTGTGTTCAAGTCGTAAGTGTAGGTGGTTTTTCCTTTGATGATCCGTAGCTTGATCGCCTTCTGGGTGGGTTGATGCCTGACCATGACATACCCCTGATCCGTATGGCTCGCGTCCACAAAAACCGGGTCGTCCGCGAAAGTGACTGTGCCGTCCGCGCTGGGGTAGAGGGCGACGTAGGCTGCTACTGCCGCGCAAAGCACAAACGCCGCAATCAACGCGACGATTGCGGGCACCCTGATGCGATTTTTTCGCCTGCCCATCCATCACGCCCCGTTTCCTGTCGGCTGGTCTGCAGACAATCTGTGTTTGCGGACGATGTCTCTCTCAATATTGTAACTATTTTCCTTGCACCCGTCAAGCAAATCCCCGAAAGGTTGAGTTCTGAAAGATATACCGGATTATTTTGCCGGCTCTGGCGGTATGGATTTTCCTTCTTCCGCTCGTGCGGATTGAAGCGCTTCTACCGATTTGGCGGAGGCGGTTTCCGGCTTCGGCGCGTGCCGTGGTTCCGGCGCGGGTTGCGGCGGTCTTACGAGCAGGGCATTGCAAAGAAACTGATAAGCCGCCCCCCGCATGGCGCAGATCATGGGGGAAGGTAATGGAAGCACGTTGCCGAGAGTCGCGAAGGTTTCCGTTTCTGTCTGGCAGAACAGCTCATAATGTTCTTTAAGCGTCTGGCCGTCCGCGGGTTTCAGCAGCGCCTTTAATCCATCGGCGGATGCGGCCTGCTTGAGCACGCAGATCATCAGCAGCTGTGCCAGCTGCTCGCGGCCGTATTTTTTTCCGTTCGGGCGGCCAACCAAACCAAACTTCACGTAATTATTCACCATGGCGGGCGTAAACACCCGTTCGCCATCCACAAAGAGGGTGCGGCACTGCTTTTCAATGAAGGTAACCACCTGATCCATGTAAAGCCCAAAATCCGGAATCTGCTCCCAGGGTACGGGCGCAAAGGTTTCCAGACGATCTGCGAATAATTGCTGACGATCTTCCATAAGACACCTCCGTGCTGGGATCATTGCATACCACAGTATAGCATACGATAAAGAAAACGACAAGAAATTTACATAGATCATATTGACAAACTAGAATAACTGCGTATACTGGTAAACGATACTAGATGACGGGACGGTGAATATGCGTGATGTGCTCGGATATTCATGTATGGGGAGATTCGCTTGCAAGAGGAATTTTATATAACGAGCAAAAAGAACGCTACGCAATTTCGCGGGAACGCTGCGTAAACCGGCTGGAGAAGGAACTGAACCGCAAGGTGGTAAACCACTCCAACATGGGGGCAACCGTTATGGACGGCCTGCAGCTGTTTGAAGCCTTCACCCCGGAACCGGGCGCGCTGAACGCCGTGGAGTTTGGCGGAAACGATTGCGACCTGGACTGGCGTTACGTGTCCGAACACCCGAATGAACCCGTGAAAGCGCGCGTGGAACTGACGGATTTCGAAGCGGGTCTGTCCATGTTTGTGGCGGAAATTCGCGCGCGCGGAATGAGACCGATGCTGATTACGCCGCTGCCGCTGGACCCACAGAAGTATTTTATGTGGGTCACGCGCGGACTGAATGCGGAAAACGTTCTGACCGCGCTTGGCGACGTGAACCATATTTACCGCTGGCAGGAACGTTACGCAAACGCTGTGCGCAGTGTGGCGTTGGCGACGCATTGCCGCCTGCTGGACTTGCGGGATGCGTTTTTAGCACAGCCGAAGTACGATCAGCTGATGTGCATCGACGGGATTCACCCCAACGACGAGGGGCATAAAGTATTGGCAGACGCCGCGCTCGCAATGGCCCGTGCAAGCGCCTGCGACCTGCGTGAACTGACGCTGGAGGAAGCGGAAGGCGCACACCTGACCGCAATCCCAAGCGCGGCGAAAGTCGGTTAAGCATTTTTCGGCGGAAACACCGCCGGTGCCCATCGCATGGGAAGATAAAGCCCGCCACGGCGTGGGACGGATGGCGTATGCGCCGGAAATTCTGTGCGTATATGCCCGAAGGCTCGTCCTCCCGACGGGACCGATGCGAAGCGGCGCGCATTGCGCGTCCATTGCCTGTATAAAGGCCGATCCGTGATCGGCGGTCTGTCGACAATCTGCCGATATGGCAGAAAACACGACATTCCTCCTGCACGCGGCAGCACTTTATACAGGCTGTTACTTTGCCGGAAGGAACAGGGATCTTCAGTCGGCCGGACGCTCCATGCAGAGCACGTTTTCGACGCCGCCCGCATAACAGAACAGATCAACCGGCTGACAGCCCGCGAAATGATAACCACCCGCGGCGAGAAGCGCCGCGTCACGGGCCTGCGTGGGCACGTGGCAGCTGATGTACACAACCCGGCGGGGCGCCGCCTGTAAAATCGCTTCGATCACGGCGGGTTCCACGCCCTTGCGGGGTGGGTCCAAAACAATCACATCCGGACGCAACCCCAGCCGGATCAGCTCCGGTAGTTTTTCCTCTACGGCGCCGACGGAAAATTCGGCGTTTTCAATATGATTGGCGGCCGCGTTGCGACGCGCACTCTCCACAGCCTGAGGAACGATTTCCAGCCCGATCACCCGTTTGCAATGCCGTGCCATGCAAAGCGAGATCGTGCCTGCGCCCGCATAGGCATCCACCGCCGTATCCTGCGGGGTAAGGGCGGCGAAAGCCAGCGCCTGCTGGTACAGGCGTTCCGTTTGCGCGGGGTTGACCTGAAAAAAAGATAAGGGAGATATTTCAAACGACAGACCGAGCAGCGTTTCGGTGATCACGTCAGCCCCATAGAGTTTTTGGCTGGTATCGCCGAGGATCACGTTATTATGTTGCCGGTTTTCGCTGATGTGCAGGCCTTTAAAGCCGGGTACGCCGGTTTGCAGCCGACGGATCAGGTTTTCCGGGTTGGGCAGCGAAGCCGATGTGACGGCCAATACCACCAGCACTTCTCCCGCACGGCTGGTGCGGACAACCAGATGCCGGAGCAGCCCGCGATGAGTGTTTTCGTCATAAGGCGGCGCGCCGGTTTCCCGCATCCATGCTTTTACCGCAGTAATTACGCCGCCTAAATCACCCATTGCGACAGGACAATTCTCGATGGAAACAATATCGTGACTGCGGCGCTTATAGAAACCGAGCATTGACGTCTGCGCGGTGCCGCCGATGGGAAGGCTGGTCTTATTGCGGCAATGAATGGGATCATCCGCGCCGATTACCAGCGGCACATCCGCTTCGGTGATGGGCAATTTAGCGATGCGTGTCAGGTGATCGAAAACCTGATGCCGTTTCGCCGCCAGTGTGGAAGAATAGTTCATGTGCTGCCCGCTGCAACCGCCGCAAAAGCGGTACGCGGGGCAAAAGGGTTCCCGCCGGTCCGGGGAAGGAATTAAAACCCTGTCCAATCGGGCATAGGCAAAGGAAGGGCGAACCATCAGCACTCGCGCCTCAACTGTTTCACCAGGGAGAGCGCCGGGCACAAAAACGGCTTGCCCTTCATGGCGGCAAATGCCTTCCAGCTCCGCTCCCAACCCTGTGCAGGTCAGCATGAGTTCCTGATTTTTTGTGAGCATTATTTCTCCTCCGTATTTGCGTTGCCATCGGCTTGCAGCCACAGGTCGCATAATGCAAGCGCCAGCGCGCCTTCCGCAACCGGCAAGGCACGGATGACGATGCAGGGGTCATGTCGGCCGTGAACGGACAATTCCGCATCCTGCATCCCGGACAGGCTGACAGTATGTTGCGGCTTGGCGATGGATGGCGTGGGACGGAAAGCGACACGCGCGATCACCGGCATCCCGTCGGTCAGTCCGCCCAACAGCCCGCCCGCGTGATTTTGAGTGGTGACCACCCGGCCGCCCAGAATGGTATAAGGGTCATTATATGTGCTGCCGAACATTTCCGCGGCTCCGAAACCAGCCCCGAACTCCACCCCTTTTACGGCGGGGATGGAGAAAAGATGGGTAGCCGCCACGGCCTCCACACCGTCAAAAAACGGCGAACCAAGGCCGACTGGCAACCCTACGGCTACAAGCTCCACGACGCCGCCGACAGAATCCTGCGCGTTACGGGCGGCTGTGATGGCCTGCCGCATGGCTTCTCCCGCCTCGGGAGAAATGGTGGGAACCACCTGCGAACGACAGGCGAGCAAAGCGGCCATATCCGGGTGGAGCGGATCAATCAACTGATCGGTTACTCCGGCGATACGGAATACATGGGATGCGACCGTGACCCCACGGGAAGCGAGATACTGCAGCGCTAACCCACCCGCGAATGCGTAGGGCAGGGTAAGGCGGCCGCTGTGGTGCCCGCTGCCGTTCAGGTCGTCATACCCGTGGCTTTTTACAAGGGCGGGGTAATCAGCGTGACCGGGACGGGGACGGTCTGGAAGGAAGGCATAATCAGCCGAATGCGGGTCCGCGTTCTCAAACAGGGCGGTGATGGGATACCCCGTCGTCACTCCATCCTTGATACCCGAGACGATACGCGGTTCGTCAGCCTCATGCCGGTGTGTGGATAATTCGCCGCCTTTTGCGGCACGGCGCTGGAGAAAAGCGGTCAGCTCTTCGATATGAACCCGAAACCCTGCCGGGAAGCCGTCTACCGTTGCGCCGACCATGGGCCCGTGGGACTCTCCGAATATCTGCACGCCCAACGCGCGCCCGATACGGCCGCTCATGTTATTTTTCCTCCCAGCGATTGATAGGTTGCCGGATAACCCGGCCAGGATTTTGTGATGGATTCGATGCCGTTAACCGTGATGGGTTCGCAGCATTTCAGCGCGGCGACGGATAAAAGCATAACCATTCGATGATCGGACTGTGAATCTGCGGTAAAGCCGCCCGTAAGCGGAGCAGGCCCCCAGATGCGCAGCGTATCGTCGTCCCCGGATACTTCCACACGCGCGCCCAATCGGGTCAGCAGGGTTTGTGTCGCGGCAAGGCGATCACATTCCTTCACCCGCAGGCGGTTGATTCCGGTCAGCGTGGAAATACCGTTGGCCTGCGTCAGCGTGAGCGCCAGAATGGGGGCCAGATCGGGGATGTCGCTGCAGTCCATTTCGATAGGGGAAAGACCCGCGTGGGAGGGACAGCAAACCATCAGCCCTTCCGGCAGGTTGCGAATGCGCAACCCCATTTCCCGAAGAATGGACATAATCCGGGCATCGCCCTGCAGGCTGGTTTCTCCGGCTTTCGGTGAACGCAACCCCGACAGGATCACGCCCGACCCTATCGCGTCGGCACACAGCAACACAGCCGCCTGCGACCAGTCCGGCGATACGGTCACGTCGCCCGGGCCGGACTGTGTGATTGGCGACAAGGCAAACAATCCACCGCCATGCTCCTCATATTCCGCGCCGAAACGCTTCATTTGTACAAGCGTCATATCCAGATAGGGGCGGCTTACAATCGGCGGTTTTATCGTGAGTGTTGCCGGAGCAGACAAACCGGCAGTCGTTCTGGCGTGCGCAAGCGCGATGAGCAGCCCAGAGGCAAACTGGCTGGACAGGGAACCGTCAATCTCGTAATCGCCCGCCGGCATCAGGCCGGATAGTTCTACCGTTGCCCGGCGGCCTGACGCTGAGGGTGTGCGAATCAAAGTCGCGTTCAACTTTTGGATCAACGGCGCGAAAGCATCCAACGGGCGCGAATAAAGCCCGTCATCCATGGTAAAGCGCACGGCCTGCCCCCGCGCCAGAAAAACGGGTATCAGCATGCGCAACGCCGCGGCGCATGCGTGTACGTCGCATTCCACAGGGAACGGCCGGGTCCGACCATCGGGAACGGGGAGTACGGTAAGGGTATCCTCCTCCTGTGAAACGGTCGCGCCCAGGGCGACGATTCCGTTTATCATGGCCTGTGTATCATCGCATAACGGCGGTGTGAAGCCATGGAGGCGGCAGGGTAACCGGCCCAGCGCCGCCAGTAAAAGTGCGCGATGCGCTTCGCTTTTTGCAGGTGGAACAGAAGCCACTCCCCGCAGACGCGCCGGGTGGAAGGTGCCGGTAGCCATATGCAAACCCCCTGACGGTGATGTGATCTTTCAAACCCATATATAAGAGGAAACCGAATAATCTCAAATAGTATATCATAAAAAGGGCTGAAAAAAAACGGCTCGCGCAATTGAACTGACCCCAAAAAGTTAGACAAAAAAGGAATTAAGCCACCTTAAGGGTTT
>DAOPZG010000079.1:0-11845 GCA_035353235.1 Candidatus Limiplasma sp.
CAATCGACCTGCTTAAACAAGGCAAAATTAACTGTGTCGTGGAATGCACACCGCTGATCGGGGATGTGATTATGATGCTCGCCAAGAAACTGGCGGCCGGGGAATCCATTCCCCGGGAAACCTATTCGCAGGAAAAAGTGTTTTCGGAATTTGACACGAACCTGAACAGCCTGCCCCCAAGGGAATACTGACGATGCGCGCGCTGTTTGACCGGGTTTTCAACCGGATGGGCATGGGCGAAAGCCTTGCCAAACGACTGCGGTTCAGTTTTATGGTGATTCTTGCCCTGATGCTGATTCCCGCGCTGGTCAGCATCTGGACGATGCGTACTTATGCAGACAGTTATCATCAGGCCATTATGCAGGTGGAGAGCGTTTCCTCGCTCAAGCCTGTGGTTAATTCGGGGATTCCGGACGAAATGTGGAGCATTGTCGCCGGAAGAATCACGTTTGCGGAAGGGCAGCAATACGTGATGATGGGAGAAATCAACCATACTCTGGAAACGCTGATGACGACCGCTTCGGGCGGTAATTCCATCGAGCTGACCGTGGCACGCCGAACGATGGATACTCTGAAAAGCTATATAGACCGCATGGGGGAACAGATCGCGGAGGGTGCGCCGGTCGCCGACAACGAAGCTTTGCTGGACGAGGTGCGCAGTGTGTCTTCTCTCGTGGGGGATATGCTGGAGCAGTATATAACCGTAGAAATCAGCGAAACGACGGAAACCAGCCGCCAGATGCAGCAGCAGCTGCTCTTTATCGTATGGATGATGGCGCTTCTGCTGGCGATCACGTTTGTTTTCGCGATGCTGGCGCAGCGTTCGCTGTCACGTACCATCCGAACGCCGATCGCTACACTGGAAAGTTTCGCGGGAGCCATTGCGGAAGGCGATCTGCAGGCGCGTGTGGAAAGGCCGGAGGTACTGGAACTGCGAGGCCTGGCTGAAAGCCTGAACGTGATGGCGGGGAAGTTACAGCGCCTGATCGACGAAAACCGCCGGGAACAGGAAAACCTGAAACGGAGCGAGCTGCGTACGTTACAGGCGCAGATTGCCCCGCACTTTCTGTATAATACACTGGACGCGATTGTGTGGCTGGCCGAAGCGCAGCGCACCGACGAAGTGATCCATATCACCCGGGCGCTTTCGGACTTCTTCCGCATCTCGCTTTCTCAGGGCAGGGACTGGATTCCGCTTTCTGATGAGATTAAGCATCTGCAGGGGTATCTGACAATTCAGAAAATCCGTTACCGGGATATTCTGGATTATGAAATTGATATTCCCCGCGAGTTTTACAATGAGCTGATCCTGAAACTGCTGCTGCAACCGTTGGTGGAAAACGCGATTTATCACGGCATTAAGCACCGGCGCGGGCGCGGTTTTATCCGCGTGAGCGGCCGGGAGGAGAACGGCAGGCTGGTGCTGGCAGTGGCCGATAACGGTGCCGGGATGTCCGCCGAGCGCCTGTGTCAGGTGCGTGAAAGCCTGAACAGCGACGCGCCGAACGAGGGTGAAGGCGGATGTTACGGGCTGTTCAACGTAAACAAGCGCATTCAGTTGTATTATAACCAGCCGGAAGGCGTAAAAATTCAGAGTGATGAAAACGGGACGACGGTATCCCTAAGCGTGCCGTTCGGGAGGAAAGACGATGTTCAAGGTGTTTCTGGCTGACGACGAGATAGTGGTGCGGGAAGGAATCCGAAGTAATTTTCCCTGGGAGCAGACTGATTTTGTACTGGCCGGGGAAGCGCCGGATGGGGAAATGGCGCTGTCCATGCTACAGGATATCAAACCCGACATCCTGATTACCGATATCCGCATGCCCTTTATGGACGGGCTGGAGTTGTGCCGTGCCGTAAGTGTTTCCATGCCGTGGATGTATATCGTCATTTTAAGCGGATATGACGATTTCGCCTACGCGCGGGAAGCCATTTCACTGGGTGTGAAGGAATACCTGCTCAAGCCTGTAAGCGGGCAGGAACTTTTACAGGTGCTCAACCACATCGCGGATTGTATCCGGGAAGATAAACGCCGCCAGGACAACCTGCGCACGTACCGCGACCAGCTGGCTTCCTCCGGGCAGTTGCTGAAAGAACGCCTGCTGGGGGATCTGATCGCGGGAATCCCGGAAAACGAAGTGGTGGAGCGTGGCCGCGCCCTGCAAATGAGCCTGACCGCCGGGCGGTACCTGACAATGGTGGTGGAACTGAGTCGCGAGCCGGTGAGCGCGGAGGAAACACGCGCTGCCGAAAGCCTGCTGTGCCGATTGGCGAAAAGCAGCGGGGGAACGGTTTGCATGTGCCAGGTGCAGGGACGGTTTGTGATGCTGGTAATGGGCGACGACGACGCGGATATTGAGGAACGCACCTACGGTCTGGCCCAGGCGGCCAAGTTTGATGTGGAACGTAACACCAGCCTGAAACCGCTGATCGCGATCGGCACCACGGTACGAACGCTTAAGGAAGTGCCGCACTCCTACGCGGACGCAAGCGCGCTGCTGCGGACCCTGCACGAAGCGGAAAACCTGAACCGTGACCGCCGGATTGTGGGCGTGCTGGATATTGTGCCGCAGGAAAGCCTGTCACTGGTGAATGTGAAAGTGCCGCAGATCTTTGAGAAACTCCGTAATGCCAATCTTTCGGAAATCGACGGGATTTTGGCGGATTATACCCGTTCCATCGGCCAGACGGCGGCGCAGAGCAAGTTGATGGTCAACTATATCTTTGTGGATATTGTGCTGTCCGCATCGCGAATCATCCGGGATTGCGGAGGCGACCCGCAGCGGATCATTCCTTCGGCGTTCCGGCCGGATGGGCAGAGCGCCGCGGTTTCCACGCTGGACGAGGCGATGGCGACTGCGCGGGATCTGCTGCGAACGGCTCTTGCTTACCGTGACGAACAGGGGTCGGTCCGCTACGGCGTGGTGATTCGCAAGGCGAAAGCTTTTATCGACGAGCGTTTTTCCAACCCGGACCTGACTCTGCGCGAAGTGGCGGAACATGTGTCGCTGAGCAACAACCATTTTTGTACGGTCTTCTCCCAGGAAACAGGGGTTACCTTTACGGAATACCTCACGTCGGTTCGGCTGGCCCGTGCGAAGGAGTTGCTTCGCGACCAGCAGATGCGCACATCGGACGTAGCTTTCGCCGTGGGGTACAACGACCCGCACTATTTCAGCTATTTATTTAAAAAGAATACGGGGATGTCTCCCCGCGATTATCGTAAAGGGGATTGATCTTTGGGCGGAAGGCCTTTGGATATGAGGATTTCCGTAAACGTCCCCGATCCTCAGGGGGAGATTTTACCGGTAAAAATTACCACAAATCGGAAAAATATCACCGAACGTATCCGAGCGAAACAATGCGAAAAATAACTTCAAAAGAATTTTAACTTATTCGGGAAACCACTGTCTTTTTTTCGGGAACCTCCTTCGTTACAATACTAATAACAACGGGAAGTACGGACAGCTTTCCGAAAATAAACGAGGAGGTTCCCATCTATGAAGAAACTGATTGCCATTCTGACGGCGTTGGTCATGGTGTTCGCACTGTGCTCCATCGCTGCCGCCGAGGACCTGATCAAGGTTGGTTATGCCCAGGTTGGCCACGAGTCCGACTGGCGCAATGCCAACACCGAAAACTACAAGGACGTATTCTCCGCCGCGAACGGCTTTGACCTGAGCTTCGTGGATTGCGACAACGACAACGCGGTTCAGCTGGAAGCCGTCCGTAACTTCATCCAGCAGGGCCTTGATTACATCATCATCGCCCCCATCGAAACCGCTGGCTGGAATACCGTACTGAAGGAAGCTGCCGATGCCGGTATCCCCACGATCATTGCTGACCGTGCCGTGGATGCTGACGAGTCCGAGTATACCGCCCGTGAAGGAACCGACATGGTCAAGGAAGGCGAAACCGCCGGTAATTGGCTGGCCGAATACCTGGGCGGCAAAGAAGCCAACATCCTTGTGATCGAAGGCTCCGTAGGCGCTTCCGCGACCTTGGGCCGTACTGAGGGCTTTGCCAACATCATGAAGGATCATCCGGAATGGAAGATCGTAGACAGCCAGAGCGGCGACTTCACCCAGGCTGGTGGCCAGCAGGTGATGGAGAGCTACCTGAAATCCTACGCTGGCAAGTTCAACGTAGTGGTTTGCCAGAACGATAACGAAGCCTATGGCGCGATGGACGCGATGGACGCGGCCGGCGTGACCTACGGCGTTGGCAAAGACGTAACCCTGATCTCCTTCGATGCGACCCACGCGGGCCTGCAGGACACGCTGGATGGCAAAATCAACTGCAACGTGGAATGCAACCCGATTCAGGCTGGCATTGTGAAGGACATCATCATGAAGCTGAAGGCCGGCGAGACCGTTGACAAGTTCACCCTCGTAGTGGACCAGGCCTTCGTCGCCCCGGGCATCACCTCTCAGTATGCCACCACGATGACCCAGGAAGTGCTGGACGGCCGCGCGTACTAAGCGACAGCCGCTACCTTCCCTGAACCCAACCCATACGGGAACTGTGGAGAAGTGGGAGAGGGCGTACAGCTCCTCCCACTTCTCTTTATGAAGGGCGCAGGCGGCATGACGCCCGCCCCTTCACAAGAATGACGAAAGGAATGGATGACGATGGAAGATAAGGTCGTCCTGACCATGCGCGGTATCACCATGACCTTTCCCGGGGTCAAGGCGCTGGATCACGTGGATTTCACCCTGCGAAAAGGCGAGATCCATGCGCTGATGGGTGAAAACGGCGCGGGGAAATCCACGCTGATCAAGTGCCTGACAGGCGTGCATGATTTTGAGTTTGGCGAGATCCGGGTGGACGGCATTGAGGAGCCGATCCGTAACCATTCCACGATGGATGCGCAGAGGCGGGGCATATCCACCGTATATCAGGAAGTGAACCTGTGCCCCAACCTGAGCGTGGCGGAGAACCTTTTTATCGGCCGCGAGCCGCTTACAAAGGCACATACGATTGACCGCAAGGCGATTGTGAAACGCGCCCAGAAGCTGGCCGAAGAATTTGAATTGAATTTAGACGTGCAGCAGACGATGGGCAGTTATTCTCTGGCGCTTCAACAGATGATCGCGATTGCGCGTGCTGTGGATATGGATTGTAAAATCCTGATTCTGGATGAGCCGACATCCTCGCTGGATGACAATGAGGTGAGCAAGCTTTTCACCCTGATGCGCAGGTTACGTGATCAGGGCGTCGGGATTATCTTTGTTACGCACTTTCTGGAGCAGGTTTATGAAGTTTGCGATCGGATTACCGTGCTGCGCAACGGCCAGTTGGTTGGGGAGTACCCTGTTACGGCGTTGCCGCGCGTAAAGCTGATCGCCGCCATGATGGGCAAGGACATTGACGATCTAGCGAAGATCAAGCCGGAGGCCTGCGAGAACCGCTGCGGCGATATGCTGATTGACGCTAAAGGATTAGGCCACACAGGAAAAATCAAGCCTTTCGACCTGAATATCCGGCAGGGCGAAGTAGTCGGGCTTACAGGGCTACTGGGTTCCGGCCGCAGTGAACTGGCGCGGGTTATTTACGGCGCGGACCGTCCGCAGACCGGAACGCTGAAAGTGAAGGACAAACCGGCCCATGTTGCGCAGCCGATAGACGCGATGAAGCTGGGCATGGGGATGCTGCCGGATGACCGTAAAGCGGAGGGTATTATCGATGACCTATCCATCCGCGAAAACATTGTTCTTGCGATGCAGGCTCAACAGGGGATGCTCAAACTGATTCCGTACAAGGAACAGTGCGAGATCGCCGACAAGTATATTGCACTTCTTGACATCAAAACGGCGAGCCGGGAAACGCCGCTGAAACAGCTGTCCGGCGGCAACCAGCAAAAAGTGATCATTGCGCGGTGGCTGGCGACCAATCCTGATTTTCTGATCCTGGACGAACCAACGCGCGGGATCGACATCGGAACGAAAACGGAGATCCAGAAGCTGATCATCAAACTGGCCGAGGAAGGGAAGAGCATCCTGTTCATTTCCTCGGAAATTGAGGAGATGCTTCGTACCTGTAACCGGCTGGCTGTTCTGCGGGATGGCGAGAAGGTCGGCGAACTTTCCGGCGATATGACGCAGGAAAGCGTAATGCACGCGATTGCCGGAGGTGAAAAAGGATGAAGCAAATCCGAAAAATCACGAAGATGCGGCTGTTTCTGCCGATCTTCAGCATGGTGCTGGTGATGGCGATCAATATGATTTACGACGTCGCCAACGGCAACGTATTCTATAACTTCTTCACGATCAGCATTCGGAACGGCTTGTTGTACGGTCGTCTGATTGATATTCTCAATCGTGGCAGCGAGGCGGCGATCCTGGCGATCGGTATGACACTGGTCGTTTCCTCTTCCGCAGGCGTTGATATCTCGGTCGGTTCGGTCATGAGTCTTGCAGGTGGTATGTGCTGCATGCTGCTGGCGGGATTTGGCAACGCGAACGTATCGCAGTACGCCATGCCGCTGTGGGTGGGGTTGCTGGCCGGTTTGGCTGTTGCCTGCCTGTGCGGCGCGTTCAACGGTTTTCTGGTTTCCTATCTCAATATCCAACCCATGGTAGCAACGCTGATTTTGTTCTCGGCAGGGCGCGCAATCGGCCTGCTGATGTGCAACAGCACGATCGTCTATATCCGGGAACCGTCCTTCCAGTTCCTCGGCGGATATCTGGGGCCGATCCCCACACCGATTATTGTTGCGATTCTGTGCATTACGGTAATGTCGCTGATCCTGAAATATACGGCGCTGGGTATGTATGTGCAAAGCGTGGGCATCAACGCAAAAGCGGCGCGTATCGCGGGGTATCAGTCCAGACGCATCATCTTTACCACCTTCGTAATCTGCGGTCTGTTAGCCGGAATCGCCGGGTTGGTGGCAACAAGCCGTATCTATTCGGCCGATACCAATAACATTGGCCTGAACTTCGAACTGGACGCCATCCTGGCTGTCGCGCTGGGCGGCAACAGCCTGGGCGGCGGGAAATTCCGGTTGTCCGGTTCCATCATCGGCGCTTACACCATACAGGCGATCACGACCACACTGTATGCGTTGGGTGTCAGTTCCGCTCAGGCGCCTGTATTTAAGGCGGTCATTGTGATCCTGATCGTTACCATCCAGTCTCCGGCAGTGAAAGCGGTTATGGCCAAACGCGCTGCCGCCAAGGAAGTCGCTGCCAGGAAGGGGGCGGTCGGCGTATGAAAACCTCTCCGCTTGCCGGTAACACCCATCGCCGTATGAATAATAACACCGTGCTGATCATGATTACCATTGCTCTGTTTGTGATCATGTACGCGGCCGGATGCATTGCTTACAGTGAGAAGGGCTTTGACCATCTTCAAACGTTCCTGAACATCCTGATTAACAACTCCGGTCTGATCTGCATTGCATGCGGCATGACCTGTGTAATGCTGACCGGCGGCATTGACGTCAGCGTTGGCGCGCTGATCGCAATGGATTGCATGTTCATTGCCGTCGGAATCGAGTACTGGGGCGTATCCTCGCCGATCCTGATGCTGCTGGTGCTGCTGATTGGCGTGGCTTTCGGCTTGCTGCAAGGCTTCTGCGTGGGCTATCTGGGGATACAACCCTTTATCGTAACCATCGCCGGGATGTTCTTCGCTCGCGGCATGACCGCTGTGATCTGCACCCAGCAGGTAACGATTAAATCCGATCCGTTCTTTGTAGGGCTGGCTAACCTGAAGTTCAACATGCCCTTTGAAATTGGTGCGTATTTCAATAACAAGGGCAAGGAAATGATTCCATACTTCCGTTTGCCGGTAATCATCGCGCTGGTTGTACTGGTGGCCATCTTTCTGGTTCTCCGGTACACGCGTTTCGGGCGCAGCCTGTATGCGGTGGGCGGCAATCAGCAATCCGCGGCTCTGATGGGGCTGGATGTTAAAAAGGTTCGCATGAAAGCGTATGTGCTGTCCAGTTTCCTTTGCTCCATCGGCGGCATCTGCTATTGCCTCAACACCATGGCTGGCACCACCACACAGGCGACGGGGCTGGAAATGGATGCGATCGCTTCTTCCGTAATCGGTGGAACACTGTTGACCGGCGGCGTTGGAAACGTAATCGGTTCGTTCTTCGGAGTGCTGATCAACGGTACGATTTCCAGTCTGGTAAAGACGAACGGCAAGCTGATTTCTTCCTGGGCTAACGTGGTATCGGCGATGCTGCTTTGCTTCTTCATCGTGTTGCAGGCTGTGTTCGCGAAAATCAAGGAGCGCAGCAAAGGCTAACCCGGCTGGAATATATGATGAATACAGGCCGAAGGGATCGGTCGTATACGATGATGTATACGCTGCCCCTCGGCCTGTTTGCTGTTTATCTGTGACAGACGGTTTTTTATATCCGTTCCCAGAGCATGGTATGATCGGTAAATTGAACCTGAAGCCTGCCAGCATCTTTATGCCAGGAGAGGAAAGATCGAACGGTACTGCCGACGAGCACGTACTGTTCCATCGTCATGGTAAGGTGATAGGCTTGAAATACGCCGCGCAGAATTGTGTCAAAACCGGCGGCTTCCGCGCACAGCGACAGGATGCAGTCCCCGGCGGAGAGCACCTTTTCGCGGTTCAGATTGCATAATGGCGCAATATCCTCCGTTGCGTCGGCATGAGAGGGAACGAACATGTGCGCCTGCAAGCCGGATACCTTTTCCAGCGTTTCCAGATAGGCCTGCACATCATAAATAAACGGGATTCCATACTTGTCAAGCGTCGTTTCGCTGCTGACGCAATCAGCCAGATAAATGACATCGTCCGGGGTGCGGAACCCGACCATATCGAAAAAATGGCCGGGCAGGGGCAGTGTTTCTAAATCGGCGGGGAATGCCGGATCAGAGAACGGAAGCACATGACTGGCCTGTGCCATCAGAAATTTATGTCGCAGTTCCGCGCAGGGATAACCGCCGTACAGGAACGAGGGTTCCAGCAGCGGAAACTGCGTAAAGCACCCTTCGATTCCTTCTGAAAATATCTTGCAGCCGGTCTGGGCCTGCAGGTACTGGTTACCGCCAATGTGGTCGGCATTGGAATGAGTATTCACGATGGCTTGCAACGCCCACCCCTGGCGATCCAGCACCTGCCGCACCTTGCGGCCCGCGTCCTTGTCGTTGCCGCTGTCAATCAGCACCGTGCGAAGTGGATCCGGTACGTAGAGGCCGATTTTCGCAGGGGATTGCAGATAATAACTGTGGGGAGCCACCTGTACCAGTTCAAACATGAAACACGCCTCCGTGATAAAGGATGAAAGCGATAGACTCAACGGGACCCCCGGCGGAAAACCGCCGGGGGGTGAAGATATTATGAGGATTACTCGTTCTCTTCCGTATTTGGTTCTGGTTTGGGTTCGGCATCCGCAACGGAGGAGTCCGGCTCGACAGGCTGGACATCGCACGGTACCGGTGTTTCTTCACCGGTTTCCGTGTCCCCCACCGCGCAGGAGTCTTCGCCTTCCGCAGACGCGTCAGGGGTTGCATGATCATCCTGCGAAGGGGCATCCGGGGTGGCAACCCGTGCATATTTCTGGGCGCGCAACACACTGAGCCGATCATCAATGTCGCAAAGCTCCACCAGCATCTCGTTCAGCGGTTCGGGCAGGGATACGCCTTTCTGCCACATCTCGAAGGCACGGAGGCTGAAATTGGTCAGAATCTCACGCCTGCGGTTTTCGAGATTGATTTCACTGGCTTTCAGTTTGGCGTTACTGGCCAGGTTGGAGGCGGAGGTTCCGATCGCTTCCATACCTTTGAGGAGAGTAAGCCGAATCTTGCTGGAAAACGGGTCTTTCGCCATCATTTCTCACTCCGTTTCAGTATAGCGGTACAGGTCGTTGCGCAGGCGGTAAAGCGTCGCGCCACGTTTTTTCAGGTTGAATACGTTCACCCACCAGTCAACTGTGGCGTCGGCATCAAACTGCATATAGCCCCAGCGCACGCCGTTGATGCGTTTACCGCGCATGTTGCTGTCCGTCTAGTGAATCATGTCCGTTTGCGGATCGTAATCGCGGATCACAAACAGGCTGTGGGGACCGTTGCCGCCCCCGTAATAACCTACAATTTGCAGAAAGTCGCCCTTTTTGATCTGCAAGAGTAGAGTTCGCGCCAACGCCGCGTTCTCCTCCTCGGTCAGGCTGTCGTCGTACTTGAATTGTGCTGCGATTTCGAACGGGCTTCCGTCTGCAGCGGTTTCGGGTCGCCACTCAATCCCGTAGTCGTAGGGCGCGCAAGCCTTCTTACTGTTGTTTTTTGGCATGTGCAGCGCCAGCGTGGGGTAAGCCAGCATCCGATACCCGGCTCTGTAGGTATCGAACAGACGCATCACGAAATTTTTACAAACGCCGATGTCGGTATCCGTTTCCGCGGGTGCGAACTGGTAACGGCTGTCCTGAGAATTGGCGTAGGCAAGAGCGATCATCTTTTGAATCAGCTCTTCCCTTGGCGAAGGGATGGCGAGCGATTGCTCGGCATAAGGCGTACCTTCAGACTTGGACGGGTCCGCATATCCGCGCGCAATCAGCACCGCCCCTTCCGTTTGCGGTGTATCCAGATGAAAAACGTGTTCCACAGAGACCCCTGCGTTTTCAAAGGTCAGGGTCTGGGTGGGCAGGCGCAGCTCCAGCGTGATCAGGCTGATATTGCGCCCTTCAGCGCGCACTGTAAGCTGTTCTGAACTGTCGTAACTCTGTCCGGCGGAGGGTGCGGTGATTGTGAGAACCGGAGAGGCCTGCTGGTTATCCAGTGATGTGTCGGCGTCGTCCTGTTCTGCCGCCGCCCCGGACAGAACTGAAAGCAGCGTAAGAATTACGGCGCAGAAACGACGAAACGCCATGGACATGCACATCACCTCACGTGCCACCAGTATACCATAAAACGAAGGGTCATGCCTGATGAAAAGGTGTCGGACCATATGAAAAAGGGCCGATACATACTGCTGTGTACGTACAGGCCCTGTGAATGAGTTTTTTTATTACGTTTGTGGAAAGCAGGCTTATTCAGGTTATCCGATGAGTAAGATCATTCGTCTGTCAGGCTTTTCCGGGCCAGTAGGCCAGCAGTGAGGAAGGGCTGCAGGCGAAGGTGGCACTGTCCATGGGGATGATTTCGCCATCCAGATTCAGCCGCATGCCCGGGGATGTGAGGGTGCAGCGCTTCGCCCTGTAATGATGGGCAATCTTCTTTTTCATCAAAGTGCCGCCCAGAATGGCGGGCAGATAAAAGGGGATGCGCCAGCGGGGAAGCGGCTCCACAACCATCACATCCAACAGTCCGTCGTCCACGTTGGCTGCGGGCAGGATGGGGATACCGCCACCGATATAACGCCCGTTGGCGATGGTGCAGAGCATGTATTTCCCTTTCAGCAGAATATCGTCGCCAATTTCCACCAGCATCTCAAAGGGGCGGAATGTTTTAATTGCCGCGATCACCCCATACAGGTACGGCCAGATGCCGCGCAGATGTTTTTTGGCAGTCAGCGCGTAATCCAGCACCATCACATCAAAACCCGTTCCGCAGACGTTGATAAAGAACGAATCGTTAATCACGCCCGTGTCCAGCGGGTGAGCAGGGTGAGTCAGCACATAGTCCAGCGCTTCCTCCCACTTTTTTGGAGTGCCGATCGCTTTGATAAAATCATTGCCCGTCCCTGCCGGAATGATCCCCAGCGCGGTTTTGGTGCCCATAAGACCGGCTGCTGTTTCGCTGAGCGTGCCGTCTCCGCCCACGGAGAGCACCGTTTCCACCCCCTGCTGGGCGGCTGTGCGTGCCAGCTCCGTTGCGTGGCCAACGCCTTCGGTATAAACCACCGTATGCTCTATTCCCCG
>DAOPZG010000080.1:0-11735 GCA_035353235.1 Candidatus Limiplasma sp.
CGCTGGGTGACGAAGTTAACGGCAACGGCGGTCACACCGGGCAACTTGCGTATGGCTGTTTCCATGCGATCCGCACAGGCGGCGCAATCCAGTTCGGATAACTGAAATACCTTTTTCATTACGGATTCCTCCCGGATATTATTCGGTAACATGGTCGATGCCCTGCCCCAGTATGGTTCGTACGTGATCGTCCGCAAGGGCGTAGAACACCGTCTTGCCATCCCGTCGGGCCGATACCAGTTTACTGCGCTTCAGCAGCGCCAACTGGTGGGATATCGCGCTCTGGCTCATCCCAAGGAGCGTGGCGATGTCGCATACGCACATCTCGTTGGCAAACAGACAGTACAGGATGCGGATGCGTGTGGAATCCCCGAAAAGCTTGAACAGCTCGCTGAGGTCGAAAAGCGTATCCTCGTCGGGCATAACATCGGCAACACGGTCTACAATATCCGCATGCACACATACAAATTCGCACTTCGGGGCTTCGGGAGGCGCCACCATGTTTCATCACTCCTTCATATGAACAACCGTTCATATGTATAATAGTCAAATAAGCAGCTCCTGTCAAGAGGACAGACAGAAAAATATCAGAATTTGACGGTTTCTTTCGTCGCGCATTGCCACAGCGGTTTCCAGGCGGCGATGAGTATTTCGAGTGTACAACGCGCGTTGGCAGGGCTGGTGGAAGGCAACGCGACCATCGGCACACTGTTTTGCGGCTGCTTCCAGCGGCGGTACAGCGCGGCGGCGGTCTGCCCGTTGGTGAAAACCGAGTGAATGGGGGCCTGCCCGAGCAGCTTCGACAGATCGTTGGGCACGGGGTTGCGGATACTTCCGTCCGCACTGCCCGCGATATCGCAGGAAGCCAGCACATCCCAGAGTGCGACATGGTGGGTAAGCAACAAGTCAGTCTTTTCTTCAACCGAAGAAGGCACCGCTGCGCCAAACAGCGCAGCCAGCACCGGCCAGAACCGGTTTTGCGGGTGCCCGTAATAAAACGCGTTTGCACGCGACTGCACGGAAGGAAAGGTACCCAGTACCAGTACGCGGGAAGTGGAATCAAAAACCGGGGCGAACGGATGATGAATGTCCAGATATTGTTGCGCCGTACAACCCACCTCGTTTCTTACTCGGAATTAGTTCAACACGGAATGAATCGATCCCTTTTCAAACATTTGTCAGACTGGTCTGACCATTGTTCACGGTTTGTCCATATTTGGGTTAACGATTGCTCACGATTTTCGTATATGATAACATAGTCAGGGTATATTCCCGGCAAGGAGGGAACCGTATGGCAAGAACGATCGGCATCGACCTGGGAACCACAAATTCCTGCGTCGCTTTTCTAGAAAACGGGGATCCCGTTGTGATCCCGAACGCCGAGGGCGGCCGAACCACGCCGTCCGTCGTTGCTTTTACGAAGGATGGGGAACGCATTGTGGGCAGCGCCGCCAAGCGGCAGGCTGTAACCAACAGTGAACGGACCATTTCCAGTATCAAGCGGGAGATGGGCACCGACAACCGGGTGAAAATCGACGGGAAAGCTTATACTCCGCAGGAGATCAGCGCGATGATCCTGCAAAAACTGAAAGCCGACGCTGAAGCCTATCTGGGAGAAAAGGTGACTGACGCGGTGATTACCGTGCCCGCCTATTTCAGCGACAGCCAGCGGCAGGCAACGAAAGACGCGGGAAAAATCGCGGGCCTGAACGTGTTGCGCATTGTGAACGAACCCACCGCCGCCGCGCTGGCCTATGGTGCGGATAAAGGCGAAAACATGAAGGTGATGGTATACGACCTGGGCGGCGGCACCTTCGACGTGAGCATCCTGGAGATCAACCACGATGTAATCGAGGTGCTGGCAACCGCGGGCAACAACCGTCTGGGTGGGGACGACTTCGACCGCTGTGTGGCCAATTGGTTGCTGGATGAGTTCCAGAAAAAAGAAAAAATCGACCTGACCCGCGATCCCACCGCAATGCAGCGCATCCGGGAAGCCGCCGAAAAGGCAAAGATTGAACTGAGCAGCGCTACAACGACGACCATCAGTCTGCCGTTTATTGCGAATGGCCGGGATGGGGCGAAGCACCTGGAGATGGAGCTGACCCGGGCGAAATTCGATGACCTGACGCGCAGCCTTGTGGACGCGACCATGGGCCCTGTAAAACAGGCCATGAGCGACGCGGGGCTGACCTCGTCGCAGATCGGACGGGTGCTTCTGGTGGGCGGCAGTACCCGCATACCCGCAGTACAGGAGGCCGTGAAGCGTTTAACCGGACAGGAACCCAGCAAGGGGATTAATCCGGACGAATGTGTGGCTATGGGTGCGACGCTTCAGGGCGGCGTGCTGCAGGGGCAGGTGACAGGTCTTCTGTTGCTGGACGTCACCCCGCTTTCGCTGGGCGTTGAAACGGTGGGAGACGTGTTCAGCCGGATCATTGATCGGAATACCCCGATCCCTGTGAAACGAAGCCAGGTGTTTACCACAGCGGCGAACTTTCAGACGCAGGTGGAAATCCATGTCTTGCAGGGCGAGCGGGAAATTGCCAGTTATAACAAGACGCTGGGGAAATTCAAACTCACCGGGATTCGCCGTGCGATGCGCGGCATCCCGCAGATCGAAGTGACCTTCGCCATCGATGCCAACGGAATTGTCAACGTGTCCGCCAAAGATCTGGGAACGGGGCGATATCAGGAAATTGTGCTGACCCAGAGCTCCAACATGTCTTCCGCTGAGATAGATCAGGCAGTACGGGACGCGGAGCGCTACGCCGCCGACGACCGGCAGCGCAAACAAAGCGCGGAACTGCGCAACCGCGGCGAGCAACTCTGCTATGAAGCAAAAAGCGCCATGCGCAAACTGAAACCGGAGGATAAGGACCGCGTGGAAGCTCTGCGCAAGCGCACCCAGCAGGCGCTGGATGACAAGGATGACAACGCCCTGCGCGACGCGAGCGCGGAGCTGGAGAAGGCGCTGGCCGCTGCTGGAAGGTATGTGGGGGAAACGGGGGAGAACGCGGCGGAAGACGGCGCGATGGACGCGGAGTTTACCTCGGCGGAGAACAAGGGAAAAGAACGCCCCTGATCACCGTGATGATACGGAGGGATGCCCATGTTCGGATATGTTACCATCAACCCGGCGGAGCTGGGAGAACGCAGCCGAAACCGCTACCAGGCGTATTACTGCGGCATGTGCCGCACACTGATGCACCGATATGGCAACCTTGGACGGATTACGCTGAGCAACGACATGACGTTTCTGCTGGTGCTTCTAAGCTCCCTGTACGAGCCAGAAGAAACGCTCAGCAAAGGCCGTTGCCTGCCACATCCGATCCGGGAGCGGGAATATTTGGAGAACGAGCTGAGCGACTACTGCGCGGATATGAATATCGCACTGGCATACCATAAATGCCGCGACGACTGGAACGACGAGCACAGTCTGGCGGGCAGGGCAGAGGCCGGATTGTTGGAAAAAGCATACAGGCAGGTGGAGGGCCGATATCCGGAAAAGTGCGCGGCCATCGAACGCTGCCTCAAGGACATAGGCAAGCTGGAACAGGAGAATTGCCTGGAGCCGGATGCACCCGCTAACCTGACCGCAAGGATGCTGGGCGAGGTGTTTGTATACCGGGGCGATTACTGGTCGGTTCCGCTGCGTACGCTTGGCGAGGGTCTGGGGCGATTCATCTATCTGATGGACGCTTACGAAGATTTACCGGCGGATCTGCGGCGAAAGCGCTATAATCCGCTGGCGCAGTACGCCAAAGCGCCGGATTACGAAACCCTGATCAAGGACAGTCTGACGATGGTGATTGCGGAATGTACGCAGGCATTTGAACTTTTACCCCTTGTGCAGGATGTGGAAATTCTGCGCAACATTCTATATTCGGGCGTATGGGTGCGTTATCGGCAAAAGCAGGAAAAACCCAAACGCGAACAGGCAAAACTAAGGGAGAGTGACCATGAACAGAGACCCGTATGAGGTACTGGGCGTATCCCCGAACGCCACGGATGACGAGATTAAGGCGGCATATCGGAAGCTGGCCAAAAAGTATCATCCGGATTTAAACGGGGGAAGCGCGCAGGCCGAGGCGAAGATGAAGGAAGTAAACGAGGCGTATACTCTGCTGGTGAAAAATAAGGGGCAGGGATACAGCCACAGTTACGGAAGCGGATCCTCTTCCGGCAACTCATACGGCAACGCGGGCGGCTATGGCAGTTATGGCGGCTCCGGAAGCGGATACGGTACGGGCGGTTATGGCGGAGGCAATCAGGGCGGTTATGGCGGTGACTTTGACCCGTTCGGATTCGGAGACTTTTTCCGTCAGGCACAGCAACAGCAGGCATACCGGGGCAACCAGACTACCTATACCGAGTACGATCCGCTGCTGAAGAATGTGGAAGACGCGGTGCTGGATCGCGAATATGAGCGGGCAGCCCAATTGTTGACCGCTATCCGGGATCGCCGCGCCGCCTGGTACTACTGGAGCGCGCGGGTGAACGTAGGTTTGGGCAATCGCGTGGCGGCGCTGAATTACGCGCGTACAGCGGTGGAAATGGCGCCGGATGAACCGGCTTTTCGGGAACTGCTGTCCGGGCTGAACGCAAACGGGCAAAATTACCGGCGATACGGCTCTTCACGAGGTTTTACGGGCGCATTGTGTGACAATCCCTGCTTAACTTTGCTGATTGCAAATGTGTTATGCAATTGCTGCTGTCTGGGCGGTCGCGGCGGAGCGTACTGCTGTTGATCACGGCAATGGAATCCGAACCTGACCCATGAGATGCGGTAGAATAACAGCCTATGGAATACGGCGCGCGAACGAGCGCGCCGAAGGAGGAGGAAACCTTATGTCCTTTTGGGAAAAGATCAAGCAGACTTTTCGTACGTTTATGTCCGGCAGGCACGGTGTAGATCAGCTTTCGGTTACCATGGTGTGGGCGGGACTGGTGATATACATTCTGTCCGCTATATTGAATTCCGGGTTGCTGGCGCTTGTATCGCTGGCCCTGTATGTGTACACCCTGTTCCGTATTTTTTCCCGCAAGGAGCAGAAGCGCCGGGAAGAAAACCGCCGCTATATGGACTGGACCGGTAAGATGACCACAGGTTTCAAACAGGCGCGTACGCGGTTTAAAAATCGCAAGCAATATAAATACTTCCGCTGCCCCAATTGTAAAGCGTGGCTGCGTCTGCCGCGGGGTGCGGGCGTGGTTACGGTGACCTGCGGGCGTTGCCACAACAACTTTACCCAGAAGGCATAACGCGGCAGGTAAACGGGGCGGATATGACGATTACCCAAATTGAAACGCTGAGGGACGCGACATTGCCGCGTCCCTGCTTTGTATTCCATAAACAGGAGCCAATTTTTGAAAGAGGTTGCATTACTGTTTTCCAATGCGGCGCGCCTTGCTTTTCATCGGCGCGGGCGCATGGAGGTGGACGACGCTTTTAAACAGATGCCTGATGGACGAAAAAAGAGGGAACTTTCTTTTCGGCGAACGGACGAAACGCAAACAGGTGTTTCCATTTTGGGAAGGATGTGCTATACTGTCGGTAACGTCAACGGAAGGAGAACAGCATGAACCGATTTGTGCTGAAAGCGCCCTATCAGGCCAGCGGCGACCAGCCGGCCGCCATCGCCAGTCTTACCGACGGGATCCAGAAAGGGCTGAAGGATCAGGTGCTGCTGGGCGTTACCGGCAGCGGTAAAACATTTACTATGGCGTCGATTATCGAGCGGGTACAGAAACCCACGCTGGTCATCGCCCATAACAAAACACTGGCGGCCCAGCTGTGCAGCGAGTTCCGGGCCTTCTTCCCGGACAGCGCGGTGGAGTATTTCGTGAGTTATTACGATTACTACCAGCCGGAAGCCTATATTGCCTCGACCGATACCTATATCGAAAAGGACGCTTCCATCAACGAGGAAATCGACCGCCTGCGCCACAGCGCTACCGCGGCGGTGCGCGAACGCAGCGACGTGATTATCGTGGCGAGCGTAAGCTGCATCTACTCTATGGGCGACCCCAGCGAGTATGAAGGCATGATGGTCAGCATACGGCCTGGTATGCGGATGAGCCGGGATCAGCTGATTGACCGGCTGATTGAAATTCAGTATACCCGCAATGATTTCGAATTCACGCGCGGCAGCTTCCGTGTACGGGGCGACGTGTTGGAGATCATCCCGGCGAACGAACGGGAACATGCGCTGCGAATTGAGTTCTTCGGTGACGAGATTGAGCGCATCCGGGAGATCGAAGTGGTTACGGGCAACCCGCTGAGCACGCTGGAACACGCGATGGTTTTTCCTGCCACCCATTACGCCATGGATCGGGAAAAGATGGTTTCCCAGCTGGATGTGATCGAACAGGATATGGAGAAGCGCGTGCAGGAGCTGACAGACGATGGCCAGCCGCTGTATGCGCTGCGTCTGCGCCAGCGCACCCAGTACGATCTGGAAATGATGCGGCAGATCGGTTTCTGCACCGGGATCGAAAACTACAGCCGTTATTTTGACGGCCGCAAGCCCGGCGACGCACCCTACAGTTTGCTGGATTACTTCCCCAAGGACTTTTTGATGTTTATCGACGAAAGCCATGTGACTGTGCCACAGGTGCGCGGCATGTTCAACGGGGATCGCGCGCGCAAGCAAACGCTGGTGGATTACGGCTTCCGCCTGCCTTCGGCGTTTGATAACCGGCCGCTGGTATTTCAGGAATTTCGGGAACGTCAGCACCAGACGGTTTATGTCAGCGCCACGCCCGGAGATTATGAACTGGGCATCGCCCAGAACGTGGTGGAACAGATTATCCGGCCTACAGGGTTGTTGGACCCGCAGGTGTTCCTGCGGCCAGCGACCGGGCAGGTGGATGATTTGATCGGGGAAATCCACATAACGGTTGAGAAGAACGAGCGGGTGCTGGTCACGACGCTGACCAAGCGAATGGCGGAAAGCCTGACGGATTATCTGAAGAACCTCGGCATCCGCGTGCGCTACCTGCACAGCGACATCCAGACTATGGAGCGTACCGAGCTGATCCGCGATCTGCGGCTGGGCGAGTTTGACGTGCTGGTGGGCATCAACCTGCTGCGCGAGGGGCTGGACATGCCGGAAGTGAGCCTGGTTGCCATCCTGGACGCGGATAAGGAAGGGTTCCTGCGCAGCGAAACTTCGCTGATCCAAACCATCGGGCGCGCCGCGCGCAATGTGAACGGCCGGGTAATCCTTTACGGCGACACCCTGACGGACAGCATTACCCGCGCCGTGAACGAGACGAACCGCCGCCGCAACCTGCAGGAAGCGTACAACCGACTGCATGGCATCACCCCGCAGAGTGTGAAGAGCACGGTGCAGGCGCTGTTGAAAATTACAAACGACTTTACCGCTCCCGGGCAGGAAGAGATGAGCGAGGACGAACGACAGGAATTGCTTAAAAGCCTTGAAGACCAGATGCTGTCTGCCGCGAAGGGGTTGGACTTTGAAAAAGCGGCCAAGCTGCGCGACGAGCTGTTCAGTCTGAAGGGCGAAACGAAGAACGTACAGAAACCGCAAACGAAAAGAAGGCGGTTGAAAAAACCACATCGCTAAACACAAAGCGCCGCGGCTGCCTTGAAAAGGACAGCCGCGGCGCTTTAACATCCGGGTTAACGGGATTCTATCGGACGATACTCCCGGTTGGGCAGCACCGCTTTATAGGCGGGACGGATGATTTTATCCATGTTCACCAGTTCCTCAATCCGGTGTGCGCTCCAGCCGACAATGCGGGCGATGGCGAAAATTGGCGTAAACATCTCTTCCGGGATGCCCAGCATGGAATAGGTCAGCCCGCTGTAAAAATCCACATTCGCGCTGACGCCCTTATACATGTGCCGTTCGCGTGCGATAATCTGCGGCGCGAGCCGTTCCACGCGCGTGTACAGATCATATTCGATTTTCTTGTGCTTTTCGTCGGCAAGCTGTTCCACAAAGGTGCGAAACACATCCGCGCGCGGGTCGCTGATGGAGTAGACGGCGTGGCCGATTCCGTAGATCAGGCCTTTCTGGTCGAAGGCTTCACGGTTAAGGAGCTTCATCAGATAGGCCTCCACCGCGTCGTCATCGGTTGGGTCGGTTACGTTCCGCTTCAGGTCGGCCATCATCTGCACCACTTTGATGTTGGCGCCGCCGTGCTTGGGCCCTTTCAGGCTGGCCAGCGCCGCCGCGATCGCGCTGTAGGTGTCCGTGCCCGAGGAGGTAACGACATGGGTGGTAAAGGAAGAATTGTTGCCGCCGCCGTGCTCCATGTGCAGCATCAGCGCCACATCCAGCACGTGCGCTTCCAGTGGCGTATACTGCTTGTCCGGCCGCAGCATCCTGAGCAGGTTCTCGGCTGTGGAAAGATTTTCGTCCGGCCGGTGGATATACAGGCTTTCATCCCGTTCATAATGGTTGTAACTGTGATAGCCGTAAACCGCGAGCATCGGAAAGACGGAGATCAGCATCAGGCACTGGCGCAGTACGTTGCTGATGCGCAGGTCGGACGCGGCCTCGTCGTAGCTGGCAAGGGTCAGCACGCTGCGGCTCAGTGTGTTCATCATGTCGGATGTAGGGGCTTTCATCACCACATCGCGGACAAAATTAGTGGGCAGGGTACGGCTGGCAGCCATCACCCGTTTGAACTCGGTCAGCTGCTCCGGCGTGGGTAAATCGCCAAAAAGCAACAGATAAGCCGTTTCTTCAAAACCGAAACGCCTGTCCCGTATCACGCCGTTGACCAGCTCAATAATATCGTAACCACGGTACCAGAGCCTCCCCTTACAGGGTATGCTCTCTCCGTTTACTTCTTTGCTGGACTGAATTTCAGAAATGTTCGTAAGCCCGGCCAGCACGCCTTTGCCGTTGATATCCCTAAGGCCGCGCTTTACGCCGTAGGTTTGATAAAGCGTCTGGTCGATGGTCGCGTTCTGAATCATCCGCTGTTCGTTTTCGGAAGCATAGCTGGCTAAGCGCTCCAGGGGAGAAGAAAAAGTAGGGGTCATAGATCGCTCCCTTTCTGCCGCGAAAGGTAAGGTGCGGCGGGTTCAGTTCAGTTGACTGTACAGGGGTGAAAACCGATCGGAGTCCCGAAAGACTGATTTAATTATAGGGGGAGGCTTTTCCCGTTGTCAAGCGAACGGGGTACATAACCCGGCATTTGCCCGGATGTCCGTTTTTTACAATACGTATTATGGGCTGCGCCACCGGCGAGCAAATGCCCCTAAAACCCTTGATAGACAAGAACTTTCAGGCAAATTTCCCGAGAAATCGGTAAGGGGTGATAACGGGAAACTGTTTGACTTCTCACGGGCCGTGTGCTATTCTAAAGTTTAGCGGCAACCAATTGCTGACCTGTGGGAGGTACGCCGGAAATGCACTTGCTCAATCGGGAGACGCGGGCGGATGAGGCGCCTGTGAAACCGGATGCACTCCCTTACTGGGATGGTCCGCTGAAACACCCACTCTATAGCAAAATCATTAAACGAACGCTGGATTTTCTTCTGGCGGTTGTTCTGCTGATCCCGGCGCTGATTGTGATGCTGCCCATTGTGCTGGCAGTCAAGCTCTCTTCTCCCGGGCCGGTGCTGTATAAGGCGCTTCGCGGTGGTTACCATAACCGCCCTTTCAATATTCTTAAGTTTCGCACCATGGTGGTTGGCGCGGATAAGTACAGCGGCACCACGGCACTGAACGATCCGCGCGTGACCCGGGTAGGTCGTGTACTGCGCCGGACGAAGATGGACGAGCTGCCCCAGCTGTTCAATATCCTCAAAGGGGATATGAGTTTTATCGGCCCAAGGCCTGAACTGATGAAGTATACGGCGCGCTATACGCTGGAACAGCAGTGCATTCTCTGGGTTCGTCCCGGCATCAGCGACCCGAGTTCCATCAAGCTGATCCGGCTGGACGAAGCGGTGGGTCATGACGATCCTGAAGGTGCGTACGAACGGAATATTCTGGGCGAAAAGAACCGGATGCGCGTGGAATATGTGACGAACCAGTCGTTCGGTACGGACGCGAAACTATTTTTCAGAACGATCGCCTGCGTGTGCGCCAAGCTGGTAAGCCGCGCACCCAGACGGAATTGATTCCAAACCGGCTCCCGCGCGGTTGCGCGGCATTCGGTAAAGGAGTGTCCCCATGAACTACGGTAAAAGCGAACTGTTGGCTTACAAGGTGCGCCGTCACGCGTTGGATATGACCAGCCGGGGCGGCACAGCGCATATCGGCAGCATTTTTTCCATGGCGGATATTGTGGCGGTGCTGTATGCGGATGTAATGAATCACGATCCGAAAAACCCCAAATGGCCGCAGCGCGACCGTATGATTTTAAGCAAAGGACACGCCGGAGCAGGGATCTACGCGGTGCTTGCGGAGTGTGGTTACTTCCCCCTGAGCGAACTGGAAACGCACTGCCGCAACGGCAGCCGCTTAAGCGGACATGTAAGCCATAAAGGTGTGCCGGGCGTGGAAGCCAGCACCGGGTCGCTGGGGCAGGGTCTGCCCATGGCGATGGGGATGGCGATGGCCGCGAAAATGAACGGCGAAAAGCACCGGGTGTACTGCATCATCGGCGACGGGGAATGCGACGAAGGCGCCGTATGGGAAACCGCGCTGATTGCCAACCAGTATCAACTGGATAATTTCATCGTTACGGTCGATTTCAATAAAATCCAGTCTCTTGCCAGCGTGGAGAATACCATCAAACTGGAACCGCTGGACCAGAAATGGGCCAGTTTCGGCTGGCATGTGATCCGCATCAACGGACACGATCACGCCGCGCTGCACGCCGCATACGACGAAGCCAAAGCGGCGATGGGGCAGGGGAAGCCGATTGTCGTGATCGCGGATACCATTAAGGGCAAAGGCGTCAGCTTTATGGAAAACGACGTGCTCTGGCATTACCGCACCGCAAGGGGCGAGGAGTACGACGCGGCGCTGAAGGAACTGGAGGCACACAAACCGTGAGAGATACGTTCACCCGCTGTCTGCAGGAGGAAGCCCGCAGAAACCCGAACCTGGTATTGATTACAGGCGATTTGGGCTTTGGCGTGCTTTTCCCCTATATGAAGGAATTTCCTGATCGCTTTATCAACGCGGGCATTTCAGAGCAGGCAATGATGAGCATGGCCGCCGGAATGGCGCTGGAAGGGAAGACGGTTGTCGTATACTCCATCGGCAACTTTCCCACGCTGCGCTGTCTGGAACAGATTCGCAACTGTTGCGCGTACCACGAAGCAAATGTGAAGATCGTTTGCGTCGGCGCGGGTTTCGTATACGGAACCCTCGGCATGACCCATCACGCGACCGAGGATATGAGCGCGCTTCGCATTCTGCCGGGTGTAACGGTGTATGCGCCTGCAGATAAGGTGGAAACCGAAGCGGTGATGGCCCGCTTTTTAACGGAGCCGGGCGTAGCTTACCTGCGTATCGGACGCGGTGGGGAGCCGGTATTCCATGACATCGAAAAAATCCGGGGGTATCAGACCGGAAAGGCGATCCCATATTGCGAAGGGAAAGATGCTTATATCCTGACTGCGGGCGGCATTCTGTCCAGCGCGGTCGCGGCGCAGAAACTGCTTTCAGAGCGCGGATGGAGTATTGGGGTTGCAAGCTTTCCCACGGTGAAACCGATTGACGCGGAATATCTTGCCGCGTTGTGCGCCAAGGTGCCGGTACTGTTTACTTTGGAAGAGCATACGATTGTGGGCGGTT
>DAOPZG010000081.1:0-11715 GCA_035353235.1 Candidatus Limiplasma sp.
ATGCGGTACAGGAAGGGATTATCCCTAACGGCGCGTATGTAACGGATGTTGAAAGCGGTTCACCGGCCGACAAGGCTGGGGTGAAGGTCGGCGATATCATTGTGCAGGCAGATAACACGACCATTACTTCGACTTCTCAGCTGATTACCATCCTGCAAGCGAAGAATGCCGGCGATACGGCAGATTTGAAACTGTATCGGTCCGAAGGGATTTCCGAAGCCAAGAGTATCGACGACATCAAGGCTGGCACCTATCAGGACATTACGGTGGAACTGGCGATGCTGGATAACGTAAAGCAATAACCGAACCTGCTGGGCAAGCAACAGGATTTACGCTGAACGGGCGGTACGGAGCAATCCGTACCGCCCATGTTTATGTGTTGTAATGCAGAAGAGCTTATGCGGGCTTCTGGAACGATAACTGCGGAGAGAGAAAAAAACATTTAGCCATTATAGGCCATGACCCGTATTGATTTGTTCTGGACAGGACTCAGTAATGTGAAAACCCCTGTATGCTATATAGGAGAACCAATACATTACTTTCGGTATTGGCGATCTGGTCGCTCAAGCAGGGGAGAGACAGGGGCTGTACAGGAATAAAACTCACAGAGGTTATCCTGCATGCCATCTGAAGCGAGCACGGACCGGTCACAGGGAGCGAGAAAAGGCGTCCTCCACATGGAAGGACGCCCCATAGCCCCCAATCAGATGCATACCCGTTAGGGAACGGTTGTTGTTGCAGGGGAAGATGATTCTGGCGAAGGCGCGGCGGCAAGAGCGGTTGAATCGGATGTGCGCATATGCGTAAGCAGGTAATTGAGAAATTTCATCGAGTAGGCGTCATTACCGTTATTAACCAACACGCAGAGCACGCCATCGTTGGTAATCAATCCGTAATCGGCAAGGCCTGGCAGATGATCCGCAGGAATGCCGACCAGCGTTTTCTTACCGGTCTCGGTATCGGTATAGTATCCCTTGCTGAGGTCCAGCCCGTCCACATTGAGGGTACTGTTGTCAATGTACGGTTGAAGGTCCATCAGCGCATCATTGCTGGCCAGCGATTTAAAACGGGTACCGGAGAGAAGATAAACGTCCCCCTGCGCAGCGCTGACCCAAACCGTCAACTGCATATCGCCGTAGGTCTGGTCGTAGGTGATGGTCGAGGCGGTTACCTCTTCCATTTCCGGCATGATCTCGGTGTGAATCTGATCTGCGAGAGCCTGAAGATCCTTTCCACCAATCGCCCCGGCTTCGGCGTAAAACTCAACCTTCAGGTTGTCGGGGGATTGATACCGGGTGGAGGTATAAATCAGGTTCCAGCCGAATAGAGCGATAACGATCAGCACCAGATACTTCCAGAAACTATAGTGGAAGTGATTGCGAATTTTGCTTTTGGTAATCGGCATTCTCAGGCTCATAGTTTTTCTCCACTTGCAGTAAACCGCGCCGGGTAGTTCGGCGCGGTTTACCCGTTATTTTTGCGGTTTCATGGTGGGGAAGAGCAACACATCGCGGATCGAGGTGTTGTTGGTAAGCAGCATTACCATGCGGTCAATTCCAAAACCGAGGCCGCCGGTTGGTGGCAAGCCATATTCCAGAGCGGTAACGAAATCCTCGTCCACTTCCGCATGGATTCCTTCGGCTGCACGTACGCGTACCTGCTCTTCAAATCGTCTGCGTTGATCAATGGGGTCGTTTAGCTCGGAGAAAGCATTGCCCATTTCGTGTCCACTGATAAAAAATTCAAATCGTTCGGTCAGATCCGGGTTTTCAGGCTTGCGCTTGGCAAGCGGGGAAATGTCGACCGGATAATCCGTGACGAAGGTGGGCTGTATCAGGTTTGCTTCGACGTATTCATCAAACAGCGCCGCCAGACAATCGCCGCGCTTCGCGTTCTTCTCGTAATGTACGTTTCTCTGATCCAGACAGCTACGGGCATCCTCATCTGTCTTCCAGTCTTCGTAGTTCACACCGCAGGCTTCCAATACGGATTGTGCCATGGTAACGCGGCGCCAGGGGGCTTTCAGCTCGATCTGCTCGTTCTCATAAGGAACGCAGGTGGTGCCGCAAACCTGAAGAGAAACGGTGGAATAAAGCTGCTCTACCATTTCCATAACTTCCTGATAGTCCGCATACGCCTGATATGTTTCGACGCTTGTGAATTCAGGATTATGGGTGGCGTCCATTCCTTCGTTGCGGAACAGCCGGCCCACTTCGTACACTTTATCAAAACCGCCTACGATCAGCCGTTTCAGGTATAATTCCGTTTCGATGCGCAGAAACATGTCCAGATCCAGCGCGTTAAGGTGTGTTTTAAAGGTGCGGGCGGACGCGCCGATTTCAATGGTTTGCAGCACGGGAGTATCCACTTCCAGAAAGCCGCGGGCATCCAGAAAAGCGCGAACGGCGTTGATAATCTGGCTGCGCTTACGGAAGGTATCGCGAACTTCGGGGTTCACGATCATATCGACATACCGCTGACGATACCGCAGATCGGGGTCCTTTAAACCGTGAAACTTTTCCGGCAGTACCTTCAAGCTCTTTGATAAAAGGGTCAGCGTCTGGGAATGGATGCTGATTTCGCCTTTCTGCGTGCGGAATACGACGCCTGTAACCCCAAGCAGGTCGCCAACGTCGTAATCTTTAAATTCGGCATACGCTTCGTCACCAACGTCGTCGCGGCGCACATAAAACTGGATCTGACCAAAAGTGTCCAGAAGATGCGCGAAGCTGGCTTTTCCCATAATTCTGCGGCTGACCATACGACCTGCAATGCTGACTGTTTTACCTTCCAGCGAATCAAACCCGGAAAGAACGTCGGCGCTGGAGTGGGATACGGAGAAATGGGTGATCGAAAAAGGATTTTTCCCATTTTCCATCAGCCGCTGGAGTTTATCCCGGCGAATTCCTTCCTGCTCGCTTAACTGGCGCGCGGATAATTCGGTTTCCTGTGGACTTTGCGGTTCGCCGTTCATGATATTCATCCTTTCGGAAATACGAAGCATCAGGGATACCCGGAAAGGGTTACCGGGAAATCTCCATAACTTTCATCTTTACCACTCCGCCAGGAGTTTCGACAGGCACAACCTGTCCGACCTTTTTACCAAGCAGGGTGGCGCCGATCGGGCTGTCGCTGCTGATTTTCATCTCTTTGGGGTTGGTTTCGTTCGCACCGACAATGGTGAAGGTCTGCTCCCGTTTCAGAGTCTGGTTCATTACTTTAACCGTATTTCCAACACCGATAGTGTCGGTATTTACGTCATCGTCGTCAATCACGATGCAGTTGCGCAGCGTGTTTTCCATTTCGACGATTTTCGCCTCAATTCGGCTTTGTTCATTCTTGGCTTCGTCATACTCAGCGTTCTCGCTAAGGTCGCCAAAACCGCGCGCTACTGCGATTTGATCGGCAATTTCGTTACGACGAACGCTAATGTAATAATCCAGTTCGGCCTCCAGCTTTTTATAGCCATCTTTGGTCAACACGGTCTTTTTTTCTTTCGTTTCCGCCATGGTAAAGCCCCTTTCTCATCGCGTGCCGGGCGAACGGACGCGTCGGAGTGCAGAATACGCACCGTTGCGTGAACGGCTTCCATGCCGAACATATGCAACGGTGCCTACAAATAACCATGCTATTATATCGCATGGGTAAAACAAAGTCAATCGGTGGAAAATCATTTGTATTCTTTGCCGGATAATCCTATAGCGGGATCATAGCATTGCCCTTGATTGCTTGACAAAGCGCACGAACACAGCTATGATAAGGAATGATTTTCATAGCTGGAGGGAATCGAATGGCGGCTTTAACCATGGACAAACTGGTTGCTCTTTGCAAAGGGCGCGGTTTTATTTACCCGGGCAGTGAAATTTACGGTGGTTTAGCAAACTCCTGGGATTACGGGCCGCTGGGCGTGGAATACAAGAATAATATCAAGCGTGCATGGTGGCGTAAATTTGTTCAGGAGAATAAATATAACGTCGGCTTGGACAGCGCAATTCTGATGAACCGGAACGTGTGGGTGGCAAGCGGCCATGTGGGCACGTTTAATGATCCTTTGATGGACTGTAAAGCCTGCAAAGAGCGTTTCCGCGCCGATAAACTGATTGAGGACTGGGGACGTGAGCACGGCGAGGAAATCCAGGCCGATGGATGGACGGACGACCAGTTCGAAGCTTTTATCAAAGAAAAACAGATTCCTTGCCCCAGCTGCGGAAAGCATGACTTTACGGGCATCCGTAAATTCAACCTGATGTTTAAAACACATCAGGGAGTGAACGAAGACAATGCGGCGGAACTTTATCTGCGCCCGGAAACAGCGCAAGGGATTTTTGTGAACTTCAAAAATATCGTACGTACCACGAGACGCAAACTTCCGATGGGCGTTGGGCAGATCGGCAAGTCCTTCCGGAATGAAATCACCCCCGGTAATTTCATTTTCCGCATTCGCGAATTCGAACAGATGGAACTGGAATTCTTCTGCAAGCCCGGCGAAGACATGGAATGGTTCACGTTTTGGCGCGGATTTTGTAAGGAATGGCTGATGAGCCTTGGAATGAAAACGGATAGTCTGCGTCTGCGTGACCATAAACCGGAGGAACTTTCCCATTACTCGAAAGCCACCACGGACTTTGAGTTTTCCTTCCCCTTCGGCTGGGGCGAGTTGTGGGGTATTGCAGACCGTACGGATTTTGACCTGAAAGCCCATCAGCGCGTAAGCGGGGAAAGCATGGAATATATCGACCCGGTTACAAATGAACGCTATGTGCCCTATGTGATCGAGCCTTCACTGGGCGCGGATCGTGTGGCGCTCGCTTTCCTTTGCGATGCTTATGAGGAACAGGAACTGGAAGGCGGCGACAACCGCGTGGTGCTGCACCTTCATCCTGCGCTTGCTCCATATAAAGCCGCGATTCTGCCGCTGCAGAAGAACAAGCTGGGTGAACTGGCCACAAGCGTATATGAGAAACTCAGCAAGAGCTTTATGGTTGAATACGATGAAACCGGCTCCATTGGCAAACGTTACCGCCGTCAGGATGAAATTGGCACGCCTTATTGTATTACCGTCGATTTCGACACCCCGGAGAATGGCACTGTAACCGTACGGGATCGTGATACGATGGAACAGATTCGCCTGCCGATAGACGGTCTTGAAGCTTTCCTGAACGAGAAAGTGACCTTTTAAGAACAGGAACGATTGACTTGATATATAGGATAAGGCTCTCAACGCTGAAGAGATAAGTGCCGCAATCCGACAAAGACACGCAAAACAAAGGATGATAAGCGTGCAGGATGGAGCGCATCCCGGGGAACAACTGAACAGAAACACAGCTCATAACCGCGCGGATTTCCGCGCGGTTTTTCAGATGATTAAGGAAAGGCAACGTACGGTTGCGAAGACGCAAAACATGGGTATATGGTGGTTTGTCTTTCCAACGATTAAGCTTTGATCCGGAGGGGATGCAGAATGTTGGGAAACCAGATCCGGGGATACAGGATTCGCGGGAGAATGACACAGGAGCAATTGGCGGAAAAAATGGATGTTTCCAGGCAGGCTGTTGCGAAGTGGGAAAGTGGCGAAGCGGTGCCGGAATTGGAAAAGCTGTTGCAATTGACGGAGCTTTTACAGGTAACGCTGGATGAACTGGCTCGTGGAGAACGCCCATGCGCTGGCAAACCTGCCGGAAATAAGGTAGAAGAGCGACAGGATATTGTGGAATTTCTGCTTCTGGCAGGGAAGGCTACTTATGCGGGGAAAGGTAATGAACTTGCCGAGCCATCAGCCCCGGGTGCGCACGAGTATGAATACATGAAGGAAAATTGGAAGTATCGCGACCGTTATTTTGGAGGGTTGCAGTTTGCCGGAGAAGAAACGGTTTTCCGAAACGAACGCTGCCAATGGGTGATGCACTATTGCGGACGAACGATCAGCGAGAAATTCAACCCTGATTTTCTCAAAGCCGCGCTGCTTCGGCGCCCGTCACAGATGCCGTATCGAGGCCCGGTGTTCTTCCGTGAGGGTCGGTTTGCGTATCATAATGAGGCGGATGGAAATTTCGATTGGTTTGCCGGTAAGGAAGCGATTTTTTGCGATGACGAGCTTGTTTACGAATGCCGGTATCAGGGAGGGTTGGTATCCTCTACATAAAGCCAGATGCGCGCGCTATCCGCCGACAATCGTTGACAGAGAACGCTTTATCTGATATGATACCCGGACGGAGAAAGCGCGTGAAACCTGGTAAACGAGAAGGAGGCGCAAACCGTGATCGAATCCAGATGTGGCTTGTTATGCAGCGAATGTAAATGGCGTGAAATTATGAAGTGCGGCGGATGCCTGGCGATTAAAAAGCCGTTCTGGGGCCCTAAATGCTCCATCAAGGACTGCTGCGAGGGCAAAGGCAAAGCGAATTGCGGGCAATGCGGTCAATTCCCTTGCAAACAACTGCATGAGTTTGCGTTTGACCCTGCGACGAAGGATGAAGGCGACCGGATTGAGCGCTGCGAGGAATGGGCCAAAGAAACAGATGACCAGCCAAGCGGGACGTAAGTTCCGCTTTTTCTTTATTCTATAGCACTATGAATGTATGGAATGGTAACAAACGCGCCGCAACACACGCGGTTGACACATGTGTTTGAAAAGTGCTATGATGGCCATGTTGTTAAGCAAATAACGACCAATTTGTAAATTTTGAATCGGAAGTGAGCGCATGGGAAATCGGATGGGTTTGCAGAATGCAGCGATCCATAAACATGCGTTTTTAAGATCCGTTATTGCGTTATGTTGTACTCTCATCATGGTGATCGTGATGATGCCGCTTGCGGCACATGCTCGTTCTTCGGAAGGCACCATGGTTCCCGGCAGACATCGCTCCTCTTATCGGTTATTACAACTCGCGGATTATGTGCTGCAGACCGCCAGCGATAATAAGAAGCTGCGTAAGCCGATCGGCACCGCAAACGCCGATGGCGCAGACACCAACGGAGAAAAAAACGGATATCTATTACTGACCGCACCTGAGCGTTCTCTGATTGCGAAAGAATTCAACCCGGCTTACCATAAAAGAAGAGTCGGTTCCTCTGAATAGTCAATTGCCAATGTAATTAAAACCACCGAATAAAAGGAAAAACGGAAAGTACTGTGCAATTCAATCTGCTATATGTAGAAACGGGTGTTGCGCGATATTTTCATATTCTTCCATTCTTGATGACGATTTACACCGCGAGGGAGGCAAACCTGTGAACTTCGCAGATGTCGCTTGGTGGGGATACCTGCTTACCGTAATCAGCGGGATCGCTTTTGGTACCCTGCAAAGCTTGATTCTGAAACGTTCTGTTTTAAGCGGAAACAGTAACCGTGCGCTGTATTTTGTTAAGTATCTTTTATGGGCGGCGGCACTCGTTTCGGCAGCGTTTATCGGAATCCCGATCCTGATCGTATTCACGGTATCGTCGTCGGTTTTCCTGATCATTTTATCCACGCTGTTTTATCGTAAAGCACAAAGGGAGGCACACTGAGTGCTGAATGTAACTCTTTTTCCAACGCCATGTTACGTGTTTGGGGTTAACGTCGGCTTATCGGTTGTAATGGCCTGGTGCGTGATGGCGCTTTTACTGACAGGTCTGGTTTTATTGAATATTCTGGTTGTCAGAAAAATGAAGCCGGCTCCGACGGGTGCGCAGAACTATGTGGAACTGATTGTGGATGGTATTCACCGCTGGGCAGAAGGAAAAGTGGGCCACGCGGCTGATTTTGTGGCCCCCATATCCATGTCGTTAATGGCCTATGTGTTTTTTAACACGATCGTTGAACTGTTCGGTTTGCCGCCCGCGACGAAGGACCTGAACTGTACGTTTGCGATCGGATTGTGTGTTTTTATCACGGTGAACGTGTCGGGTTTCAAATTTCGCGGGGGTCTTCGAGGCCGTATTAAGGGTTTGTGCAATCCTTCCGCAATCGTGATGCCCATTCGCATTCTCACGGATTTTATCGCGCCGTGCTCCATCGCTATCCGTCTTTTTGCCAATATTATGGTCGGCGGAATCATTATGGAACTGATCTATATGGTCGTTCCGATCATCCTGCCCGCAGCGGTTGCTTCTTATTTTAACGTGCTGCATGTGGGCATCCAGACTTTCGTGGTGGGGCTGCTGTCGCTGATCTATGTCAGCGAAGCGATTGAGTAGACGTTATGCGCCGGGGCGCTTAACGATATGGACCGCTTATCAACATCAAGGAGGTATTTTTATGACACTGGGATTAATCGCAATCGGCGCGGCCATCGCTGCGCTTTGCGGCGCGGGTGCCGCACTGGGCATGGGTAACGCTACGGGTAAAGCGGTGGAAGCGATCGCGCGCCAGCCGGAAGCTGCCGGCAAAATCAACTCCTCGCTGATGTTCGGCCTGATTATGATGGAAACCTGCGCTGTTTATGCGCTGCTGGTCGGTATCCTGATCGTGTTTATTCTGGGCGCGAAAGCGTGAACTACCTTCCAAACCTGATTGAGCTCTGTTCAACGCTTCGAACACATCAGCCGGATATGGCTAAAATCCCGGCGCTGTTGAATGGTTCCGGTTTCCCAAGGCGGGTTCCGGTTTCCAAAAGCGTTGAAACTTTTAGGCTTGGACAAATGACGACTGTTTTCATAACGAAAGAGGAGGGATGAGGCATGGAGGGTATGTTTAACCCATTGTCCATCCTGCTGCATGTCGTCAATGCCGCGATCCTGATTTTCGCACTGTATAAGTTGCTGTACAAACCTGTTCGCCGCTATATGAATCGCCGCAGCGAAGGGGTTGCCAAGGAACTGCAGGATGTTACGGACGCACAGGATCAATTAAAGCGCGACCGGGAACAGGCGCAGCTGGAAATCGAGGATGCTCACAAGCAGGCTGCCGAAATTGTGGCTAACAGCGCGAAACAGGCGCAGGATCAGGCACAGCGTATCCTGGATGAAGCTCACAACGACGCGGAACTGACTTTGAAGCAGGCAAAGACGGAAGCCGATTTTATGCGGAGAAACGCACGTGACGAGATGCGCGACGAAGTGGCCAGCCTGAGTGTGCAACTTGCTGAAAGGATCCTCCAGCGTGAGGTGCGGCAGGATGATCATGCCAAGCTGGTCGAAGAATTTCTGAAGAAGGTGAAATAACCGTGAGCGAAGAGCCCGTAACGAACACTGTTTCAGTGCCCGAAGAGGAAGAACAGGAAGACGGACGATTTCTGTACGGTAGAATCACCTCTGGAATGCCATTATCCGTCGCGGCGCGAAAACGGATCACACAACGATTTGAGGAAATACTCAAAACGCATGTGAAGATGTCCTGCCGCATTGATAAAAGCCTGATTGCGGGCATTCGGGTCGAAATCAACGGATGCTCTTACGACGGTTCGGTCCTTGGCCAGTTGAAGAATCTGGACAAGATGCTGACGCGGCATGATGAGGAGGAGCTATGACCGAAACGACTTGGAAATCGATCGGGCAAGGTCTGAAGGATAGGCTGGGCGATTACGAACGAACGGTTGACGTTCGCAGCACCGGAAAGGTGCAGTTTGTAGGCGACGGTATCCTCCATATTGACGGCCTGAACGATTGTAAACTTGGCGAAATGATTGAGCTGGAAAGCGGCAGTTTCGCGATTGCCATGAGCCTGGAAGAAAAGCTCGTTTATGCTGTGGTGCTCGGTGAGGATGATTCCGTTGCGGAAGGTATGTCCGCATACGGTACGGGCCGCGTACTCTCTGTTCCGTGCGGTGAAGGTCTGTTGGGCCATGTGGTGGATCCGCTGGGGATGCCGCTGGACAGCAGCGAACGCATCACGGCGAAAGAATACCGCCCGATTGAGATGCCCGCACCCCCGATCCTGCAACGCAAACCGGTTGGCGTACCCCTGCAGACAGGGTTGCTTTCGATTGACGCGATGGTACCGATCGGGCGCGGTCAGCGCGAGTTGATCATCGGCGACCGGCAAACGGGGAAAACCAGCATCGCAGTGGATACCATCCTTAACCAAAAAGGGACCAATGTTGTTTGTATCTACGTCGCCATTGGCCAAAAAGCATCCAGTGTGGCGCAGATGATTACCCATCTTCGCGAGGCGGGCGCCATGGATTATACCACGGTCGTCAGTGCAACCGCAGCGGACAGCGTTACGATGCAATATATCGCGCCGTATGCGGGTTGCACAATGGCCGAATGGTATATGCTAAACGGCAGGGATGTGTTAATTGTATACGACGATCTTACCAAGCATGCCGTTGCGTATCGTGCTATGTCGCTGCTTTTGCACAGACCGCCCGGACGCGAGGCGTACCCTGGTGATGTGTTCTATCTGCACAGCCGGCTTTTGGAACGCGCTGCCTGCCTCAGCGACGAGATGGGCGGCGGAAGTATGACGGCGCTGCCGATTATCGAAACGCAGGCGGGGGATATATCCGCGTACATCCCGACGAACGTAATTTCCATCACAGACGGTCAGATCTTTCTGGATACGGAAATGTTCCGCGAAGGAATCCGGCCCGCGGTCAACGGAGGTTTGTCCGTCAGCCGTGTGGGCGGGGCGGCGCAGTGCAAGAGCATCCGGAAGGTATCAGGGAAACTTCGTCTGGAACTGGCGCAATACCGCGAATTACAGGTGTTCGCACAGTTTGCGAGCGATATGGACAGTGCGACTCAGGATAAGCTGAAATACGGCGAACGCCTTACAGAACTGTGCAAACAACGCAACAATTCGCCCATGCCGCTGGCCATCCAGGTCGCGTTTCTGTATGCCGCAACCCAGGGAATGCTGCCAAAGGACATGAGCATGAAAACAATGCTTTTGTTCAAGGAAAAGTTCCCGGATTATTTCAAAAGTAATTTCAGCAAACTGTATACGGCACTGAATGAGACCGGGGAATTGAGCGGACCCAACGAGGAGCTGTTGCGCAAATCCATCGAAAACTGGTTTGGCGCGAAACTCAACGACGTAACGCTACCAGTGCAAAACGGTAAAAATGATCAGAACGTTCCGACTGCAGCGGCAGGTGAGAAGTCATGAGCTCCATAGCGGAGATCAAACACCACATCAAGGCGATCGGAGAAACGGCGAAGATCACGCGCGCCATGCACCTGATTTCATCGGCAAAAATGAAAAAGGCGTTGCAGGCGCACGACCAGACGATCCAGTATTTTAACCAGGTGCGCTCCAACATGCGTTTCATTCTGGAGAATTCGCCGGATGATTTCCAGAGCGATTTTTACCGCGCCAACGGCCGAAGAGCCTGCTACCTTGTCATTGCGGGAGATAAGGGGCTTTGCGGCGGTTATAACCACGATGTGTTGAAATTCGCTTATGGGGTGGTAACGGATACCTCGCGGCATCAGAACACAAAACTGATTACGTTTGGCCATATGGCAACCGACTTTTTCCGAAGGAAAAGGATGCCGATTGCCGAGAGCTATTTAACCGCTGTGCAGAATCCGACGTTGAACCAGGCGCGCGAGCTTGCGGCGTCGTTATGCAACAGTTATAAACGGGATGAGTTTGACGAGGTATTCATCATCTACACGCAGATGATGAAGGGCGGCGTGATGGTGCCGACAAGGTTAAGCCTGCTACCGATTACCAAACACACGGTAAAAAACGCGGCGATGCATACGCCGACCGCCGGGCTAAATTACTGGCCCGACGCGAGAAGCGTTTTGGACAGCATGGCTCAGCATTATGTAGTCGGCGTGCTG
>DAOPZG010000082.1:0-11698 GCA_035353235.1 Candidatus Limiplasma sp.
CATGATTTTAGCCCCGCAATTTGCAGACCGGAACCCTTACGTGCGAATACGGGAATCACGTCCAGCGGAGCGGATGCCGTAACAAGCTGACCACCCGCATACTCCCGGCCTGTCGCCTGTTCCACCCAGGTTTCGCCTGCGGGCAGGTATACTTCGCGCTCGGTTACCCCGGCTTGCAGCACGGGAGCGACGAGCAGGTCCGGCCCGTACAGGTAAGCAGTTTCTTCCGCACAGGCGGCCGGATCACCGGGATAGCTGTAAAACAGCGGGCGCATGGCGGGCGCGCCAGTCCGGTGCGCTTCCTCCATCACTTTGCGGGTATAGGGGCGCAGCGCTTCACGAATGCGAACATACTTGCTTAACAGCGGCTGCATTTTTTCGCCAAAGCTCCATACCTCGTTGGGCGCGCCGCTACCAAACTGCCGTACCCCACCGCGGTACTCCTCTTTGGGCGGCTCGTAGGGTACGCGGTCGCCGTGCATGCGCATCACAGGGGTGAAAGCGCCCCACGCAAACCAGCGCGCCAGCAATTCCTGAAACGCGGGGTCGGCAGGCGCACCGCCGATGAAACCGCCCAGATCGCTGTTCCACCACGGGATGCCAGCCATCCCCATGGAAAGGCCTGCGGCAAGCTGCTCCCGCATGGAGCGGAATGATGAATCCACATCGCCGCTCCATACCAGCGCGCCGTATCGCTGGCTGCCCGCCCACGCGCAGCGAACCAGATTGAGGATGTCCGTCTGCCCTTCGGCGGTCATACCATCGTAGAAAGCCTTGGCATACATGGCGGGGTATTCGTTGCCCACCTGCAGGGCGGGGCCTTTGTAGTATCGCTGAAGATCAAAGTCGTACTTGCCGTATTCCGGCTCTGCTTCGTCCAGCCAGAAGATGCGGATGCCATGTTGATAGTAATTCTCTTTTGCCTTTTGCCATAGGTATTCACGGGCACCGGGGTTGGTGGCGTCGAAAAACACGCATTCGCCCATCCAGTTCATATGGATGGCCAGACCGCGGTCCACCGTGACCAGATAGCCTTTTTCCGCCATTTCCCGGTAATGCTCCCCGCGGGTATCCAGCGTCGGCCAGATGGAGACCATCAGCTTTACACCCATCTCGTCCAGCTCCCGCACCATGGCGGGCACATCCGGCCAGTCGATGGGATCAAACCGGTAATCGCCCTGCAGCGTCCAGTGGAAAAAATCCGCTACGATCACATCCAGCGGCAGCCCCAGGGCTTTATGCCGGCGCGCTACGGAAAGCAGCTCGTCCTGCGTGCGATAACGCAGACGGCATTGCCAGTACCCCATGCCGTATTCCGGCATCATTGGAGCGTGGCCCGTAACATCGGCATAGGCAGACAGGATCTCCGCGGGGGTATCCCCGGCGCAGATCCAATAATCCAGCTCCTGCGTGGATTCGGCCTCCCATTCGGTTACATTGGTGCCGAACGACGCACGCCCAACGGCAGGATTGTTCCACAGAAAACCATATCCCAGACTGGACACATAAAACGGCACCGAGGCCTGAGTATTGCGGTGTGCCAGCTCCAGTACCGCGCCTTTTTTATTCAGCAGACCGTCCTGATACTGGCCCATACCGTAAATACGCTCGTCCGGCACACTTTCAAACCGGGCGGTCAGCCGATACCCGGCCTGCCCCGGAACGGGAGCGAAGTCGCGTCCGTCAATGTTGAGCGGCATGCAATACCGATGAATATCGTTGCGGTTCCGCCAGTATTCCGTCAGCAGCGACCGGCCGTCTTCTCCTGTGAAGGTCAACCAGCCTTCCGCGCTGATCCGGCAACCGATTTTTCCGTTCCGGATGCTCGAACCGTCATCCGAAACCTCCATCTGCGGGACGAGGTCAGCGGATACCGCTTCGGTCAGTGCCCAGTTCTCACCCGTACAGGCGGCGTTGCGCGTTGCGCGCACCCGCAGGGCGTTGGCACCCCAGGGTTCGATACAGAGCAACTCCGTACCCATCCGGCGGTACAGTTTATTTTTCTCCTGATAACAGGCCATAGCTTATCCCTCCCGTTCGCCGGTCAGCACCAGCACACTGCGCGGCGGCAACACGGTATCACCGCTGATCACCCGATCGGTTAGCATATCACGCTGCGGCTGATCCAAATGTATCGTTTTTTCCTCGGGCATGGGGTTGAGGAGGAAGCGATACTCGCGTCCGCCTTCGCCAACGCGCATCGTGGCGCTTACGCCGACAGGCAGGTTGGCAAGCACCGGAACAATGCCCTGTTCTTCCGCCGCGTCATGATACAGTGCAGTCAGGAAATCCACTCCGGTACGCGCGGCCAGATAATAACAGTGACCTTTGCCATAGGCGTTTTTCGTTACGGCAGGCATCCCGACGTAAAAATCGCTCTGGTAAGTTGCCAGCGTTTCCGCCGTATTCGCATGGACCAGCTCAAAATACTCCCTGCACTCGTAAACATGGCCGCGATAACGGAACGAATTCACCTGTTCCGGCGGCAGCACATCCACTTCTTCGGCCCATATACCGGACGCTTCCCGAAGCGGACCGGGGAAACCGCCCATAAAGCAGAGGTCCTCTTCGTTCACATAGCCGGAAACATAGGTGGTTACGAAGGTGCCGCCTGCCCGGACGAAATCGTTCACTTTTTGCGCGAAGTTACCCCGCAGCATATAGCACATGGGCGCGATCACCAGCTTGTAGCCGGAAAGGTCCCCGGTTTCGTCCAGCACGTCTACGCCGTAACCGTTGGCCATCAGCGCGGTGTGATGGGTAATCACGGTTTGTTCGTAGCCCTTCGCCTGCGTGCCAAACCGGGCGTCTTCCAGCGCCCAGCGGTTTTCCCAGTCGTAGATCAGGGCGATTTTGTTTTCCGGCGCGCTGCCGCAAACGGGTGCCAGGCGTTTCAGCGCCTCACCAACGGCGCACACCTCGCGGAAAACGCGCGTGTCGTTGCGGTTCGCGTGATCGACGATCGCCCCGTGGAATTTTTCCGAGTTTCCGCGACCTTTTCGGAACTGAAAGTACTGCACAGTATCCGATCCGTGGGCGATCGCCTGCAGACCCTGCAAAAGAACGATCCCGGGACGCCGCAGAGAGTTGATGGGCTGCCAGTTGACCGCCGACGGGCTGGACTCCATCATCAGGAAGGGCTTATTGCCGCCCACGCCACGCATCAGGTCGTGCTTGAAGGCGGCATCCGCGCAAATGTCCGCATCCTTCTCGGTACCGGTCCACGCGGGGTAGTTATCCCAGCTGGAACGATCCAGCAGCTTGCCCATCTCAAAGTAGTTGATGACTGGATAAGTGCCCATCATGTTGGTCGTGCAGGGGATATCCGGCGTAATCCGCTTGAGTGGTTCGATTTCATGGGCGTAAAAATCACAGTGATGCCAGCTGGTAAAGCGATTCCAGGCCAGTTTGAGGCCGTGGCTTTCGTTTTCTCCCAGCCAGTCCGGGGTGGTGGGGCTTTCGATCTGGCTGAAATCATTAAACCGGTGGGACCAGAAACCGTTCCACCACGCATCGTTGAGCGCGTCGATGGTACCGTAACGTTCTTTCAGCCACTCCTGAAAAGCGTGCTGGCACAGCGGGCAGTGACAATCCCCGCCGTATTCGTTGGAAATGTGCCACATCCCCAGCGCCGGATGTTTGCCATACCGCAACGCCAGCTGCTCGTTCATCTGCGCAACTTTTTCACGATAAATCGGGGACGTCAGGCAATGGTTATGCCGGCCTCCGTATATCATTTTCTGGCGAACATTGTTCACGCGCAGCACCTCGGGATACTTTTGCGCCAGCCACGGGGGCCGCGCGCCGCTGGGTGTGGCCAGAATGGCTTTGATGCCGTTCTCATCCAGCATATCCATCACTTCGTCCATCCAGCCAAAATCGTACTTGCCTTCTTCCGGCTCCAGCATCGACCAGGCAAAGATGCCGATGGACAGGGTGTTCACGCCCGCTTCCTTCGCGTAGGCCATGTCTTCTTTCCAGATGGTATCCTTCTGTTTGATCCACTGGTCCGGGTTATAGTCGCCGCCGTGCAGCAGCACGGGCATGCCCTTCATGACAGGTAAAAATTGTGCCATGCAGTGATACGCTCCTCCCGAAATGGTTTTCATACCAGATTTGTAAATCGCGCCAAAACCGCTGACGATTTGATTTTTCGGCGCATCTATTGCTATACTAGCCGAAACGATTCTTTTTTTCAAGGTGGATTATTTGTACTTCCTCGCCCGAATCTGCAGGCCTGAAGAAAAGAGACAAACAAGACGATTCCCATTCCGATACGCATAGGGTATAATGGAATGGAATTCTTCAAAGGCGGTTGAAAACAGGTATGAAGAAAACATACGTTACTACCCTGCCCGACCACGTCGGTGCATTTTTAGAGGCAAGCCGTTGCTTTGGCAGCCTGGGGTTGAATATTACGCGCGTAAGTTATAATAAGGCAGTGGATACGCATACCCTGTTCGTTGAGGCGGAGGGCACGCCGGAGCAGCTGGCCAGGGCGGACGAAAGGCTGCGCGCCATCGGTTACCTGCAAAGCGAAGAAGCCGACCAGAGCATTGTGCTGCTGGAATTCAAGCTGAAGGACGAGCCGGGCGGAATTACCGCTGTGCTGGAACTGATCCGCTCGTTTAATTTTAACATCTCTTATATGAGTTCGCAGGAAAACGGGACGGATTATCAGCTTTTTAAAATGGGCCTTTTTGTGGAAAACCAGAAAAGAATCGACGAGTTTCTGGCGCAGGCAGAAAAACTGTGCCCTGTGCGCGTGATTGATTATAATCACGCTGAAAAGAACTTTGACAACAGCATTTTCTACCGTTCCTACGCGGCGGGCCTCACCCGGCGAATGGGGATGACGGACGAAGCGCGGCAGGAACTGCTGATTAACGTCAATCTGGCGATGCAGGTACTGGACGAGCAGGGGCTTTCCCCTTACCGCACGTTTGACAGCATCAGCCGCTTTGCCGATCTGCTGATGCTGCACCGGGGCGGCGCGTTTGTACCCCGGGTGACGATGCACCATTTGACCGAGCAAACGCAGCTTACCCTGATTGAGCCGCCCTGCGGCAGCAACACGGCGATCCTGCAAAACGGGGACGACGTGCTGATGATTGATACGGGATACGCCTGTTATCGGAAAGAAATGCTGGCGCTGTTTCGCAAGCTGATTCCGGACTATGACCAAAAACCGAAACGCGTGCTGATTACCCATGCCGATCTGGACCACTGCGGGCTGCTTACGATGTTTGACCAGGTGGAGATGAGCGCGAAGAGCGCCGAATGCATTCGCCTGGAAGCCGCCGGGGAAGATGGATACCGTGAACGCAATCCGCTCCATCGTCCGTATATCCGCATTTGTAAAACACTGACCGAGTACCGGCCCATGAACCCTGACCGGATACGGATTATCGCAGGGGATGCACTTCCGTTGACCGAGCCGCTGATGCCGGTGGGCAGCTACCGATTTGGCGATTTGAATTTCGAACTGCTGGAGGGACAGGGTGGGCATCTCCCGGGCGAACTGGTGCTGATTGATTACGGGCACAGAATCGTCTTTACCGGGGATATTTATGTGAATTTGAAGGATATGACGCCTGAGCAGACGGCCTATAACCGCTACGCGCCGATCCTGATGACGTCTGTCGATACGGACCCGGAACTGTGCGCCCGCGAGCGGGATGGGGTGCTTGGCCGGTTGGGCGTAGGGGAATGGCGAATATTCGGCGCGCACGGGATGAAGAAAGATTATCGGGTGCACGCGTAAACACCGCCATATACGGCGGAAAGGGTGGGAAATCCAGTTGAATACGATGGAAACAATCTTAACTCGCGGCAGCTACCGGGGGAAATACCTGCCGGAAGCGGTTAGACGCACCGATCTGGAGGATATTCTTGCGGCGGGGTTGGCCGCGCCCTCCGGCTGTAATAAACAGACGACCAGCCTGATCGCCGTGGATGATCCCGCATTGCTTGACCGCCTGCGGGAAGCGGTACCCTGCCACGTGGGCGATACCGCGCCTGCGGTAATCTACGTACTTACGCGAAGGATTAATGCTTACCGTGATAAGTGCTTCAGCATCCAGGACTATGCCGCGGCAATCGAAAACATGCTGCTGGCTATTGTGGATCACGGTTATGAAAGTTGCTGGGTGGAAGGGTACATTACTGATGACGACCACCTTGGTCGTAAACTGGCCGACGTGCTGGGCGTACCTGCGGATTACGATCTGGTTTGTTTCCTGCCTGTCGGCCGTGCCGCCGAACAGGTCAAACGTCCCGCCAAGCTGCCCAACGATCAGCGGGCATGGCTGAACGGATTTGGCGGGCGATAAAACCGGGTAAAATCAAGGTAAAATCATGGTCCGAAAGACGCAATTTTACAAGTGCCCTCAAACGTAACAAATTCAACGGTTTGAGCACCCCCTCCAATTTGACAAAAACCCTCCTGAGTGCTATGATTTATCCTCGTTGGTACCCCTCTGAAACCTTTTACAGATAAGGGCCAACGGGTATGGATCATTCCAAGGAGGTACCTTTGTGACCACTGAGCAACAGATCGACCGTGCTCTGGCTTATTTTACCGACGAAGACCACTCCTGCAGCTACGAGCTGCTTAACGGCACAGGCGGAGTATTGATCAGCGCCCCCCATGCCATGCTGCAAACACGAGACGGCGCCATCAAATGCGCGGAGCGGTTTACCGGGATGCTCTGTCGGCTGATGCACGAACGGATCGGATGCCCCGTCATTTATAAAACCCGCCATCTTCGCGACGACGCAAACCACGATCCCATCAGCGATTACCGCGACGCGCTGTGCCGTTATGTAAAACAGCACGATATCCGTATGGTGCTGGATTTACACCAGATGAAACCGGAACGCAAGGTGGATCTGTGCATTGGCACGGCGAAGGGACGCAACCTGCAGGGACGCGGTGACATTACCTCCATCGCACAGGAATGCTTTCACCAACAGGGAGTTAAGCATATCACGGTGGATGAACCCTTTGACGCGAGCGGCCCCAACACCGTCAGCGCCACAGTCGCGTCCCGTTGCCATATCCCCGCCCTGCAGCTGGAACTGAACACACGGTTACTGATGAACGGTTATGATGATTACTGCTTTTTGCGCGTGCTGGACGCGCTGTGCGACCTGACCGAACGCCTGAACGGGCTGGATGGACGTCCCGGCGAAATTGCTTTGTAGACAACCGGTTGCGTCCCCGGGGTATTTCTCCGAAGGGAGCTGACGGAATGCCGCATGGGCTGATGGTTGTAAATGCGTTTCTGCATTCGGCCAAGTTTGACGAAATTTACGAAATATTGCTTCATTCTGCGCGGGAGTGTGGAATGAAGCTTTCTTTACGCACCAACGCGGAGCTGTGCGCTGTGGTAGACAGCGCAGAATTTGCGTCGGAGCAATACGACTTTGTGCTTTTCTGGGACAAGGATGTGGCGCTGGCCACCCAGATGGAACAGCGGGGGTTGCCTGTGTTCAACAGCGCGCAGAGTATTTTGCGGTGTGACGATAAATCGCTTACCTACCTGACGCTGAAAAACGCCGGGCTGCCGATGCCAAGAACGATAATTGCCCCAAAAACCTATCCGGCGATCGGATATCCGGACACCGCATTTGTGGACGAGGCGGCGACACGGCTGGGCTTTCCGCTGGTGCTGAAAGAGTGCTTCGGTTCCTTTGGTCAACAGGTATACCTGTTGAACGATCTGGAGTCGCTGCGTGCCAAAGTGGTTGCGCTGGCGGGCACGCCGATGCTGTTTCAGGAATTGATTGGCGAAAGCTACGGCCGCGATGTGCGGATCAACGTGGTTGGTACCCGTGTGGTTGCCAGCATCCTGCGTCGCAGTACCAACGGCGATTTTCGCAGTAACCTTACACTGGGTGGAAGTATGGAGAATTATACGGCAACGCCAGAGGAAGCCGAACTGGCCCTGCGTGCGGTACGCGAGCTGGGGCTGACTTTCGCGGGCGTAGACGTGCTGTTCGGCAAGAATGGCCCCCTGCTGTGCGAAGTGAACAGCAATGCTCATTTTAAAACGACGCTGGCCTGCACGGGGGTGAACATGGCGACCGAGCTGCTTCGCGAGATCGGCGATCACTTGGAGGTGCGCGGATGAAGAAGGGCTGGCTTCTGTACGACGAAGCGGATTTGAAACAGAATCGCGATTTCGCCGATTACCTGACCCGGGAAGGGAAATCGCGCGGCCTGGAACTGGAAACCGTTCGTACCGTACAGTTAACGCTGGGGATTCAGGCGGGCGGAGCCCTGAGCCTGCAAAAAGACGGACGGGATGCGCTTCCTGATTTTGTGATTTCCCGGCAGCGGGATGACCTGATCAGCGCGCAGTTTGAGCGGTTGGGCGTACCGGTTTTCAACGGGTCGCGCGTCTGCCTCATTTGCAACGATAAACGCCGCACGCATCAGTTTTTATCTGGCCTGCCGATGCTGGAAACGATTTTTGTAAACCACCGCTACGCCGTGCCGCCGGGTGAAAGCGCCTATCCGCTGGTGATTAAACCCGCGGGCGGGCACGGCGGCGAAAACGTGGCGCTGGTCCATAACGAATACGAGTGGAGGGACGCCGCGGATCAAATCCTTCCGCAGGACATAGTTCAGCAGAAACCCGCGGTGGATGCGGGAAAGGACCTGCGGGTTTACGTACTGTTCGGCAAAATTGTCGCCGCGGTTCTGCGAACTGCCCGCACGGGGATCATCAGTAATTTCAAGCGCGGCGGCAGCGTGGAGCTGCATACGCTTACAGATGAGGAGCGCACACTGGCCGAAGCGGTGATCGCCCGGTTTGCGCAGGCGGAAGCCCCGCTGTGCTTCGCAGGGGTGGATTTTTTGTATGAGCAGGGCCACCCGTTCTTAAGCGAAGTGGAAGACGTGGTGGGCAGCCGGATGCTTTATCAAGTGAGCAGCATGGACATCGCGGGCCTCTACCTGGATCAGATTCGCGAAAGATTATGAATATGGCCTTTTCCGGCGCATCCGGGAGAGGCTTCTTTGTAAGCTTGCGAATGGGAGACGCAATGACAAACGCTTTCGTGTGTGCTATACTGGGAAAGCGAAAACGCCGTGGTTTCGCGGCGACGAAACGGAGCGGACGAAATGATTCCATTCAACGTACCCCCTTACGCTGGGCAGGAAGACGAGTATGTTTTGGAGGCAATCCATAACCATAAAATCTGCGGCGACGGGCCATTCACCAAACGCTGTCACGTGGCGCTGGAGGCGATGACCGGTACCGGAAAGGCGCTGCTCACCACCTCCGGTTCCAGCGCGCTGGAAATGGCGGCGATCCTTTGCGACGTTGGCCCAGGCGATGAGGTGATTCTGCCGTCTTTCACGTTTTCCAGCACGGCCAACGCGTTTGCGCTTCGCGGCGCAACGCTGGTCTTTGCGGACATTTGCCCAGACACCATGAATATCGATCCGGAATGTATCCGCGCGGCAATCACAGAAAGAACGAAAGTGATCGTACCGATGCATTACGCGGGTGTGTGCTGCGACATGACCGCCATCAACGCCATGGCAAAAGAGCGGAGTATCTTCGTGGTGGAAGACGCCGCGCAGGCGGTGGACGCGTCGCTGAATGGCAAGGTGGCCGGAACCATGTCGGACATGGGCTGTTACAGCTTTCACGAGACGAAAAACTTCAGCATGGGCGAAGGCGGCGCCATCCTGTTCAACGATCCGCGTTTTGTGGAACGCGCCGAGATTATCCGGGAGAAGGGCACTGACCGCAGCCGGTTTTACCGCGGACAGGTTGACAAGTACACATGGGTGGATATCGGCTCCTCCATCCTGCCCAGCGAGATCAACGCGGCGTATCTGCTGGCGCAGCTGGAAATCCACGAACAGATTACCGCATGGCGCATGAAACGGTGGAACCAGTACAACGCGGCCCTTCAGGATCTGAAAACCGCTGGGAAGATCGACCTGCCAACAGTGCCGGCGGGCTGCAAACACAACGCGCACATGTATTATATCAAGTGCCGAGATATTGCTGAGCGTACTGCGCTTACGGCTTTCCTGAAACAGCGGGAAATCAACGCGGTTTTCCATTACATCCCTCTGCATTCCGCGGCGGCTGGCCGCCGGTTTGGGCGTTTCCATGGGGAGGATCGTTATACGACCCGGGAAAGCGAACGCCTACTGCGCCTGCCGATGTATTACGGTCTGACGGCGGAGGACTGCGATACGGTCATCCGTGCGTTGCATGAGTTTTACGCTTGACGGAACTGAAAATGACGGACAGACGGAAAGGAGCCTTACCCGTGAAAATCAAATCATTTGGTTGGAACTTTACCGGGTGGACCGCGATTGTCTTCTATGCGGTATGCGGTTTGTTGCTTCTGCTGTGGCCCAATCTGGCGCTGATGATCGCCAACTATGCGTTGGCGGCGTTACTGTGCGTGATTGCGCTGGTGATGATTGCCGGATACATCCGCGGCGAAGCGCTGGATGGGATGTTGAATTATGGCCTTGCCAAAGGCTTGATTCTCTTGCTGATCGGCATTGTGCTAATGATCCGCAGTGATATTCTGATTACCATTCTGCCGTTCCTGTGGGGCGTGGCCATGATTGCGGGCGGCTTTGCGAAGGTGCAGGTCGCGTTTGACCTGAACCGGGTGGATCGCGAACGCTGGTGGCTGATGCTGATCGGTGCGTTGCTCTCGTTCGTGCTGGGGGTGCTGGCGGTTACGCAGCCCGCTTTCCTTGCCGGGATCGTAACGCAGTTTATCGGAGCGTCTCTGCTGCTGGAAGCGTTGCTGGATATGGCCGCGCTGCTGACAATCCAGCGTGAAGTGAAAAAGATAAATGTGTAAACCCGGTTTAAATGGGGCGAACGGCAATGATTCCGTGAGGGAACGCGCTGTTCGCCCCACTGTTTTCAAACGAATGGACGGAGAGGCGGAGCAAGCATGAAAATCGTTGTGATCAACGGCACGCCGCTCAAGGGCATTACCTGGCATATGAAGGAAATGTTTCTGGATCATTTCCGGCCGGATTGCGAGGTAACGGAATTTAATCCGGTCGACCTCCCCGGTTTCTGTGTGGACTGTAAGAACTGCTTTTTTCGGGGTGAGCAGTTGTGCCCGCATATTGAGAAAACCGGGTCGGTATGGCAGGCGATGCTGGAAGCGGATTTACTTGTGTTTGCCTACCCGGTATATGCCTTGCGTGCCCCGGGCAGCGTCAAATCGTTACTGGACCATCTGTGTGTGCACTGGATGGTTCACCGGCCCGACGAGCGGTTGTTTGGCAAAACTGCGGTGATCCTTACCAACAGCGTGGGTGCACCGAACGGTTCCGCGCAAAAAGATGTGAAAACCAGCCTTTCCTGGCTTGGAATTTCCCGGGTCTACACCTGCGGAGCCGGAATGTTCGGCGATATTCTTTGGGATAAAATTACGGAAAAGCATGTTAAAATGCTGCAACGTAAAACCGCCGGACTGGCCCGCAGGGCACGCCGTGCGCTTATGGGAGGCAAGGGGATGCGATTGGGAGTACGCTTGAAATTCGCACTGTGCAAAACGATGCACCAGCTGGTGTATAACGGTGAACAGAGCCCGAGCCTGGATAACCGGCATTATCTGGACCGTGGGTGGATCAGAGCAAAGGAAACGCCGCGTAATTACCATTTAGGATTTACCGATTAGGTAGAGGAGGCAA
>DAOPZG010000083.1:0-11675 GCA_035353235.1 Candidatus Limiplasma sp.
GCTGCACCAGCCGTTCGCTTTCGTTGTCCAGCGCGCTGGTGGCTTCGTCCAAGATCAGGATGGGCGGGTTTTTGAGGAACACGCGGGCAATGGAAATGCGCTGCTTCTGCCCGCCGGAAAGCTTGACCCCGCGCTCGCCCACAAAAGTATCGTACCCTTCGGGCAGGGCGCGGATGAAACCGTCGGCCCCGGCAAGCTCCGCCGCGCGGATCACCTGCGCCTGCGTGGCCCCCGGCAGACCGTAGGCGATGTTTTCAAATACGGTGCCGCTGAACATGTACACATCCTGCTGCACCATGCCGATATTCTCGCGCAGGCTGCGCTGGGTGAGGGCGGTGATGTCCTTGCCATCAATCAAAATCCGTCCGGCGGACAGGTTGTAAAACCGGGGAATCAGGTTGCACAGCGTGGTTTTGCCGCCGCCGCTGGGGCCGACCAGCGCCACGCGTTCGCCCGCGTTCACATGCAGGTTCAGGTCCTTGAGCACGAGGCGGTCGTCGTCGCCGTAATGGAAGGCCACATGGTCGAAGGTCACGTCTCCGCGCACGTCGGTCAGCTCCGTCGCGTCCGGCGCGTCCTTTATGTCGGGCTGTTCGTCCATGATATGGCAGAAGCGTTCGATGCTGGTCATCCCGTTCTGGAACTGCTCGGTAAACTCCACAATCCGGCGGATGGAGGTAAGCAGGGTGCTGACGTAGAGCAGATAGGCGATGTAATCCGGCGTGGTGATGGACCCGTTGATGAGGAACAGCGCGCCCGCGACCACCACCACTATATACATTACTCCGTCGAATACCCGCGTGGTGGTGGAAAAGCCCGCCATGTACAGGTAGGCTTTCCGTTTCACACGTACGAAGGCTTCGTTGCCGCGATGGAATTTTTCGATCTCCATGGGCTCGTTGGCGAAGCTCTTCACCACGCGGATACCCAGCAGGCTGTCCTCCACCTGGGCGTTGATCTCGCCCAGCTGATGGCGGCGCTCCTGAAAGGCCTGCCGCATCTTATGGTTAAAATACCGCGTAAAGAAAAGCATGACCGGCAGTACCAGAAAGATAATGATCGTAAGCATCGGGTTGACGCCGAACAGGATCACGAACGACGCGGTAATCTTAATGCCTGCGATGAAAAACTCCTCCGGGCAGTGGTGGGCGAACTCCGTTACCTCAAACAGGTCGTTGGTGATGCGGCTCATGATCTGGCCGATCTTGGCGGTGCTGTAATACGCGAAACCCAACGTTTGCAGGTGCTTGAACAGATCGTCGCGCATGTCGCGCTCGATCCATGTGCCCATAATGTGGCCCTTCGCGGCCATGTAGTAGTTGGCGCCCGCGTCAATCACGCGCAGCACCAGATATAGTAGCCCTACCCGCAGAACATATTCCACCGTAAGCCCCGCCAGATTGGTGGTGGCCAGCTGGGTGATGTTTCGAACGATCAGCGGCAGCACGATGTCGCACAGGGTGGTAAGCGCCGCGCAAAACAGATCGAAGAAAAGTACGGGCAGATATTTTTTGTAATACGGGGAAAAGCGCTTTAAAAGCGCCGAAGTTTTCATGGTTCGGATTTCCTGCTGTTCCATAATCACTCCCCGGCCCGGGCGCGCCGCGGGCCGTATTATTCGTTTCTATTTTACTTTGGATTGCTGTGGGTTACTGTGCGCTGGCCTGTTGCAGCGACGCAAGCTTGGTCACGGCGGTAAGGTCGGCGGCGTGCGCGGTGGGGCAAAGCACGACGTAGACCGCGGCGGTGCCGCGGGCCACCAGCGCAATTTCTGTATCGCTGTCCATACGCACGGCATCCATCCCCGCAAGGGTATAAAGTTTATCCACGTTCAGGCGGTAATCACTTTTCAGCAGTTCCACCGCTGCCGTGGGGCGGATGCTTTCCACGGTGAGGATCGCTCCGTCGGCAAAAGCATATTGCAGGGTAAGCCGCCGGGCGTAGCCGCCGCGAAAGGCGGTATCGAACAGGGTGGCTTTCGCAAGGGTCAGCCCTTCGCCGCTCATCGCAAGCACGGGTTTGCCAAAGTTGGCCGCCAACTGGGTCAGGTCGGCGTCGCCGGTCGCCTGCGCGGCGGCGATGGGTACGCGGATGGTTTCCTCCTGCGATACGGCCTGCTTGGCCAGCTGGTCGTCCTCGCCCGGTTCGCCCATCAGCAGAAACACATAGGCCAGCGCCAGCGCCAGCACAATTCCCAGCGCCGCCAGTGTGCGCCTCACAACGCGTTTCCAGCGGGGCGGGGCGACGGGCGCGGGTGCGTCGGTCAGCGACTTTTGTTTGGGCAGGGTCTCGCCCGGCGCGGAAGGGGGAACGGTGGGTCTGGCGGGGGGCACCCGGTCGGGCATGCCCGGCGGAGGGGTGCGGCGAGCGCCTTGCGGCGAGTCCTGCGCGGAAGAATGTCGATTCAGCAAAGAGACCTCCTGCGGGGCAATCCCCCGCGTGCATTTAAAAAGGGTTCAGGCGGAAGGAAGCGGCAGCAGGACCGGCACGCGGTCAGCTGTCGAGGGTCACGTTCCGCTCCGCCATCGCCTGCTGCAACCATTGGGTATCCTCGCCCAACTGCTGGCGGAAGGCGGCGAAGAACGCACGCTTCAGCAGCCCGCGCTGTTCCGGGGTCAGTCCGGTATCGGCGCTGATAGCGGCGAGTATCCGGGCCGATGGTTCCGCCAGATATTTCGCGGCCCGGCTTTCCAGCCCGAAGCCGAAATAACGGTGCATATACTGGCTGTTACCTTTCAGAAACAGATCAATAAACTGGGCGGACATGCGCGTAAGGTAACGGTTGAGAAACACGGTTTCATCCCCACATAAGGCAAGGCAGCGATCCAGATCCGGGTGATGGAACAGCTCGTTTCGCATGGCGGCCTGTTGCTCTTCCGTAAACGGACGCGGGTCCAGATACAGGTTGAGCAGCCAGCTTTTAATCACTGAAAAATCCAGCTTACGGGGGTTGCGCTGATAGAGCCGCCCAAGCAGCAGCAGTTCTTCCGCGACAGCCAGACTTCGCGGGTATTGTTCCTGCGCCCGGATCAGCAGATCGTGGCGTTTCACCGGGTCGCTCTGCGCGGCGGCCTGCTTGAGAAGCGCCTGCACGGCTTCGTCTTCCGGTTCCGGCGTGGACAGCGCCGCGCCGCAGAACGGGCAAAAAGACGCGCCGGTTTCCGGGTTCAGCGCTTTTCCGCAGCGGGGGCAAAGGGTTTCACTCATGCGGGGGTACACCTCCTTGGGGCGGATGCTGTGCGCGGCCTGTTTTACCGCCACAGCGCGTTGCTCATATCCGAGGGCATGCGCCAGTCTCCGCGCGGGGACAGGCTGATGCTGCCTACTTTGGGGCCGTCCGGTATGCAATTACGCTTGTACTGCTGCGCAAAAAACCGGCGGGTAAAGGCCGACAGCTGCGAGGTGACCTTCGCTTCGTCGTAAACGCCGTCGAACGCCTGCAGGGCGAGGCGTTTGAGGCGGTCCGGGCCGCTGCCGCTGTCCAGCATATGGTACAGGAAAAAGTCGTTCAGGGCGTAATCGCCGATGATGTCTTCGGTGCGCTGGTTCAGCTCCCCGTCGGTTACGGGCAGCAGCTCCGGGCTGATGGGGGTATCGATCACGTCACGGCACACATCCCGCACCGCACCGCCGAAGTCGTGCTCGCTCAGGTAGCGTACCAGACTTTTCACCAGCGTTTTAGGTACGGAGCAGTTGACGTTGTACATGCTCATATGGTCTCCGTTGTAGGTGGAAAAGCCAAGCGCGGCTTCGCTCATGTCCCCGGTGCCAAGCACGATGCCGCCCACCTTGTTGGCGTAATCCATCAAAATCTGCGTGCGTTCCCGCGCCTGCGAATTTTCATACGTTACGTCATGTTTGGCTTCATCCTGCCCGATGTCGGCAAAATGCTGGCGTACGGCCTTTTCGATACCGATCTCCAGCGCGGTTACGCCCAACACCTCCATGAGGCGGTCGGCGTTGGATTTGGTGCGCTTGCCGGTGCCCATGCCGGGCATGGTGATGGCGTACAGCCCTGTGCGGGGCAGGCCCAGCATGTCCAGCGCGCGCACGCCCACCAGCAGGGCGAGCGTGCTGTCCAGACCGCCGGAAACGCCGATGACCAGATGCTCGCAGTGGATGGCGGCGAGCCGGGTCATCAGCCCTGTGCACTGGATGCGTACGATCTCCTCCAGATGTTCCTCCCGCTCCGCGCCGTCCGGCACAAAGGGAAGCGGCGCGATGGGCCGCAGCAGGCGGTCGGGTTCCGGCGCGGGTGCGGCGGCGAGGCGTACGGCGGTCATGGGCGTTTGACTGCGCGGCATCTGGTGGAAACTGCCGTTGCGCTGGCGCTGGTAGCGCAGACGCTGCACGTCGATATCCGCCACGGCGGTATCGCCGGTCAGGGTAAAGCGTTTCCCCTCGGCCAGCGCCCGGCCGTTCTCAAACACGCCGGTATAGCCGCAGAAAACCAGGTCGCTGGTGCTTTCGCCAAAGCCCGCGCACGCGTAGGCGTACCCTGCGTACAGCCGCCCGCTTTGCTGGCGGAGCAGCTCCCGGCGGTAGTTCTGCTTGCTGACCAGCGCGTTGCTGGCGCTGGGGTTTACGATCACGTCCGCGCCCTCCACGGCATACTGACTGCTGGGGGGGATGGGCGTCCACAGATCCTCGCAGATTTCCACGGCGAAGGTAAAATCGCCGAAGTCAAACAGCAGATCCGGCGCGAAGGGGCAACGCACCCCGTCCTGCTCAAAAACCGGCTCCGCCTGCGCGGCGCTCACGAACCAGCGGGTTTCGTAAAATTCGTTGCCGTTGGGCAGATAGGTTTTAGGCACCAGCCCCCGCACCTGCCCGCCCTGCAGCACTGCCGCGCAGTTGAAAAGGCGGCTGCGCTGGTTGATGGGTAACCCCACCACTACGGCCATATCCCCGGTTTGCGCGGCAATGGCTTTCATAGCGGCGAACGCCGCGCGCTGCACCGGCTCGTGCGTCAGCAGATCACCCAGGGTGTAGCCGGTAATGCACAGCTCCGGAAACACAGCCACCCGCACGCCCTGTAATTGCAGCGCGCGCATCCGGGTGATAATCTCTTCCTGATTCTTTTCCACGTCGCCCAGATGCACACGCAGACTGGCGGCGGCAACGCGGGCAAAATCGCCTGACATCACAAAATCTCTCCTTCGCGGGAACGGGTAGGATAAATTCATCAAATGGATTAGTTGCTGCAAGTTGTTCGTCCGCTAAGCGGGCTGGAATATGCTGTCGTTGCCCGGTTCGTTTATCTCTCGCGGGCGTTCTTCCGTCCCACACCCAGAGGGGGAGGTTGGGAGGGGGACCGCAGTCCCCCAGGCCCAAAGCGAGCTTTAGCGAGCGTTTAGGGTACTTTGATGAGCATGGTTTTCTGCTCGTCCATTTCCACTTCCAGCAGCTTGTCCTTCTCCAGCGCCTTCAGTACGTCGCTGAAACGCTTGTAGCCCAGCGCGCGTTCGGAAAAATCCGGGTAGGCGGCCTGAATGTCGGCCTTGAGGATGCTGGGGTTGATGCGGTCAAAGCCGCCGTCCTTGTAGCGCTGGAGCTGGTCGCGGAAAGCGTCCTTCCAGTTGTCTTTGGTGATCTGGGGGGCGGCGGTTTCCTTGGCGGGCTGGCCCAGCGAGACCATCACGTTGAAGTTGTCGTTGCGGATGCGCAGGTTGCCGTATTGATGGGCCAGCTTGTCCAGCAGTTTCAGGAACGTGGTGCAGCCGAACGCCTTCTCGTTAAAATCGGGTCTCAGGCGCAGCAGGATGCCTTTCAGCTCGCTGGCATATAACTCGTCCTGATCGGTCTGCTCGTCCAGGATGCTTTCGATCAGCTTGTTCAGTTCCTGCTCGTCCAGCGGTTCCTTTTCGGCTGTCGGGGCTTTCTTTTTATCCTCGGGCTTGCTGCGGGTACGGACGCCCACGTTCTCCAAAAATTGAAACTCGTTGCAGGCATTGATGAAAATGGTGCTGGCGGCTTCGCTGCGGCTGATGCCCAGCACAAACTTGCCCATGCTTTTCAGCCGCCCGACCAGCGGCGTGTAGTCGCTGTCGCCGGATACGATGCAAAAGCTGTTGATCAGCGGATTGGTATAGGCCACTTCCAGCGCGTCGATCACCAGCAGAATATCCGCGTTGTTTTTCTGGCTGATGCCGTAGCGCAGACTGGGCACGACCGTAAAGGTATTGCTCAGCAGCACTTCCTTCAGGTCGCTGTACTGGTCGGTATAGCCGTATACCTTGCCCAGCAGGATATCGCCGCGAATCTTGACCTTTTCCAGCACGCTTAACAGCGTGGATACTTTTGCGCCGCAGTTTTCCAGGTCTACGAAAAGGGCGAATTTGGATGTTTCCAGAGAAAATCTCTTCTTTCTTAATTGAATCGGTAGGGAATGGTAAAAAAGGCGCCTGCGCGCCTGTGTTAAATACGGAAGGTGAATTTGTCGCCGCGAATCCACTGCCGGCTGGTGTGCAGGGGGCGGTCATACTGGTCGTACACCGTCTCGTCCAGTAAGAGCAGCGCTTCGCCGGTGGCCGTGGCCAGGTAACGGCTGACCGCGGGGGTGGCGTGCCCCAGCGATATATCATGCGCGGCGCGGCTGGGCAGCAGCCCGTGCGCGCGTAACATCGAATACAGCGAGCCGGTTTGAGACTCCTGCTCCACAAAATCATAGGTGACGGGAAAACGGTTATACTCAAGCATCACCGGCTCGTCATCGCACAGGCGCAGGCGGCACAGCTCAATCACTTCTCCATCCTCCGGCACCTGCAGGCGGGCCACGTCTTCCGGGCGGGCAGGTTCCCGGCGGCAGTCCACGATACGGCTGGAAGCCTTGCGGCCCATATCCCGGCAAGCGTCCGTGAAGCTGGTGATGTGTTGCAGGTCCCGTGTCAGCCGTGCGTCCGCCACAAAGGTGCCCTTCCCCTGACGGCGCACCAGTAGCCCTTCCTGCACCAGGTCGAGCATGGCTTTGCGCACGGTAACACGGCTGACGCCGTAGGTATCGCACAGTGCCTGTTCGCTGGGGATTCGCGCTCCGGCGGCATACCGGCCCGAAACGATGTCGTTTTTCAACCGCCGCATCAGCTGCTGATACAGCGGGTTCTGGGTTCCTTTTTCCAACTGCGCATCCGGCATAGGCTCACCTCCCGGCAATCATAGACAGTATAACGTAAAAGTGAAAAAACGGCAAGCACTCGGGGCGCCAGGAGCGCCCCTTTGGGGAAGGGATTTGCGATCCCCTCCCCAACCTTCCCCGGGGGGGGTTGCACCCTGCGGGTGCGCGGGGGTTCGCGCCTGCGGGCGCGGGGCGCAGGGTATCGCACCTGTGGGTGCGAGCAGGGGCTTTCCGCTCGCCCCTGCATCCTTCGGGGCATGCGATTGAGGTAGGGGGCGAAAGGCTCCCTCTGGGAGTACTGGAATGTCGTCCGCCACTACCTTCGGTAGCGCGAACGACGGTCCAGTCCATCCTGCGAGGGAGTCTTTCGCCCCCACAGCAACAATGCGCATGCGAAAGAAAAACGGGGAAACGGAAAAAGAGAGACTTTCACTCACTCAGTAATAATGCGCATGCAAAGGAAAAACGGGAAACGGGAAAGAAAACATTCGTTTTTCTCATATAATAACTATGTGTATGCGGAAAAATTGGGAAAGAGAAACAGGAACACATAATTCCCGAGGCCGTATTTTTGTCCATCGCCTGAGAACCAGCAGGCGGGGCGCGGCAGGGGTCGCTCGATGGATGGACGGGCTTGTCGGTCGCGCTACCGCAGGTAGCAGCGGACGACTATCCCGTACTCCGAGAGCGACCCCTACCGCGTAGCCCGCCGTGTAAGAAGGCGATCCCGAAGGGCGCAGGGGCGAGCGGAAAGCCCCTGCCCATACCCGCAGGTATGGCCCTCCTGTGTTCGCGCTACCGCAGGTAGCGGCGGACGACTATCCCGTACTCCGAGAGCGATCCCTGCCGCGTAGCCCGCCGTGTAAACAGGCGATTCCGAAGGGCGCAGGGGCGAGCGGAAAGCCCCTGCCCATACCCGCAGGTATGGTCTCCCTGCGCTCGCACCCACAGGTGCGAATCCTTGTGCCCATCGGGCACAGCTAAAAAAGAAAAGTGGAGGAAGAACTTTCATTCTTCCTCCAAAACCAGGCTTTCATGCCTACTCTACAATGGATACCAGAATGTCGGTCGCGTTGGCGAACCGGTAGAGGTCGTCGATCACCCCGGCAGGGGCTTCCAGCACGATGGGGGCCAGCTTCAGAGCCAGCGCAGGCATCAGCCGAGATTTGTAATCGTCCAGAAAGGTTTCGTTCAGGTTGAAGAAATCGTTTTGCGGGTAGCTGCCTTCCACAAACACGCTCTTGTCCACAGTGGACAGCTTACCGTTAAAATGCAGGGACAGTGCGGGCTTTTGTGTCTGAGGATGAATCCAGTCCAGATTCAAATCCAGCGTGTAAGGCTTTTCGGCTGCGTCACGCGACCAGTCAAAGGCAAATTGTACCGGGGGTAGCGGGGTGCTTAGCGCGCTGCCGCTAGCGGCGAGGGTGAGACTGCCGTTACCGCTCAGTTCGCCGGTGCGGGGCAGGCCGTTGCCATCGGCGGTGAAGCGGATGGTTTCGGTGCCATCGGTCGCCAGCGCCAGCGCGGCGCTCAGGGCCGCGCCGGTTTGGGCGGTGGGGTCCCAGCGGTAGTCGAAGGTCAGGGTGTAACCCTCGGCAGTCGGCAAAGTCAGCGTAAAAGCCGTGATTCCGCCCGCGGTGCTCTTGTGGAAAACCTGCGTGTCGCCAAAGGACATGGTGATTTCATCTGGTGTTTCGGTCACGGTCATGCCCTGCGCGTCCGGGTCGAGGTTATCCAGCTCGTTTTCCAGCGCGCCCAGTATTTCCAGCGTCGCGTCGCTGGCGTAGGCGTCGGTCAGCAGGCAGGTGAAGAAGAAATAGGCGCGGCTCAGGTCGGTATCGTCGTTCACGATCAGGTCGAGATTTTCGCAAAGCTCGTACAGGTCTTCGTAGGGAATGGTGTAGGTCAGCGTGCCGGTTACCGCGCTGTCGGCGACAACGATGGACGTGGGGCCGTCCGCGCTGCCTATGACGGCTGCGGACGGATCGGCGGTGGTTGCGCTGTCATCGGCGGTAATATTCGTGGAGTCGGCCGTGCTGTCGGCAGAATCATCCGCAACTGCGCTGTCATCGGTGACTTGTGAATCGTCGTCGGCGGAAACATCCTCCTGCGAATCGGCTGTGGGCGCGCTGTCCCCGCTCAGGGCGGCCTGACGGGCATTCGCCAGCAGTTCGGCGACGGGCGTATAGTAGCTGTCGCCGATCCACCATGCCGCGTCGGGATACAGCAGCAGCGCCAGATACTGCGTGGGCAAGTCCATGTAATAATACGGTTTCAGCATGAACTCCAGAAAATTGTGCATCTGGAAGAAGATCGGCTCGTTGTTCAGCGCCGGGGAGATCAGATACCGGTAGCTGTGGTAGCCGTCAAACACGAAGGGAATCTGATCCTTGCCGTTCAGTTGCAGCGCGCCTTTGAGATAAGTGCGGCTGTCCGGCGTAAACAGGGCCAGAATATCCGTGGAACCGCGCAGACGGAGCTTGTTAAGGAACGTTTCCCAGTCGGCCAGGTGCGTGGCACTCGCGGGAAAACCGTCCGCGTGCAACGAAAGACCCAGCGAAAAATCGGCGTGCGTCACTTCGCCGTCGGGCAGGTATGTGTCCGCCCCGGCAGACGTAAGCGGCGCAAGCAGGCACAGCGTAAGCGCAATAGCGCAAATGCGGCTGAACAGTCGATGCTTCATGGGAAACCTCCTTTGTCCGAAAAGGATGCGCCGAGGGACAGGGTGAGCATGCCGGAAAACCGCCGTCTCCCATCCAACGCAGCAGGCTGGTGAAAACTTCCCCGTCCGGCGTCAGTCGATCTTGGAACGGTGCACGGCGCGCGCGCGCTCCTCGTGGCTCAGTTCCCGTTTGCGCATGCGCAGGTTCTGTGGCGTAACCTCCAGCAGTTCGTCGTCGTCGATAAATTCCAGGCATTCTTCCAGCGTCATGGGGTGAACGCCCACCAGCTTCAGGCTGTCCTCGCTGGCGCTGGCGTTGCGCATGTTGGTGACGTGCTTTTGCTTGCATACGTTCACCACCAGATCGTCCGGGCGGGCGTTCTGGCCGCAGATCATGCCTTTGTACACCTGCGTCTGCGCGGTGATAAACAGCGTGCCGCGCTCCTGCGTGTTAAACAGGCCGTAGCTGGTGGCCTCGCCCGACTCAAAACAGACCAGCGCGCCTACGCTGCGGTGGGGAATATCCCCCTTGACCGGCTCGTACTTTTCGTAAACGGCGCTCATGATACCTTCGCCGCGTGTATCGGTCATAAACTCGCTGCGATAGCCGAACAGCCCGCGGGACGGAATCAGGAACTCCAGACGGACCCGGTTGAGGCCGTGCATGCTTTCCAGCGTGCCGCGGCGACGGCCGATTTTTTCGATGACCGCGCCCGCGTAAGCCTGGGGCACATCGGCCACCATCCGCTCGATCGGTTCGCACTTTTTGCCGTCGATCTCGCGGTAGATTACCTGCGGTTTGCTCACCTGAAACTCGTAGCCCTGACGGCGCATGTTTTCGATCAGGATGCTCAGGTGCAGTTCGCCGCGGCCGCGAACCTCGAAGGAATCAGGGCTGTCGGTTTCGTTCACGCGCAGGCTTACGTCGGTCTGTAATTCCTTAAACAGGCGCGCGCGCAGGTGGCGGCTGGTTACGAAGGTGCCTTCGCGCCCGGCGAACGGGCTGTTGTTTACGCTGAAGGTCATGGTGACGGTCGGCTCGGTGATGCTTACGAACGGCAGGGCTTCCACCGCCAGGGGGTCGCATACGGTATCACCGATGGAGATATCCTCCAGACCGCTCATGGCTACGATGTCGCCCATGGAGGCGGAGTCGGCGGGCAGGCGTTTCAGGCCGTCGAAGGTAAACAGGCTGGTAAGGCGCAGCGGCTGGCTGACCGAGCCGGTGTCGAAGTTGGTTTTTACCACGTTCATGTTAGTGAGGAGCGTTCCGCGGTTGATGCGGCCGATGCCGATGCGGCCCACGTAATCGTTGTAGTCAATGGTGGAGATCAACACCTGTGCGGGGCCTTCCATGTCGCCCTCTGGCGCGGGGATGTAGGTGAGGATGGTGTCAAACAGCGGGCGCAGGTCGGTGCCCGGGGTAGTCAAATCCAGCGTGGCGGTGCCTTCGCGGGCGGAAGCGTATACGATGGGACGATCCAGCGCCGTTTCGTCCGCGCCCAGCTCGATAAACAGGTCCAGCACTTCGTCCACCACTTCGTCGCAACGGGCGTCGGGCCGGTCAATTTTATTGATCACCACAATTACGGGCAGTTTTAAGTTGAGCGCCTTGCGCAGCACAAAGCGGGTCTGCGGCATGGGGCCTTCAAAGCTGTCCACCAGAAGCAACACCCCGTCCACCATCTTGAGCACCCGCTCCACCTCGCCGCCGAAATCGGCGTGGCCCGGCGTATCCACAATGTTAATTTTGGTGCCCGCATAATGCACGGCGGTGTTCTTGGCTAAAATGGTGATGCCGCGCTCGCGTTCAATGGCGTTGGAGTCCATCACGCGGTCGGCCACCTGCTGGTTCTCACGGAAAACGCCGCCCTGTTTGAGCATTTCATCCACCAGGGT
>DAOPZG010000084.1:0-11572 GCA_035353235.1 Candidatus Limiplasma sp.
TGAGACGGTTCTTCATGCCGGACAACAAAAGTCATTTTAGCATTGTTCTTGTTATTTGTCAATAACTTTGTGCTTTTTCCATGATCCTTTTCGGCCTTGAAAAAAATATGCGAGCGGTTGTAATAATGAACCTACACTTTCCTATGATTTTGTACTTGCATCCTTTTACCTTTCCATGTTATAATTTCATTTGTGACAAACGGACGGTCCTCTGCTCAGGCAATGGCCTGTGGGCACGAACGTCTATGAGGGAAGGAGGCCCATGAAATGAGTGAAATCATTCGTTCCATCGAAAAGGCTCAGCTTCGTTCCGATCTGCCCGAATTCAAGGTCGGTGATACCGTCCGTGTTTGGGTAAAGGTCGTCGAAGGCGATCGCGAGCGTCTTCAGGCTTTTGAAGGTACCGTGATGGCCCGCCGCAACGGCAGCATCCGTGAAACGTTTACCGTTCGCCGTGTCAGCTATGGCATTGGTGTTGAGCGTACGTTCCCGCTGCATTCTCCCCGTCTGGACCGCATTGAGCTGGTTCGTAAGGGTAAAGTTCGCAGGGCAAAGCTGTATTACCTGCGGAATCTGCAGGGCAAAGCTGCAAAGATCAAGGAAGCCGACCGCGGCGAGTAATGTATCGTCTTTGTCGGTTCCCAGAAAGCCTCCGTTTCCTTTTTGGATTCGGAGGTTTTTTCTGTTCTTTTCTCCATCAGCCGGGCTTGACGAGCTTTGTGAAAAGAACTATTCTATACCAGAAATGATATATTTTACAGAAATGGATGATGAAATGAAGAAGCTTTCTCGCTGGGGTATTGGTCCCAAGATGGCATTGCTGACGATTGTGTATTCCGCCGTTCTCTTTGCCGCCTGTTTCACTTTTCCGGGGCTGTTCGAAGACCGCTTCATCCCTTATCCGGTGGCCCTTGCGTTAGCCTGCGCGTTGTTCTGTGTGGGCGTTCCGCTTTTCGTAGCATCCTATACAGCGATAGATCGTTCCTATCAGGCCGATGATCTGAATACAAAGGGTGTTTATCGTTTCTGTCGTCGTCCGCTATACGCATCGTTCATTCTGTTTATCGTGCCCGGAATTGCGCTGCTGATACATGCCTGGCTGCTCTATACGGTTCCCCTGTTCCTGTATATTGTGTTTCGTGTTTTCATACGCACCGAGGAAACGTATCTGGCGAAGCGTTTTGGCAATGATTATATTGCATACCGTGCGCGTACAAATCTTCTGTTCCCCCGCTTCACACGTGAATGACATATGCTTTACCTAGCTCACTTAACCCGTTCCATTATCCCCGTGGGGATAGAAATGCGCCCCGGCAATTGCCGGGGCGCTGTTGTTTTACTTGCTGTACTTGGGCCGCGCGGTGTAGGTGGTGTGCAGCAGCTCATGGGCCTTATGGCTATTGGGCTTCTCCAGGTACTCATCGTAGATCTTCTTGATCATCGGATTTTCGTGGCTCTTGCGGTACTTCTTGCCCGCATCTTCACGGTAAAGGGCCTTGGCGCGTTCCACACGCACATCCTGTACAGCGCGGGTAGGCGCATCCACGATCGGCTGACCACCGCCGTTTACACAGCCGCCCGGGCATCCCATGATCTCGATGAAAGCGTAATTCTTTTCGCCAGCCTTGATGGAATCCAGCAGTTTCGCAGCCATACCGGTGCTGCTGGCAACTGCTACGTTCACATCCAGATCGCCGATCTTCACAGTCGCCTCTTTGATCCCCTCGATGCCGCGAACCGACGTGAAGTTTACATCTTCCAATTCCTTGCCGGTGATGACGGTGTAAGCGGTACGCAGGGCCGCTTCCATTACGCCGCCGGTAGCGCCGAAGATAACGCTCGCGCCCGTGCTTTCACCCAGCAGGCTGTCGAAATCTTCATCCGGCAGGTTGTTGAAGTTGATGTTAAACTCCTTAATCATCCGGGCAAGTTCGCGCGTGGTGATGACCACATCGACGTCCTGATATCCTTTATTGGAAAGCTCAGGCCGTTTGGCTTCGAACTTTTTAGCGGTGCAGGGCATTACAGAGACGACGACGATGTCTTTAGGATCAATGCCGGCTTTTTCGGCATAGTAGCTCTTAATCATCGCGCCTTCCATCTCGTGCGGGCTCTTGCAGGTGGAAAGGTTGGGCAGGAACTCGGGATAATAATGCTCGCAGAACTTGATCCAGCCCGGAGAGCAGCTGGTAATCATCGGCAGCACACCATTGTTGGTGATGCGGCTGACCAGCTCGTTCGCTTCTTCCATAATGGTCAGGTCGGCGGCAAAATCGGTATCGAATACTTTGGCGAAGCCCATGCGACGGAGCGCAGCGGCCATTTTGCCGGTTACGCTGGTGCCCATCGGCAGGCCGAACTCCTCGCCCAGCGCAGCACGTACCGCGGGTGCGGTTTGCACTACCACGTGCTTGGTGGAGTCGTTCAGCGCTTTCCAAACCAGATCGGTATCGTCCTTCTCGTGCAGCGCGCCCACCGGGCACACGGTGATGCACTGGCCGCAGTTTACGCAAGCCATTTCTGCAAGATGCATGTCCCACGGAGAAGCGATCGCGGTTTTAAATCCGCGCTTGGTGGGGCCGATAACGCCGATGTGCTGTACCTTCTCGCAAGCGGCAACGCAGCGGCGGCAAAGGATGCACTTGTTGTTGTCGCGCACGATGGAAGGCGAAGCATCGTCAATATCGTAGTGGTTCATCGAACCGGCATATTTCTCGCCGTCTTCCACACCCAGATCACGGCAAAGCTTCTGCAGTTCGCAATTCTGGCTGCGCACGCAGGTGAGGCACTTCTTGTCGTGGTTGCTCAGAATCAGTTCCAACACGGTCTTGCGGGCTTCGCGCAGCGCGGGGGTATTGGTTTTCACCACCATATCCTTGGTGACCGGCAGCACACAAGCCGCCTGAAAAGCGCGCGCGCCGGTATCGACAACGCACATACGGCAGCTGCCGGATTGATTGATGTCTTTTAAATAACACAGCGTGGGGATTTTAACACCCGCAATGCGCGATGCCTCCAGCACGGTCGTACCGGCAGGAACCTCCACATGCACGCCGTCGATTGTAAGCGGGATCATCTGTTCCATGGTTGTTCCTCCTCGTTATCTCTTCTCGATGGCGCCAAAGCGGCATTTCTCTACGCAGCTGCCGCACTTGATGCACTTGGTGGCGTCGATGACGTGCTTTTCCTTCACTACGCCGGTGATAGCGCTGACCGGGCAGACCCTGGCACAGGCTGTGCAGCCACGGCACTTGTCGGTAATCACGTAGCTGAGCAGCGCCTGACAATGGTGCGCGGGGCAACGTTTTTCACGGATATGGGCTTCGTATTCATCACGGAAATAATGGATGGTGGACAATACCGGGTTAGGCGCTGTCTGCCCCAAGCCACAAAGCGCCGTCGCCTTGATATTCTTGCCCAACGTTTCCAGTTTCTCGATGTCGCCTTCTTCGCCCTGTCCGTGCACAATGCGCTCAAGGATTTCCAGCATGCGCCGGGTGCCGATACGGCACGGGGTGCACTTGCCGCAGCTCTCGTCCACCGTAAAGTCGAGGAAGAAGCGCGCGATATCCACCATGCAGTTGTCCTCGTCCATGACGATCATACCGCCGGAACCCATCATGGAGCCGATCTGCGTAAGCGTGTCGTACTCAATGGGGATGTCCAGATACTGCGTGGGGATGCATCCGCCGGAAGGACCGCCCGTCTGCACGGCTTTGAACTTCTTGCCGTTGGGGCAACCGCCGCCGATATCGTAGATGATCTCGCGCAGGGTCGTGCCCATGGGGATTTCTACCAGACCGGTGTTGTTGATCTTGCCGCCCAGCGCAAATACCTTCGTACCGGTGGATTTTTCCGTGCCGATGGATTTGAACCAGTCCGCGCCGTTTAAAATGATCTGCGGCACGTTGGCGAACGTTTCCACGTTGTTGATGTTGGTCGGCTTGGCGAAAAGACCTTTCACGGCCGGGAAAGGCGGCTTGGGCCGCGGCTCGCCGCGCTCGCCTTCGATGGAGGCCATCAGTGCGGTTTCTTCGCCGCATACGAACGCACCGGCGCCCAGACGTGTGGAAATGTCAAAGCTGAAGCCGGAGCCAAGAATATTCTCGCCCAGCAGGCCGTATTCGCGTGCTTGCTTGATAGCGATATTCAAACGCTTAACGGCAATCGGGTACTCCGCGCGTACGTAAATATAGCCTTCTGTAGCGCCGACGGCATAACCCGCGATCGTCATCGCTTCCAGCACGGCATGCGGGTCGCCTTCCAGCACGGAACGGTCCATGAACGCGCCGGGGTCGCCCTCGTCGGCGTTGCAGATCATGTATTTCTGGTCAGCCTTGGAGGCTGCCGCGAACTTCCATTTAAGACCCGTCGGGAAACCGGCGCCGCCGCGACCGCGAAGGCCGCTGTCCAGCACAGTCTGGATCACTTCTTCCGGCTTCATCTCGGTCAGTGCTTTGGTAAGGGCCTTGTAGCCGTCAAAAGCGATATACTCGTCGATATTCTCCGGGTCGATCACGCCGCAGTTGCGCAGGGCGATACGCTTCTGCTTTTTATAGAAGCCGATATCTTCCAGCGCCATGTGCCGGTCTTCATCCTCAGTCTTTTCCTTGTAGACCAGATGCTGTACAATACGGCCTTTAAGCAGGTGCTCGGTCACGATCTCGTCCACGTCTTCCACGCGAACGTGCGAATAAAACGTGCCTTCCGGGTATACGATTACAACCGGGCCTGCGGCGCAAAGGCCGAAGCAACCGGTGCGGACAACCTTCACTTCTTTGTCCAGCCCGTTTTTCACAATTTGCTCTTCAAAGCGCTTGATAATTTCGCCGGAACCCGACGAAGTACAGCCGGTGCCGCCGCAGCATAGCACCTGTGCGCGATAAAAATCCATGGTTCTTCCTCCTTGGTATGCAGTTATTTATCTTCCGCGGCGCCGATGGTGTACTCCATCACAGGGTTGCCGTTTACAAGGTGTTCCGTTACAATGCGCGGCACCATGTCGGGATTCATATTCACATACGTCACTTTGGTTTTGCCGGGAACGATCACGTCCACCATGGGTTCCAGGCGGCACATCCCGATACAGCCCGTCTGCGAGACGGTAACATTCGTCAGTCCGCGCTTTTTGATTTCGTCCATAAAGGCAAGCATCACGGGACGGGCACCGGCGGCGATACCGCAGGTCGCCATGCCGACAACCACACGGATGTCATTATCCGCTTCCTTACGGTACGCGACGCGCTCCAGCGTCTTTTGACGGATGGCTTCCAGTTCAGCGATGGATTTCACGTTATTGCACCTCCAAAATAGGTTTAAACTCTTCGTTGATGGCATCCCGGATCCACTGGGTGACTTCAGGTTCGTTCAGCGCCACACCATCCAGCGCCTGCCGGATGACACGGGTATCGAAACTGGCTTCCCGGTCCGGGGTTTGCGCATGAAACACAAAATCCGGTTGATCGGGGTTGAGCAGTACCAGCGTAAGCAGCGTATCGCACATATCACCCATCGGTGGACAATCGATGTGGTTTAAATCGAATGTCGCCGTAAGCGTTGTGCCTTTGCCGGGTTGGCTTTCAATGGTTACGGTTCCGCCGGTCAGTTCGGCGTTTTCTTTGATCAGCGGTATTCCGAGTCCTACCTTGCGCGTGGTGCGCGTAGTGGTAAACGGATCTGTAACCTTTTGAAGCAGTTCCGGCGCCATGCCGGTACCGTCATCGGTAAAAACGATCGTTAACCAACGGTGTTCGTCAACCGTAAACGATATGCTCACGGTTTTCGCATTGGCTTTCACGCTGTTCTGGGCAATGTCCAGAACGTGCATCGACAGGTCCCGCATCGTCAGGCCTTATACTTCTCCAGAATGCCGGGTACTTCGCTGTCGATCAGGCGGCCGTACACCTCGTCGTTAATCATCATAACGGGGGCCAAACCGCAGGCGCCAAGGCAGCGGGTCGCCTGAATGGTGAACAGGTTATCCGCGGTCGTTTCGCCAACTTTGATGCCCAGCTCTTTCTCCACACGGTCCAGCACCTTCTGAGAACCACGTACGTAGCAGGCGGTACCCAGGCAAACGCCAACTACATACTTGCCCTTGGGCTGCAGCGAGAACTGGGAGTAGAACGTCGCTACACCGTATACTTCGCTAAGCGTAGTGCCCAGCGCATCGGCAATGTACTCCTGCACATCGAGAGAAACGCAATCGAAAATGTTTTGCGCCGCCTGCAACACAGGCATGAGCGCCCCCTTTTGATCTTTGTGTTCGTCGATGACCTTTTGCAGCTGTGCGAACTTTTCCTTTTGTTCGGTCATGGCACCCTGAGACCTCCTCAAATCTAACATACGCCGTAAAGCTGCGCACTATGCACGCAGCATATATATTTTAACATACCCCAACCGGAATTGCACGCTTCCCCAGTAAAAAATGTGATTTTTTTGACGATTTCGGTAAAAAGATACAAAACGAGTACAGCATCATTGATCTTTTACCCTGTTTTTCTGCCATATATTCCTTGTTTCTCATCGTTTAGCTGCGTTCTCCCGTAAATAAAAAAGCACTGCGAAAGCCAACTTGCGCTTCCGCAGTGAGAGTAAAATCTACACCATTTTGTCCCTTAGCCAGTTAAAAACAGCATCAGCTGTCGGTGCCGGTATATCCAGCGGAAAATCGCGTTCCGAAATATCTTCCAGCCGATGAGCATCGGAGGAATGCAGAATGAACCTCCCTTTCACAGCCGATTCCGGACAGGAAATCCTTGCAGCCACTTCCACAACCGGATACTCCGGCAAAGGCGGCATCAGACCCAGTACTCCCAGCATCCCGTTTCCACCGCGGTTGATATGGGCGGGAACGTTGATGCCGTGATATTTTCGGGTCAGGGCACAGGCCTCGTCAAGCGTAAGGTCCGTCGCGTTCAGTAATAACTTCGGCGCCTTTCCGCATGGTTCATCTTTTGAATTTACAATGATCTGGTTGCCAAAGAGGTTTTCGCGGTTGGGAATATCCGGCAAGTGCGCGTCAATCTCACAGCTGAAGCCCAACGCCAACTCCGCGTCTGGAAAATAAGCCAGCAGATGAACTTCCTCCCGGGTTGTTATTTCCATCCCCGGAATCACTTCCACGCCGTAAGTTTTACCGGCAGCCAGCGCGGCCGGCACGTTCAACGCACAGTTATGATCGGTCAGCGCAATCACATCCAGCCCTTTCACTTTCGCCATCCCAACCAGATTCCAGGGGGTCATCTCATCATCGGCGCACGGGGAAAGGCAGCTGTGAATATGAAGATCACAATAAGCCAGCATGGCTCAACGGTCCGACGGCGTAATCCCGGCTGCGAACATCCGCCCGCAGATTTCGTAGGCGGTCATCGCAGTCTCCATCACCGTCAGACCCTCCTCCTCCGCCTTGGCCAGCGAAGCCGCTTCAATATGGTTGTCCTCCGCCAGAATGACGCAGCTCATTTCCATCAGCACGGCCACCGCCACCACATTCACATGCGTCTGCACCGTTGCCCAGGCCATCCCCTTACGGCCATGGGCCAGCACCCAGCTGAGCAGGTCGCAGGCATATCCGCAGGTTACCTCCGCGTTCTGATTTTTCCCCGCGGTAACAATCTTTGCGTTCAGCAGCTTGGCAAGTTCGGTTCCGTTCATGTTCGTTCCTACTCTCTGGTGGTCTTGGCCAGTTCCACCATTTTTTGCGCCATAATTTTCAGTTGATCCTTGAGGATATGGATACAGTCCATTTTGCTGGCATGTCCGCGAACGATGTCTTCCGCGAACGTACGGCAGGTGGGGCTTCCGCAGCTGCCGCAGTCGTATCCCGGCAGGGACTTCACAATTTCCTCCATCTGCTCCATTTTCCGCATGGCTTCCGTAATGTCGTCGTCCAGCTTCATCACGCTGTTGGGAACGATCTTCTTGGTGGTCTGTAGTGGATACTTGGTGAGATACGAGGTTTTCACCGCTTCGTCCGGATGACGCAAATCACAGCCTTTCATCAGGCTTCGAATCGCGTTACGGGCAATATAGCTGTTTTCAAATGTCAGGGGACCGCCAACGCAGCCGCCGGTGCATGCTGCGCCTTCGAAAAAGACCAGATCACGGAGTTTGTTGTTTTCAATCTCTTCCAGCACACGGATCACATTTTCAATTCCGTCCACAGCCATGCTTTTTTCCGGGCATACAGCCGCCGCCTCTCCCCCGTTGTTGGCCCAGCCAACTCCGTAGGAAGTCGCTGTGGAAAGGTTCAGCGCACTGGGGTAATTCTTGATGTGCCCTGCCAGCAGGCCGTATATCTCCAGCATGGAGATAGCGCCGTCCACGGCGGATTTTTCCTGCCCAATCGGGTTACGGATCGCGGTCATTTTTGCGGCGCACGGTGTGATGAAAAAACAGCCGACATCCTCTTCGGACACGCCGTGCTTCTGGCAAAACTCCCGTTTGGCCACCATCGCAGCCACTTCCATGGGTTGGCGCATATCGATGATGTGCGGTATCAGCTCGGGAAAGCGCACCTGGATCAGCCGGGTAATGGCAGGGCAGGCGGAAGAAATGATCGGAAAACGTTCCGGGCTCATGCTCCGCATCCGTTCACGGATCGCGCGGGTAACGATGTCCGCGCCAGAAGCCACTTCAAACACATCGTCAAAACCCATGTGAAGAAGCCCTTCCAGGATCTGCGACGGGCTGATCAGCTTTTTAAACTGTCCATAAAGAGACGGCGCAGGCAGAGCGATTTTATACTTAAAATCATTAATCGTCGCTAACGGATCGGTCAGCGCATACTTGGCATGGTTCTCACATACGCGGATGCACTCCCCGCAATCGATGCAACGTTCGTCAATGATGTGTGCCCGTCCGGCCCGTACCCGGATTGCCTCGGTGGGACAACGTTTGAGGCAATTGGTGCATCCTCTGCATTTTTCTTTGTCGAGCCGTACAGAGTGAAACCGTTTGTCTTGCATTTAAGGAACCTCGCTTCCCCCAGGCGAAGGCCGCTCCGAAACCGCTTCCTTCGCCCCATGTTATCCTTGTTTGATATGAAACCGCATTCGGATCTGCGTTCCTTTTCCCACTTCACTCTCAATGTGGAATTCATCCGCATTCCGTTTCATATTAGGCAAGCCCATACCGGCGCCAAAACCAAGGTTTCGCGCCTCTTCGCTGGCAGTCGAAAAACCTTCCGTCAGCGCCTGATCAATATTGGGAATACCAGGCCCGGCATCCGAAGAAGCCAGCGTGATTTCCGAAGGTGTCATACTGATGGTCAGGGTACCGCCAATACTATGGATAATCAGATTCAGTTCGGCTTCGTAACAGGCGACGGCGATACGACGCAAAACGCCACTATCGACTCCCAATTGTTTCAGCTTCCGTTTAATTGCCGCGGAGGCGTCCCCGGCCATCGCATAGTCCTGCGCTTTCACCTGATAGGTGTCTGCAAGTGTTAACTCCTGCATGTTACTCCTCATTTGACAAACAACATTAAGCCTGCTTCGTCTCGCATTCGTTGCTGCCCCGCAGCCCGGCCTGATACAGCAGGCCGCACGCCGTAAAAGTCGTGTATCGGGTTGAAAGAACGACGATTCCGGATTCTTTAGCTTCTTCCAGCACATCCTCGCCCGGGACTTTTCCGCGCGCGAATACGATACAGTGAATATCCAGCATGCTCGCGGTCCGAACAACGTGTACGTTCGTTAATCCCGTGATCAGCACCGTTTTATTCTTTACAAACGCCAGCACGTCGCTCATCAGGTCCGATCCGCAAGCCGAGTTGACTTCCTGCTCCAAACTTTCCTCACCGCAAAGTACGCGCGCATCCAGAATAGAAATGATTCCGGAAATCGTCATACCCATTCCTCCCCGTCTGCCATGGATAACCCGGCCATGCGTGTTTCCGATTTGTCGACCGGCAACCAAATTGCTTCCGCCCTTGAAGCTTTGCTAAAAATCTGTTACCATGGTGCACGTCTATTATACCGTTGCGGAGGCGCGAGATGCAATACCATCTGGATACGATTCCTGTCTGGGAAGCGATGGAGTGGAAAGGCGAATGCCCCCTCTGTTCATTGGAGCGTAAGACCGAAGTGGAAGAGATCGAACGCACGCTTGGCGCCAGCGTAATGGAACCGGACGTTCGTATCCGTTTCAACGAACGCGGCGTTTGCGGCAAACACCAGCAGATGCTTTTTGCTCAACAAAACAAGCTGGGTCATGCGCTGCTGATGGATTCGCGTGTAAAAGCTCAGTTAACGGCCCTGCAGGCGCTTCAAAAGAAAGTAGAAAGTGCGCGGACTGCGCGTCGTTCTCTGTTTGGCAAAGGATCATCAACCAGCACGGTTACAGACGAGCTGAAAGCTTTACAGGCGCATTGCGTTGTCTGCGAAGCCGTTGATATCCATATGCGGCGTTATCGGGATACCTTTCTGCACTTATGGAAAACAAACCCGGATTTCCGCTCCGCCTGGAAGCAATCCAACGGGGTGTGCCTGCCTCACCTTCAGGCATTGCTGGAGACCAGCGGCGATGTTTTGTCAGCAGAACAGCAAAACGAGTTTACAGCGGAAGCGCTGGCTTTTTTAACAGACCGCTTAGCGAACGATGAAAAAGATCTGGACTGGTTTACGCGGAAATTCGATTATCGTTTTCAGGCCGAGCCCTGGGGCGAAAGCAAAACAGCCGTCGAGCGTTCCGTAAATCGCTTGCGCGGCTGGTGTGTCGGCAGCGAGCCCTATCCGCAAAAAAAGTAGCGTTACTCCTGCTTTTCTTTGGGATAATGCTCAAGCTTTACTCCCGACTCCTCAAAGACTTCGAGAGCAAACGGGTCCGGATAAGCCTGTTCGAAAACCACACGGCGAATCCCAACGTTCACGATCATTTTTGCGCAGACCGAGCAGGGCTGGTGGGTGCAGTAAATCGTCGCTCCGTCGATAGATATACCCAGCTTGGCTGCCTGAATGATTGCATTTTGCTCTGCGTGGATCGCGTAGCACAGTTCCGCTCTCGTCCCGGATTCGATATGCAGGCGGTCGCGCATGCATTCCCCGCGTTCCCGGCAGGTTTTTAAACCCGCGGGCGCGCCGTTGTAGCCCGTCGTCATAATCCGTTTGTCCTTCACAATCACCGCGCCAACTGAACGCCCCGCGCGGTAACAGCTGGACCATTCGGAAATCAGTCTGGCCATCTTCATGAACCGGTCATCCCATTTATCCATACTTTCGCCCCTTTCATGGGCTTTTTTTGCATTATACAGGATAAACCGTACGTCTGCAACGCCGGGCTGTTTGCTTGAATGTTTTATTTATCACCGTCGATATCGCTTTGCTGTATTCATACTTAACGATCCGTATCAATCAAGGAATAAAATCATTTTTTTCTCCGTATATCTATCCCAGTCGTGTTTATAACGCTTCCACATACACTGTTGCGATGCCTCATGCGGATCGTCACAGTTCCACTCGGTCAACCTGATTCCTGTGCGGAATAAATACGTTCAATCTCTTCTGTCTGTGTTCCGTCCTCCTGACATACAAACAGCGTTGGAAGCCAAAGTAATGAAGGTTTTGCG
>DAOPZG010000085.1:0-11216 GCA_035353235.1 Candidatus Limiplasma sp.
ACCGGGCAGTTGTCCGCGATTTTTACCAATGTTTCCCCCAGGCGCACATGGTAATTCTGATAGCTGCCCATAAAACAGCTCAGTTCAACCAAACAGGGTAAAACGCCCTGCGTGCCGATGTGAATGGCCTCCGGTCGCAAAACCACTTTGCAGGGTTGCCCGGCGGACAGGTCGCGCTCGCTTTCCACCAGCATATCATGCCCCTGTATCTCCACGCGGCAGTCCGTTCCTTCCCGGCCGCGGAATATCCCATCCAGAAAATTCGCCTCGCCGATAAAGTCGGCCACAAACTCGCTGTTGGGGTGGTAATAGATATTCATGGGCGTTCCCGTCTGCGCGATTTCGCCCCGGTTCATGATTATGATGGTGTCGCTGATCGACATGGCCTCGCTCTGGTCGTGCGTCACATAAATCGCGGTAATCCCCAGCGTCTGCTGAATGCGGCGGATTTCTGTCCGCATGGTCACGCGCAGCTTCGCATCCAGGTTGGACAGCGGCTCGTCAAAAAGCAACACGCCAGGCTCCACTACCAGCGCGCGCGCCAGTGCGATGCGTTGCTGCTGCCCGCCGGAAAGCTGGTTGGTCATACGCGTTTCCATGCCGCTCATTTCCACCAGTTCCAGAATACTGCGTACTTTCTCCTCAATCTCTTCTTTGGGCAGTTTCCGCAGGCGCAGGCCATAGGCCACGTTATCGAAAACATTATAATGCGGGAACAGCGCGTAGCTCTGAAACACCATCGCCGTATCACGCTTGTTCGGGGTGAGCGCGTTAATGGCTTCCTCCCCCAGGTACACCTCGCCCTCGTCCGGGCTTTCAAACCCGGCGATCATACGCAGGGTGGTGGTTTTGCCGCACCCGCTGGGACCAAGCAGCGTTACGAACGTGCCGGGCGCAATATCAATACTCACGTCTTTGACGGCGTAAAAATTCTTGCCCGTTTTTGGATCAGGATATACTTTGGAGATATGCTCCAAACGCACGCCTTTACTGACTTTAGCCATTCTTTTCAGCCTCCCTGATCTTTTTACTGGTGCCAAAATACTTGATAAACAGGTTCATCAGCAGGATGGACGCGTAGACAATCGCGATCAGGATCGTAGCGTATGCGCACGCTTCGCCGAACTTGCCCTTCTCGGCAAATTCGTTAATCTGGGTGGTAATCAGCAGATACTTGGGCGTTACCAGCAAAATAATCGCGCTGATAGCGGTAATGGAGCGAACGAACGTGGTAACCAGACCGCTGAAGAAACTATCCTTAATTAAAGGAAGCGTTACGGTCATAAACACCTTGCCGCTGTTCGCCCCCATATCATACGCGCTTTCCTCAATGGAGCGGTCAATCTGCCGCAGGGCGGAAATACCGCTGCGCGTACCTACTGGCAGGCTGCGCACCACAAACACAATCACCAGAATCGCGCCCGTGCCATACAGCCCCTGCAAAATGCCGCTGCCAAACAGCCCGTTTGCGTAGCCGCGGATATAGCCCACGCCCAGCACAGTGCCCGGCACCGCCATGGCCAGCATGCTGACAAACTCGATAAACGCTTTAGAGCGGAATTTCTTCTTCACGACCAGATAGCTGATAATCATGGACAGCAGCGCGGTAATGGGCGCGGCGATGATCGACAGCATAAACGAATCCCGGAAGGCGCGCGCACCGCCGTATTTAATAATATAATCAAAATGCACCAGCGACAGGGAATAATTACGGCCCCAGAGTTTGAAAAGTGCGCCGAAAGGAACGCTAACGTACATCAGTATCACAAAAGCGCTCACCAGCGAGCAGAGGATCGTCAGCGGCCGGGTGACGCTCTTGTCTGTAATCAGCATCCGTTCGCGGTTCGCTTTGCCGGTCAGGGTTGCCACCGTGCGTTTTTCCAGATAGTATTTCTGGATCAGGAACAGCACCAGCGTAAGCCCCAGCAACACCACTGCCATGCCCGCCGCGCCAACCTTGTCGTACGCGCCGGTCACCTGCAGGTAGATGGTGGTCGCCAGCGTATCATAGCTGCCGCCAATCAGCATGGGGTTGGCGAAATCTGCCACCGACTCGATGAACGTCACCAGAAATGCGTTGCCAAGCCCCGGCAGCAACAGTGGCAATGTGATGGAGGTGAACACCTTCCAACGACTGGCGCCCATGTCGCGGGCGGCTTCTTCCAGCGAGGGATCGATATTCTTCAGCAGACCCTTCAGCATCAGATAACACACGGGGAAAAATGTCAGGGTCTGCACAATGGCGATACCATGGAGGCCATAAATTTCGCTGTCATAAATCCCCAATACGGTTCGGGTTATCAGCCCGCTCCTCCCAAACAGAAGGATCATGCTCAGCGATAAAACAAACGGCGGTGAAACCACCGGCAGAAGGCTTACAACGTCGAACAGCTTTTTCACCGCACGGCTGCGCACCTTCATATAAATATCCACATAGGCAAACAGCAGGCCGATCAGCGTGCTGGCGAAACCAGTGATCAGACCCAGCACCAGCGTATTGCTAAACGCCGTTTGAAACCGCTGCATACTCAGCACCCGGCTGAAAACATCCAGCGTCAGCCCTTTGGATGGGTCAAAAACGCTGTCTACCAACAGCGTAGCCAGCGGATAAAGGATAAATAAGGCCAGAAAAATCAGAAGAACAAAGATCGTCGATACCATGATGGGGTCGGAGAAAAATTTTCTGCGGTCCAGCTGCTTACTCTGTACTTTGCTTGTCACCATAGCGCCAGCCCCCTTCGGCATGCGTGCTGCAGGTTGATATTCCCCTTTGCTCAGGCGCCCGATGCGTAAATGAAGAGAGGAGGATGACGGCAGAACCGCCATCCTCCTCATTTCGTGGCCCGCTATTCGTTACTCGGTCTTAAAGCGGTCGTCCGCGCCGGAACCGATCGCGGCGAAGAAGTCTTCCACATACTTGGACGTGTTGGCCTTTGCGTCGGCAAAGTCATAGTTGATGGTTTTATTGGCATCCAGCCCGAACTGCGTGGCTTCGGCGGGCTGTTCGGCATTGTCCAGCACCAGGAACTGATAGCTTTCGGCCGTCTTAGCAAGGTTGACGCACTCGGGGCTTAAAGCATATTCAATCCAGAGCTTCGCGGCGTTCATGTGTTTTGCGCCTTTGAAGATCGCCGTAGCGCCCACTTCATAGCTGGTTCCGCTGGCGGGCAGCACCAGCTGGATGTTGTCGTATCCGGCCAGGATCTGGGTGATGCCATCATGCAGGAAGCCGATGCCGATGACGCATTCACCGGGGCCGACCATTTTACTGGGGCCGGAGCCGCTCTTGGTGTACTGCGCCACGTTCGCATCCAGTGCCTTGAAGTATTCCATTGCCGCGTCATGGCCCTTCATCTGCACCATAGTGTTAATGATGAGCTTCGCGGTGCCGGCGGTGTTGGGGTTGCTCATCCAGATCAATCCCTTATACTCGGGCTTGATCAGGTCGTCCCAGTCCATGGGAACCTGTAACCCAAGGCGGGTAATTTCTTCCGTGTTGACCATGAACCCCAGAATGCCCTTGTAGATGCCGTACCAGTAACCATCCTTATCGCGATACAGGTCGCTGGTCAGGTGGCTGGCGTTCTTGGCGTCGTAGGCTTCCAACAATCCCTTGGCCGCCGATTCGTTGTATGGGTCGGTGGTGCCGCCAAACCATACGTCCGCGCTGGGATTCCCGTTTTCTTCTTCAATCTTGGCGGCCACTTCGCCGGTGGACAGGCGTTGGCGGTTCACAGTGATGCCAAACAGCTTCTGGAAGTTGTCGGCAGCGGCGTTCATGTAAGCCTCTTCGCAGGATGCGTACACAGTCAGTTCTCCTTCAGCCTGCGCTGCCGCGACCAACTCGGGGTCGAACACGGTGGCGGTCGTCTCGGCGGAGGCGATGGAAACCATGCTGCATACCATCAGGGATACCAGTAGAAGGGACAGTAACTTTTTCATGAGACATACGTCCTTCCGTTGTGATATGGATTTTTCAGGTGCCCTCATTTGTTTTGTAATTATATCTGTTTATCGTCGCTTTGTCAATTCCCATTGGTAAATCTGCCAGAAATCTGGTAAACCTTCAGGATCGTTTACATTATCTTTACGGTCGGGGTTTCCCGTGATACAATCGTACCGGTCAGCCGCTGTGCGGGGCTGTTTCCGCTGTATCGCCAAGGCCGCATTGCCTGATCGGTTATTGATAATTTTATAATAATGATCAACGTGGCAAATCAGGAAAGGATCACTATGAAGCTGAAATTCAAAACGAAACGCCTTCTGCTGGAAGTGCTGACGGACGAACAGATACAGAGCCTGATTGACAGGGAAACCGATCCGCATATGCAGGCGGCTTATGCTGAAATGCTGTCCGGCAGCCGCGCCCACCCGGCGGAGCGTCAGTGGTATGCTCCCTGGGGGATTTACCAGAAGGACGGCGCTTTCGCAGGTGACCTGTGTTTTAAAGGTCCGCCTTCCCAAGGCGAGGTAGAAATCGGGTATGGCATCCGCGAAGCCTTTCAGGGCAAAGGGTATGCCACCGAAGCGGCAGGGGCGCTGACAGATTGGGCCTTCTCGCAGCCGGATGTATACTACGTGACCGCAGAAACCGAACCGGACAACCAGAAGTCTAAGCGGGTGCTGGAAAAACTCGGTTTCAAGCAACATGGCGAAGGGGCGGAAGGGCCGCGCTTTGAAAAAGAAAAGGCCGCGAGCAACTGGCTGGTCATCTATCTTGCGTTGGGCATGGGCGTAGGGGCTTCCTTTGGCGCATCGCTGGGCAATATCGGGCTTAGCACCTCCATCGGCCTGTGTCTGGGAGTCGCGTTGGGCGCGGCGCTGGATGCGCAGGAGAAGAAGGCGCGGGACGCGCGGCGGGCGGCACGCGACGCGGAAAATACCGCGAATAAACCGTAAATTATCAACCCCATCCTATCTACGGGTCGGTTTGCGCAGAGGAACACCTCTCCATTTTTGCACACAAACAGAGAGGCGCGCTCCTTCGCACCCTGTTATGATGATCGCCGGAAGGAGAAATGCGTATGGAATGGCTGGATCGCATGAACGACGCGTTAACCTATCTGGAAGCGAATCTGGATGGCGAAATCGACCTGGAGAGGGCAGCGCGGCTGGCGGCATGTTCGCAGTTTCATTTTCAGCGGATGTTCACGTATATCGCGGGGGTTCCGTTAAGCGAGTATCTGCGCCGCAGGCGGATGACGCTCGCGGCACTGGAACTGGCAGGCGGAAACGTGAAGGTGATTGACCTTGCGCTTCGCTACGGATACGATTCCCCAACGGCGTTCAACCGCGCGTTTCAAAGCGTGCATGGGGTTCCGCCCTCCCGCGCGCGGGACAGCGGCGTACGCCTGACCGCCTATCCGCGTATCTCCTTTACACTGACGGTAAAGGGAGAAACATCGATGAACTATCGCATTGAAACCCTGGAAGCCTTCCGGATTGTCGGCCTGAAAGTAACGCTGCCCATGGATGTGGAACAAAGCTTCGCGCAGGTGCCACTCTTCTGGCAGCAAAGCGCCCCTCGCGTCCCGGAGATGATGCCGCTGATGAACGGTACGCCCAAAGGATTGCTGGGTGTATCTGCCTGCATGAGCGGCGAAACGTTCGATTATTTCATCGCTGTGGCCAGCAACGCGCCCGTACCGCAGGGGATGGCGGAATCCACCGTTCCGGCCTGCACCTGGGCAATCTTCGACTGCGTTGGCGCAATGCCGGACGCGCTGCAGACATTGCAAAAACGGATCGTGACCGAGTGGTTACCCACTTCCGGATACGAGTACGCCAACGCGCCGGATATTGAAGTGTACTTTGAAGGCAGTCAGTTTTCGCCGGATTACCGCTGCGAGGCCTGGCTGCCCATCAAAAAAACCACCTGATCCCAAGGATGGCACTTGTTCCGGGCAACGTAAAAGCGGCCCCCATGCGGGGGCCGCTTTTACGTTGCCAGTTTTACGCAATTTATTTGAGCGTCGCGGCAAAGAACTCGCCCGTCGCGTCAATCGCGGTATGCAGCAAGTGCAAATCTGTTTCGGCGAATACATTGAAGGTGTGATCCATCCCGTCGATGAAAAGGGTCTTGGAGGCAGCGTTGGTGTTAGCCGCCACGATCTTGTTGCTCCAGTCCGGGTCAACCGTGGTGTCCATGGTGCCGGCGATTGCCAGCACCGGACCGGTGTAGGCGCTGAATTCCTTGAGCACATCGGTGTTCATTACGTCTTCGCACCACTGCAGCGACACATGCAGCGGTTCGCGCCAGTCGAAGTTCATCACGAAATAGCCGTTTGCTTTGGCTTCCTCGTATTCCTTGTCGCCAAAGAAGCCGTCCATTTTCAGCTGAGGCGCGCCCGCCCAGGTCACAAGCGATTTGAACATTTCAGGGTGCCAGCCGCAGGCCAGCAAAGCGTCGGTACCGCCCTGGCTCCAGCCCATCACGCCGATTTTATCGGGAGCGATGTTGGTAAGGCCCGCCATGTAATTCGCGGCCGCCAGCGCGTCAGCCACCGCGCTTTCAAAGGTGTAGCCCGTATAATCGGCCGTCGATTCGCCGTTGCCCATAAAGTCGATGCGGATAGTGGCGATGCCGTACTTCTCCGCCAGAATCGGGGCCGCAGTCGCATAACCGTTACCCGCTTCGTCACGGCTGGAGCCTGTTCCGTGCAGCATCACAACGGCCGGATAGGTTCCCTCCGCCGTCGGAACGCAAACCGTAGCGGGAATCTGGTGGTCTCCCGCATCGATGCTTACAACCGTTTCCGTGTAAGCCGCGCTGCTTTCCGCCAGACCGGAAACCATGGTGAGCAGTGCCATTGCCAGTACCAGGAGGAGCGCTGTTGCCTTTTTCATGGATTTTCCCTCATTTCATGAAAATATTCTCATTGAATACCGAGTTCAGTATAGGCGAAAAGATACGGCTTTGTCTATCTTTTTCCCAGATTGTGGTTCTGTTCCATCACAGTTCCATTTGCGGAAAAACGAGGTTGCTTGGCGCTTCGATTCGACTGTTATGGGAAACATCCTCCCAAATGCGACGATCTTTCTCTGCAATCAAAGAAACCTCTCGAAAAATGCAGAACGCCTCGGCGAAAACCGCCGGGCGTTCTGCTGTTTTTCAGTTGCTTTTTTCGGTCAGGTCTCCCCATCCGTCTGTTCACGGCTGATCGAATGGCCCGATCAGGCCTCCGCCAACAGGGAGCGCTGCCGCTCGTCGCGGAACTGGTTGGTATACAGATCGCGATAGTATCCCTGACAGCCCAACAATTCACGGTGTGTGCCGGATTGGATAATTTTCCCGTCCTGAAGCACCAGGATACGATCCGCGCTGCGGATGGTGGACAAGCGGTGCGCGATGATAAAACTGGTCCGTCCCGAAAGCGCCGTCTGGATCGCCGCCTGGATTTTCTGCTCCGTCTCGGTATCCACTGAGCTGGTCGCTTCGTCCAGAACGAAGATAGCTGGGTTGGCGATCATCGCACGTGCGAAGGAGATTAATTGTTTCTGTCCGGTGGAAAGGCGGTTGCCACCTTCCCCCACGTCGGTATCGTAGCCGTTCTCCAGCGCCATAATAAATTCCTCGGCGTTCACCAGTCGCGCCGCGGCCTCCACCTCTTCATCCGTGGCTTCCAGCCGTCCGTAGCGGATGTTGTCGCGCACCGTTCCGGAGAACAGGTGCGGGGTTTGCAGCACATACCCCAGGTTGGATTGCAACCAGAGCTGGGAACGCTTTTTATAATTCACTCCGTCAATAAGGATTTCTCCCTCGGTCGGTTCGTAAAACCGGCAGATCAGGTTGACGATGGTGGATTTTCCGCTGCCGGTTTCGCCTACGATGGCAATATTTTGCCCCGCTTTGATTTTAAGGCTGAAATCGTCCAGCACCTTTTCTCCGCCGGTATAGCGGAAGGTAACATGGTCAAACTCGATATCGCCGTGGATTTTCGGCCAATTTTCCTTTTTGGGGTGGAAGCTGTCGCCATATTCCTCAATCACTTCCGGCGTATCCGCAATTTCGGGTTCCGTCTCCAGCAGCGCAATCACGCGCTCGGCGGCAGCCTGCGCCTGCTGCATTTCGGCAAACCGGCGAGCGATATTGCTGATCGGTTCAAAAATCTGCATGGCATAGGTCATAAACGCCGTAAGTGTACCAATGGAGGTAGCGCCGGTCGCCAACGCCAGATGTCCCCCACGGTACAGCACCAGCGCCGTGGCGAACCCGCCCAGCGATACCACAATGGGCAGGAAGGTCGCGGAAGTGATGGCTGCCTGCACGGAAGATTTACGCATACTTTCCGTGACCTGCGTGAACTCCTCCGCGTTTGCGTTTTCACGCACCAGCGTTTTCGTCGCTTTGGCGCCCATAATGCCTTCGTTGAACGCGCCGGTGATTTTGGAGTTGATTTTGCGCACCTCGCGGTAGCTGGCCAGTATCTTTTTCTGAAAGTACGCCGCGACAACCGCGATGATCGGCACTACGGCCAGCACCACCAGCGCGAGCCGCCAGTTGATCACCAGCATCGTAACCGATACGATCAGCACATAAGCGACGGACCAGATTACGTCCATCAGGCTCCAGGCTACCGTATCCCCCAACCGCTGGGTGTCGCTGGTCATCCGTGCGATCAGATAACCGACAGGGGTTTTATCGTAGAAGGAGAAAGGCAGTTCCTGCAGGTGACGGAAGCCGGTCTGACGGATCAGCCGGCACAGCCCGACTTCCACTTTTCCGCAGAGGTTGATAAAGGTGAAGATGCAGGTCGTCTGGCACACCACACACAGCGCGTAGGCGGCGATGAATCCGCCCAGTCCGTTTAACGTGCCGTTGACCGCAAACCGGTCAATCGCCTGCCGGTTCAACAGGGGGAAACACACGTCCAGCGTCGCGGTGATCGACATGGTAATCAGGATGGCGATCAGGTGTTTCCGAAAGGGTTGGGCGATACGCATCAGTTTTTTCCAAACGCCCATGTCTATATGGTCGGAATAATCATGCTCCTCGAAGGACTGCACAGGTTGGAGCCTCCTTTTTATTCTGGTCGTCGTTCATTTCATCTTCCAGGGCCGACTGAATACGGTAGATGCGGCGGTACAGCCCTTCCTGCGCGATCAGCTGCGCGTGCGAGCCCAATTGCACAATCTCGCCGTGCTGCATCACCGCAATCACATCCGCTTCCGCAAGGGTGGTTAGCCGGTGAGAGATAATAAAGGTGGTCGCGTGGCTGCTTCCCTCGGCGCGTTCCTGCGCAAGCGCCTCACGGATGGCGCGATCGGTTTCGGTATCCACAGCCGACAGGGAGTCGTCGAAAATCAGGATGTCGTTCTGCTTAAGCAGTGTCCGCGCAATCGCGATGCGTTGTTTCTGTCCCCCGGAAAGGGTTACGCCACGTTCACCGACCATGGTTTCATAGCCGTTCTCAAACCCTTCGATAAAGTCGTCCGCACAGGCTTCCCGGGCGGCGGCAAACACCATGTCGTCGGTGCAGTTTTCACGCGCGATACCGATATTGTTGCGAACACTCCGGGAATACAGGAAGGGTTCCTGCAAAACAAGCCCGACGCGGGAACGCAAGTAAGATTTGCGAATGTGGTTGATGTTTACCCCGCCTATCAGGATTTCGCCGCGGCTTACGTCATACAGACGCTGCAGCAGGTGCATCAGGGTGGACTTTCCGCTGCCCGTGGCGCCCAGAATGGCGATAGTCTGGCCGGGCTGCACTGTCAGGTTGATGTCCTTGAGGATTTCGCGACCGTCCTCATAGGCGAATCCGACGTGCTTAAACTCAATCGCCCGGTCCATCGGATAATCAGCCGCTTCCGCGTCGTCTTTTTCGGGTTCTGTTTCCAGTATTTCGCATACGCGCCCGAAAGACACCATCGCCTTGCCCAGATCCGACAGGATGCGCCCCAGCTGGCGAATCGGCCACAGCAGCATCGAGATATAGCTTACAAAAAGCACCATCTGCCCGATGGTCAACTGTTCTGGGGCGGTCACGACCATGACCAGGCCACAGATCACCGCGATCCCCGTTTGCAGCATCGACATCGCGTCGGAGCTGCCCCAGTAGACGGACAGCAGCCGCACCAGCTTAAGCGATTTTCGATAGTAATCATCGTTGAAGCCGTCAAACTTTTCATCCTCAAACTTCGCGCGCCCAAACGCGCGCACCACGCGCACGCCGGTCAGGTTCTCCTGCAATACCGCGCTCAGCTTGCCCTCGGCTTCGTCCGAAATCAGGAAGTATTTCTGCACAAGGTTGAAGAACAGCAGGGCGAACAGAAACAGCGGGGGCACCAACACCATGGAGTACAGGGTCATACGCACGTTGATGTTCAGCAATATCGCCATCGCAAGCCCCACCGTGGTCACCGCGTGAAATATTTCCACAAGCTGCGACGAGAGAAAGCCGCGGATCGTATCCACATCCGACGTGCAACGCTGGATCAGGTCGCCGGTCTGGGCCTTCACATGGTAGCCGTAGCTGAGCTGCTGCAGATGGCTGTATAACCGGTCACGCAATGTTTTGCTGAATCTTTCACTCGCTTCCGCGGTCCAGCGGCCACGAAGGTACTGGAAAACACTGCCGATCAGGTACAGTGCAATCAGTGCGGCAGCAATGATCCACAGGTGAGATGTCAGGTATGAGATGCCTCCGCGCACCGTAAACCATTCGCCGATGAACCCCGGCAGAGCAACGGCAGCGTCTGCTTTATGCTCCGATACGTTTACCAGCGCGTCGATCGTGCCGGAAAGCATTACAGGCGTCACCAGCCCGATGCCGACGCCTACGATCATTGCGCCGATTGCACCCAGATAGCGCAGCCGGTTTCCCTTCATCAGACTGGACAGGATTTTTCTCCGTTGGGTTGTCATAGATACCTCCAAACAATATAAAAAACAGGCTTTCGGTCCGTGCCGAAAGCCTGTTTTGGGTCTTGCGATTCCGTGGTCAGCTCATTCGCTGGCGCACAGACAAAACAGACAGACGGGCACATTTTTCCTTCGCGGCGACTGCATAGAGACGAACAGACAGACTCGTCCCCTTGATAACCATAGCAGAAGAACGGTCGATGCGAAGCTCAAAGATGTTACTCACTTTAATGTGCCCCCCTTTCCAATCAATTTCAAATGCGTAATTTAGTATAACCAATTCCAAAAGTACTGTCAACTATTTTTCTCAAAAATCGAAAAATTTGTTTTTCCCTTGTTTTTTCTGCTCTGT
>DAOPZG010000086.1:0-11044 GCA_035353235.1 Candidatus Limiplasma sp.
GTGGAAACTGCTGGCTCAAATCAACGCGGAGCCGATTAACCAGAGCATTCGGGAAGCTCTTTGGGTAGGACTTCTGCTGGGAGCCGTCTGCTCCCTCTTTGCGGGTGCAATGGCGCTGGTCTTTTCCCACTCGATTGTTTTACGCAGCCAGCGGTTGCTGCGGCACATGGACAGTATGACCGCCGAACATTTTCCCCCCATTTCCCGCGATCCGGGACAGGATGAGATCGGCGAACTGACCGTGCATTTTAACGCCATGGGTCTGCGTCTGCGCCAACTGATCGACGACCTGTATGTGTTGCAGTTGAAGCAAAAAAGCCTGGAGCTTGAAAACGTTCGTGCGGAACTGAAATACCTGCAGGCGCAGATTGACCCGCACTTTCTGTTTAACACGCTGAACGCCATTCTGGTATTAAGCATCCGCAACGGGCACACGGAGGAAGCGGAAATTATCCGTGCGCTTTCCAAGCTGCTCAGACGGATGGTGGACACTGCCCACGACGTGGTTCCCCTGCGGGAAGAACTGGAATTCGTCCGTATGGTACTGAAGATTGAGCAATTTCGTTTTGGCGATAAATTGCGATATGATTTTAACGTAACGCCGGAAGCCGAAGCACGGACCGTGCCTGTGATGAGCGTACAGGGATTGGTGGAAAACGCCTGTAAGCATGGCGTACAGAGTTTGAACGGGCAGGGTCATATCCGCGTGAGCGCGTGGGTGGACGGCGACGACACGCTGGTCGTCGAGGTATACGATAATGGTGTCGGAATGCGCCCCGACAGGCTGGAATCCCTGCAAAAGCAAATTATCAGCCCCGAAGACATGCCGGAGAGTATCGGCTTGCAGAACATCTACCGTCGCCTGGTTCTGCATTATGGTAAAACTGTCGTGCTTCAACTGCGCGGTGCTGAAGAACGCGGAACCATCGCGATGATTCGCATCTCCGCTCAGGAAGGAGTTTAAACGATGCTCAACGTGATGCTTGTCGACGACGAACCGCTGGCACTGGAAGGATTAAAACTTCTGGTGGACTGGGCGGCAGAAGGATTTTCCGTCTGCGCGGAATGTCCCGATGCCGCCGAAGCCCTTCGATTGCTTGCCCCAACGCAACCGGATCTGATCGTTACGGATCTTCGTATGCCGGGCATGGACGGGCTGGAATTGATGCTGGCAGTCAAAACGCAGGGGTTTGACGGGCAGTTTGTCGTCGTCAGCGGATACGGTGATTTTGAGTACGCACAGCGCGCGTTGAACATCGGTGTGGCCGGTTATCTGTTAAAACCCATTGAACCGATAGAAGCATCCGCTGTACTGGCGCATGTGCGCGGTAAGCTGATCCGACGCGAAACCGCCGGGATGAGATCCAACACAGCGTATTCGATGGCTCTGCTTGCCTTGCTGACCGGGGCTGTGTTCCCCGCGGATGTTTCGCTTCCTCCCGAGGCTGTTGGCTCCATGTGGAGGCTGGCTACCTGGGGCGCGCCGCTTTGCTATGGAGAAGTGGAAGAAATTCTTTCCACTTTTCCCGAGGGTAGCGCTACTGCCCATATCGTGGAGGACAAAGAATACCTGACGCTCCGCTGGAAAGCCGGTGGCGCCGAACCGGACTGGGGCGCAGCCGAGGCCCGGTTGCGACACTTCCACAGGCGGCTGGTACACAGTGAGACCGCCGAGGATCCGAACCGGCTAAACGCCCTGCGGTTCCGCCTGAACGCTCAACTTAACGCCGCATCCGGAGCCCTTCGGGAACGGATGGAGGGATTGGCCCGCGCAGTCGCCCTGCGGCAGGCGGACGAATGCCGCTCCCGCTGTGCGGAGTTAGAAACTTTCTGCAACGCTTGCGGCGCCGATGTGAAAAAGGCAGCATGGCAGCAATTGGTCTCGGAATGCTCCCGCCAGCTTGCTGACCGCCCGGAGCCGATGCGTGAGTTTTTACAGGCGCAGACCGGAGATTTCGTGGATCTCTGCCTGTTGGCCATTCGGTTGCTTGCGCCCGCGCAGGAACGCATCAGCGACCGGGTCGCCGTTTACGTAACGGCTCACGCCGGAGAGCACATCACGGTTGACAGCGTGGCCACCGCAATGGGTTATAACGCCACCTATCTGGGCCGTGTTTTCCGGGATGAACGGGGCGTCGGTTTGCGGGAATGGCTTTCCGCGCTGCGGGTGGAACATGCCGCGGGTCTTTTAAGCCGCACAGACGCTTGTGTGTGCGAAATTGCGGAGCAGGTCGGGTACCGGCAGTATAAAAGGTTCCTGCGTCATTTTAAGCAACGTTACGGCGTTACCCCGGAGCAATATCGCAAGCGGTCTGCGGCAGGCAAACCGGTGTCTCCTCCGTTGTAAACCGCAGGTTCTATGAACCGAAAGATTCAAGGCCCCCGTCTCCGGTGAAACCATGCCCCGGTCATCATCGGGATGTACACCCCCGGCAGGACGGTTCACAATACCAGTTACAAAGAAGGTATTGCGCTTTCCGCCTTTCATTCCGTCAATTCAAACAGCAGCGTATCGCCGCTCAGCATGAAACCGGAAGAGTCGTCGCTCCATTGTTCGATTGTTTTTCCACCCATCCGCTGATAAAAACGGAGCGCCGGATTCCCCTGCAGACAGTTTACAATCACCCGCGAGGCTCCCTCCTCCTTCAGCGCCCCCAGCGCCGCTGATAATAACGCGCTGCCTGCACCGCGTTTCTGATACCCCGGTAACACGTACAGCGCATAGATTTCCGAACGTCCCGGCGTTTCTGCGTCCCGCTCCGGTCCAAAAATACAAAAGCCCACCACGGTGTTTTCCTCCGTCGCCACCAGATAATGCCCGCCCTGTTCAATCCCCTGGCGGGTTTTTTCCATTCGCGGCAGCAGTTCTTCCGTGCGTTGGTCAATATAAGAATCCGGCACCAACCCCGTATAGGTCACTCTCCAGGCAAAGCTGTTTACAATGGTTATCCCTAACGCGTCCTGTGGCCGGGCTTTCCGAATTTCATACATGCTTTATCTCCTCCGACAAACAAGGATACTTCGTTTCCGTTGTTTTGGCAAGTTGTCGCGGCACAGCAAAAACCCGCGAAAGACCGGCGCGGCTTGCAGCGGCGCGCCGATCCTTCGCGGGCGGAAAGAGGAGGAGACCCCACGATAATTACCCTTTTACGCTTCCCACGTTCAACCCCACCACAAAATAACGCTGCAGGAACGGATACACCACCATAATTGGCGCTGCCGACACCACTGTGATAGCCGCGCGGATCGTAACCGGTGTGGTGTTCGTCGTACTTGCGGCTGCGTCGGTGCTGGTCAGGATTGCATTGGAAATGTTGACCGTGGTCGCAAGCTTCATCTTCAACAGATATTGCAGGGTATGCAGCTGTACCTTACTGGCATTGTACAGGTGTGTGTCAAACCAGCTGTTCCACGCGCCGACCGCTACAAACAGCGCCACGGTCGCCAGTACCGGCGTGCACAGCGGAAAGATGATCCTCCAGAACAGGTAGACATCGCCAGCGCCGTCGATGCGAGCGGATTCCACCAGCGCGTCCGGCAGCCCCAGAATATAGGTGCGGGTGATAATCATATTAAAGCAGGAAGTCATGGTTGGAATGATATACACCCAGAAGCTCTTGCTGAGACCCAGCGTGCGCTGAATCAGCAGGTAGTTGGGAATCAGGCCCGCATTGACGTACATGGTCAGCACGAAAGCCGTGGTGATAAATTTACGAAGCACATATTCCCTGCGGCTTAAAGCGTAGGCCAGCATGGATGTAAGCACCACGTTCAGCAGCGTCTGGATCACCGTTCGCGCAATGGTGATAAAGAAAGCGTTGTAGATAATCGGGTCGGAAAAAATCGTCTCGTAGCTCTTCATGCTGAACATCCGGGGCCACAGGCCGATCCCGCCGCGCACGGCATCCGTGCCATCGTTAAAGGAGATGGCAACGGTATTGATTACCGGATACAGAGTGATAAAAATCAGAAAAATCATTACGAGGCTGTTGATGATCGGGAAAACGGAACGCTTTTTAAGACGGCTCCGTTTACGGGCGATAACCACATTCCTGTTCATGCTTCGTTCCCTCCTCATAGCAAGGTATCCTCACCCAGGTGCTTTGCGGTGTAGTTTGCGCTCAGCATCAGGGCGATGGAAACGAGGCTTTTAAAGATTCCGGCGGCAATGGCGCGGCTGTATTGACCTTTGGTGATGCCGTATTTCAGAGCGAATATGTCAATGGTCTGCGACCAGTCCATCACCACGTTCTGGCCCATCAGGTACTGGATTTCAAAACCGGCTTCCATCAGATAACCGATATTCATCACCAGCAGTACGATGAACGTGCTCTTGATACCCGGCAGGGTGATGTGGAACATTTTCTTGAACCGGCCGGCGCCATCCATCTCTGAGGCTTCGTACAATGCCGGATCAATCGCGCTCATGGCGGCCAAGTAAATAATAGTGTTCCATCCGCATTCTTTCCAAAGGTTGATCACGCCGACCAGCCACCAGAAGTATTTTCCTTCCCCCAGAAAGAAAACCGGGTCTTTCCGAAGGCCCAGCGAGATCAGCAGCTGGTTTACAGCGCCATCGCTGGCGAAAATCGTCTGGGCAATGCCCACCACGATCACCCAGCTTAAAAAGTGCGGCAGATAGGTGACCGTCTGCACGGTGCGTTTAAAATGCAGCGAGCGTATTTCATTCAGGAACAGGGCCAGCAAAATCGGAAACACAAAACCGAAAACAAGGTTGATGGCAGCCATCGCGAAAGTGTTTCGGATCGCACGGATAAATTCCGGTTTGCTGAACAACCACACGAAGTTCCCCATGCCAACCCACGGGTTGTCAAACAACGGTTTGGCGGGGTTGTAGTTCATAAAAGCCGTAATCCAGCCCCAAAGGGGAAAGTAGTTAAAAAGAAAAATGTATAACAGCATCGGCACGCTCATCAGCATCAGCTGTCGTTGCAGCCAAAGCTTTTTCCATATGGAAACCGGCCGAAAATTCAACTCGTTCTTCGTTACCGTCACGGCGTCAGCGTTTGCTTTTCGCACGGGGTACACCTCGCTCAGGTTTATCATTTTTGTGGGGGCAAGGATGGCTCCTAAAACGGCGGCGGGAGAGCGACCCTCCCGCCGCCGTAACGATGGTTCAGATAAGTTTTTTCTCGCTACGGGGAGATTCTGTTAGGAATTCTTCGCCACCAGGTCGAGGATCTGCTGCTGCATGAAGTCCACAAAGTCCGTGATCGGGATTGCGTTCACGGCGTCTACGAATTCCTGCCACTTGGCGTCAAATTCGCCCGCGTCGCACATGATGATCTGCGGCAGCATCTTGCGTTCCACGTCCTGGAAGGCCGCTTTGGCATCGTTGGCCGCCTGATCCACGGTTACGTCAATCTGCCAGGCTTCGCCGTAGGGTGCGATTTTAATAGGCGGGTTAAAGAAGTCCAAAGGCCGCTTCATGTTGTAATGGGCCAGGAAATCCTTGTCGTAGTCGTTCATCTGCAGGTAGTAGTTTTCCGGCTGCACAGCGGGGTCCCACTTGTTGCCGTCATCCATTTCACCCTGTTTTTTGGGCATGGAGTTGGTCAGCACGTAGGCGCTGTTGGCGTTCTTCCAAACCGCGTTGGCCGCGTTCTGGATTTGTTCGTACGTGCGTACCATACGGCCGTCTTTCACGCTGTAATCTTCGCCTTCGATACCCCACCATATGATCTTCTGCCAATCGTCGCTGAGCATCTTTTCCATAAACTGCACCAGACGCTCGGGGTACTGGCAGTTCACGCTGATGCCGAAGCCGCGGTTCACGTTGATCACGGTGCCGTTCAGATAATGTTCGGTAATGGGTTTGCCCGCTTCTTCCTCGGTGTACACAATCGGCAGGCCCTGGTACATGCTGTCGTACATTTCAGCGGCTTTCAGCGCGTCGCTCGCCGTCTGGAAGTCCCAGTACTGGTCGAACATACCCGCCACAGTTCCGCTGGACAGTTTGGCGATGTACTGATCATAGTTCATTACGAACGTATCCTGGGAAATCAGGCCCTTGTGATACAGCTCGTTCAGCTTTTTATAGTAGGGCTTCGCATAATCCTGGATAACGTACGCTTCGGTCTTGTAGTTGTTGTCGATGTCCACGATGACGTCGCCATCGTTGGGGCGGCCCATCAGGTGCTGTACGGGATTGAACAGGCAGAACGCGCGCCAGCTTTCGCAGAGAATCGCGAAACCTTCGTTGGGCTGCCCCTTGTCGTTGGTCGGGTTGGCCGCGATATACTTTTCAATCAGGTCAAAGTACTCGTCCATCGTCTTGATGGTGGGATAGCCTGCCCAGGCCAATACTTTCTTCTGTACGAAGAACGCGGGTCCGTTTACATAGTTCATGCCATATTCTTCAGTGTTATAGTAACGGCCGTAGTTGGGGATGATGAAGAGTTGTCCCTTATCGTTCAGCAGACGCTTGAGATAGGGCTGAATGTAGTTATAGATGTTGGGGGTCTTTTCTTCGCTGATATAGGGCATCAGGTCAATCAGCGCGCCCGCGGCGATCAGCTTTTCGGCGCTGTTGCCGCCATCCATCAGGTCAGCATAATCCTGCCCGGCGATTTTCACGCCAAGCGTTTCATCCAGGTCGCCAGCGAGGAATTCGAACTCGAACTTGAGGCCGAATTCTTCTTCGATCTTCTTAAAGATCTTGTTATCGGACGTGGGTTGGTCGCGCGGATCACCGCAGAACACCGATACGGTGATGGGATCCTGTGCGGATTCGGCCATCGCGGGAATCGCAACCAGCGTGGCCAGCATCACGAGCGCCATGAGCAGGGAAACAAGTTTACGCATGAATTTTCCTCCTCTTATTCATTTGCGGCTTGCGTCGGCAGCCTTTTGATGCAATCAGCATAGCACGCCCGAATGACCTGTAAAATGCCCCGTCTGAAACCATTTACCCGAAAAATTATAGTTTTTTACATGATTATACAGCTGCCCGGTGCAGCCGTCCTGAACGGCCGCAGAATGCGATGTCATGCAAAGCAACGATATTCCCCGGCCAGCGCCAGCAGGCAGAAGAAGTAAAGGCAGTTATCATAGTAGCGCCGCGCGCCCTTGCGCGGCGGTGTATTCCAGAAGCGAAGCACCCACTCCCGCGAACGCAGCGTGTCGGTCGCCAAAGACGCGGCCGCTGTGGTTGCCAGCAGCCCGACCGGATGCAGCGCGGGCGGTTCTTTCGCCTGTCCCGCCGTCGTATAGGTCATCCAGGGTTCCCGATCCCATAAGAACGTTTGCATCAGGTCCGCAATAGCATGGTATTCCGGTCGTTTCCCGTTCCATGCGCTGTCCAGACCAATGTTCAGGGCGACCCGGTAAGCGTCGCTGAAGAAATCTCCATGCCCGTGTTTTGTCTCCGGCGAGCCATCATACAGGGCATATTCCGGGGCCAGCCCGGTTAGCGGGTGACAGACCTTTGCCAGATAAGAGCGGCTGGCCTGCGCCGCACGCCTCCAGAAAGGGCGGTCAACCTCATCGGCCAATACAGCGAAACGATCGTAAAAGTGCGACAGATGATACGACGGATCGCTGAACGGAAGGTCCGGAACGAATTTGATCAGCGCCGTGTCCAAATCCCACATGGGCTTTCCACCCCGGACCAGTTCGTGCTGATGCAGCGCATGCCTCAAAATGCTTCGTGCCTGCGCGGAGTAATCGCGGGGCGGTTCTCCGTCTCCCCACCGTGCCGCGGCAAAGAAAAGCGCCATTGCGTAATATTCCTCGCCATCCGGTGCGGGACCGTCGCTGTTGTGCCTGCCGTTGGGCTGTACAGACCAGGCGAAATACCCCTCATACGGGCCTGAGCGGTTCAGCATATAGCGTACGCTGAACATCCAGAGGCGATCAAACAGGTCTTTGCGGTCACGCTGCACCGCCATCATCATACCGTAGCTCATGCCTTCGGTTCGCGCGTCCAGGTTGCCGGTATCCAGCAGATATCCTGCGTCGTCGCCGCATTCAAAATAAAACCGTTCTTCATAATCCTCGAAAATTGTGTTGAAGGCCAATTCCAGTCTCATCTCAATATCACTTTGAGGGATTCCCGTATCGCGGAGAAGGTTAGGGGCGCTTTCCATACATTCAACCTCCGAAACTATAGTCTGCCTTTTTCGTCCGCAATCCCGGACAGGCGATGGAAAAAGTCGCAGATCACGTCGCGCCATTCCCGGGCGTTCTCTGTCTGCCGCTTCATACGAAGATCCACCTCGTCATATACAGCCTGGGGCAGAGCATCCCGAAGCGAACGGATCTTAACAGCCATCTGGGCAGCTTCCTCCGCGCCCTCAAAATGATCATCGTAAATTCGCTGGATCAGCGTACGGCCATCCCGCATACGATAACAATAAGGCAGCCTGTGAAAGAACAACAACAGTTTATCCGGGCATGCCGATAGTTCCTGGTATCGGGCGCGTAGCGCGGGTGGATACTGCATAAGGTAGCCCGTGCCGGTTTCCGTCCGATCCACACCGACAGCTTCCCGGTCGGCGCGGTGGTAGGTTCCCCAGAATGAATACTCGTATCCCATAGGGCTCGGTCCGTAATGGTGACCCGGATTAACCATCCAGCACAATCCCAGCGAAGCAGTATACTTTTCATATACCTCCCGACTCAGCAACAGCAGGTCGGTAAGCTTTTCCAGTTGTGCGCTTTTTGGCGCATAGGTCATTTGTGCCCACAAGCGGGTCACGGTCTCAAAAGCGCTCATCGGCTGCCATGCTGTCAACCCATACGCGAACAGGTTGAGCTGCGCGAACGGATGCCCCGTCCAGAAATAATCCAGCCCTGTATTGGCGACTGCCGCCAGCCCACGAAGCGAGCCCCGGGGAACATCCGCCAGCACTTCTCCCCACATCCCCTGCATGATGTAAAGGTCGTTTTGCTGGCCGGTATATTCCTGCGTCAGCTGCAATTCCATCACCTTTGCCGTACGTGGTATAGCCAGCAACAAAGGCGAAACCGGCTCCCGTACCTGAAAATCCCATGGGCCGTGTTTGATCTGCAATATCACGTTATCATCAAACTGTCCGTCCAGCCCGGAATAATTTTGATAAGCTGCCATCGGTCGATCCGTCCGGGTATCGCGCCAGTCCTGCTTGCAGTTATACACAAAGCAACGCCAGACCACTGCGCCCCCATAAGGTTTCAGCGCGCGGGCCAGCCCGTTCGCGCCTTCCGCGTGGGTACGTCCGTATGCGTAAGGCCCCGGGCGGTTTTCCGAATCCGCTTTCACCAGAAAGCCAAAAAGATTCGGTACATACCGATAAACCAGTGCAACCTGTTTCCGCCACCACGCCTGCACCCGCTCGTCCAGCGGATCGGCTGTGGACAGGCCATCGGCAAGCGGCATCGAAAAATCCACAGTCAGCATCAACCGAATCCCGAAAGTCGCAAACATCCTTGCCAGTTCCGCCACATCCGGCAGGAAGCGTTCCGTAATCAACAATTGCGCAGGCATATGTACATTCACATTGTTCAGACATACCACATTCACGCTGACCGATGCCAACAGCCTGGCATACGCGCGCAGGCGAGGCCAGTCCCGCCTGAACTGATCACGCTCAAAAAACAGAGATCGGCCCGCATATCCACGTTCTACGGTGCCGTCCATATTGTCCCAGTGTTCCAGCATCCGCAACGGGTAAGCCGGCAAACGTTCGCCTGCAGGCAACGGTATCCCCGTCCGTCTGCTGAGCAGTAAACGATGTGCGCCGTACAGCACGCCTGTCTCACCGCCTGTGATCCGACATCCGGCGGGAGAGTCCATTATTTCGTACGCTTCGCCCCCGTTCTGCCGGATCTGCAAAGCGCATTCGACTCCCTGCAGAGCCAATTCCCAGCGTGCGACATCCATGGGTGCGCGCAACGTTTCCGGAACTTCCGCTGCCGGAAGCCAGCAAGAATCCCAATCCATATTCCGTTCCTCCATCTGTAAAGATCATACCATTCCGCTTTGCTTTTGCCAATGGCGGTTTGACGAGGCACGCCCTGAAAAACTCCAGTTTCACTCCAATCTCTCCGCTCTGCCTGACGTGTCGTATTGCCACAGGCGCAAAATCTGTTATAATGTTTCAGGAAACGGGCAAATCGGAGGCGCTAGGGTGAGCGAAAAGCAGAAGTCCATCGTCGGCGGCATGACCATACTGGGCATCACGGGCCTGATCTGTAAGATTGTCGCAGTATTATACCGTATTCCGCTGGCCTGGCTGATTGGTGAACAGGGGCTGGGAACCTTTCAGCTGGTTTTCCCAACGTATAATTTATTGCTGACCATTTCATCCGCCGGTCTTCCGGTGGCGGTCAGCCGCATGGTCAGTTATTCGCTGTCCCGCAACGATCCCCGTAATGCGCACCGCGCGTTTAGAAACGCACTGACCATCCTCTCGGTTCTGGGTGCAATCGGTATGTTTCTGATGATCGCTTTTAATCCCTTTTTAAGCGAACGTGTCGGCGACCCTAAAACACAGGCCGGTTTTGTCGCGATTGCACCCGCGCTGCTGCTGGTGTGCACTATGAGCGCGTTTCGCGGGTTTATGCAGGGGCAGCAGAATATGGTGCCGACGGCTACCAGCCAGCTGATCGAGCAGGTTGGCAAGGTTGCTGTCGCGCTCCCGCTGGCCTATCTGGGTTCCCGGATCGGTATGGGAAGCTCTTCGGAGATCAACGTAAGTTATGCCGCGGCGGGCGCCTTGTTTGGCAACTCCATTGCCGAAGGCGTCGCGCTTTTCTATATCACCGTCGTATATCGCCGCCGCAAGCCGGCTTTTCTGCAGCTTCCGCAGGATGAGAACGCGGAGGAACTCAGCGGGCGCGCGCTGACACGGCGCTTGCTCACGCTTGCCATTCCCATCACGCTTTCCGCATGCATCGTTCCGCTGGCGGCTTTCATCGACTCCGGTATGATCATGAATCTGCTGACGCAGACCGCAGGTTTCGCGGAGGATCAGGCGCGCGCTATGTACGGCCGTTACTCCGGCTATGTCATCAACCTGATTAACGTGCCTACGGCGCTCTC